>CAYZYE010000041.1:0-24050 GCA_964481205.1 uncultured Anaerolineae bacterium | reverse complement strand
CTGATGATACCGGGCCAGATAGTCAACCAACTCAATACGCCCAAGCCGGTTATCAACCCCACACGGGCGTCGCGTCCCCACATCATTCCCCAAAATGTGACCCCCCCGAAAAATACCGTCACCGCCAGGTGCCCCAGCATCACCGCCCCTGCCGCTACGGCACGCTCCCCTCCCCAGAACAATAGCACCAACAGCACACTGCCCCCACCTAAACCCCAAACGACCAGTGAATTTACCGCAAAGGCTTGTAGGATCGTGCTCCAAAAAGGGGTCGGGAGTGTGGCTTCCACCTCATACGACGCCGGATCCTCAGGCTGAAAGATAGAGGCGGCGGCAAACACACTCACCAACCCGCTCAACAATCCCAGGGTGTTGATCAACCGAACCAACGGATAATGCTCGCCTACGGCAAGTCTAAATACCCCCATACCCATGAATACCAGGAGACCCAGTATCACGACTTGTTTTGTTTTAGTGAGAAAAATGTATGTAAATTTTCTAGCCATACCGTATCCTCGATAGCACTCTTGGAAAAGACAACCGGCCACCCTACAATTTTATCAATGTCATTGCCTTGCTGCGTCCGCAATGACCGAGCGTATGATGGCCAGGAAAAACAATACAATTTGTTGATATTTTCTGAGCGCCCCTTGTTCTCCGTTTGGAATAACTTGATGATCTCGACCCAGGTCAGGGAAACAAGGCCTCGGCGCGCAGCGACTTGATGTCGGCATCGACCATCATCTGGATCAGCGCCGCAAATGACACGCGCGGCTGCCAGCCCAAATCTTTTCTGGCCCGGGCGCAGTCCCCCACCAGCAAGTCGACCTCGGCAGGACGTATAAAGCGCGGGTCTTGAACGACATAATCTTGCCAGTTCAACCCAACGTGCCCAAAAGCCACCTCACACAACTCGCGCACGCTGTGCGTCTCTCCGGTACAGATCACATAATCGCCGGGTTTCTCTTGTTGGAGCATCAGCCACATAGCGCGCACATAATCGCCGGCATAGCCCCAGTCTCGACGTGAGTCCAGGTTGCCCAGCGCCAATTCGTCGGCCAGTCCCAGTTTGATCTGCGCCACGCCGTGCGCCACCTTGCGCGGCAAAAATTCGAGACCGCGTCGCGGCGACTCGTGGTTGAACAAAATTCCCGAACAGGCAAACAGATCGTAACTCTCACGATAATTGATCGTGATCCAATGCCCATACACCTTGGCCACGCCGTATGGCGAACGCGGATAAAAGGGCGTGCGTTCCGTTTGCGGCGTCTCGCGCACCCGGCCAAACATCTCGCTGCTGGAAGCCTGGTAAAATCGTATCGCCGGATCGACCATACGAATGGCTTCTAGCATGCGCGTCACGCCCAGCGCCGTCGTCTCACCGGTAAACACCGGCTGCTGCCACGAAGTCGGCACAAAAGACTGCGCGGCCAGATTATAGACCTCTTGCGGGCGATGCTCGCGCAAAATGTTAAACAACGACATCTGATCGAGCAGATCGCCGGAAACGAGCGTGATCTGCTCCTGAACGTGCCTGATCCGCTGAAAATTGAGCGTGCTGGTACGCCGCACCATCCCAACAACCTCATATCCCCTGGCGAGCAAAAATTCGGCCAGGTACGACCCATCCTGACCGGTAATACCGGTGATCAGTGCTTTTGGCATTTATTTATCTCCTTTATACAAAAATATCCTCCGGCGCGTCTTTGATATGCCGCACCAGAAGGCCATGTGCGCCCACGACCAACGCCCACAAAACATAACCGGTCAGCCAGCTTTTGTTTTGAGGCGAGTGCCACAGCGCGTAAACGATCAGCGTCAACCAGGTCAGCCCGCAAGCCGCCGCGTGACAAACAAACCCGACCCTGAAACGATCCCGGCGATGGGTCATCCCGGTATACCGCGTGTACAGCCAATAGCCGCCTGCCGCGTAAACGATGATCAGTATGATGATTGTTCTTGGCCAGGCAAACGCGGCCGTCCAAAACCACGAGCTGGCGATGAAATCACTCCACACGAATCCGGCAATCACACTCGCCAAAACAGAGGCCAAGAATTTGAATCGATCGACAGACCTGGGTTTCATCGCGCTACCTCCTTGCCAATTTCATCAAGCGTCGTTCAATATCCGGTTCTTGAAACAACAAAATATTTCTTTTTGTAAACTGACGTAACAATTCAGCGCCCAGTTCGCTCAAGCGATAGTATCGCCGTCGCGGCCCGACATCCGATTCTTGCCATTCGCTGTCCACGAACCCGGCGCGCTCAAAACGACGCAGCGCCCGGTAGAGACTGCGTTCATCGGCGGTCATCGTGTCCCGGCTCACCGTTTTGAGCAAAGCGCCCATTTCGAACACGTACAACGGGTGCTCGTACAATAGCAACAAAACCCAAAAGGTAAGCAACCCCTTTTTATAGACACCTTCCCACTGTTCAAGCAGCTCGGCCAATTCTTGTTCATTCATCGTCACCATCCAATCGTAGTATATGACCTATGGTTGTATAGTACGATTATACAACAAATTTTTCCCGGCGTCAAGGGTTTTGTCGCCTTGTTTGCCAAATCACCGTCTTTGGGGGTACAATACCCGCGTCAACCATATTGGAGAACCCATTGAAAAATTCGCCATCGAAAACCACTCTTGATATTCATACAATTGCAATAATTGTGGCGCGATCTGGTTTCCCCCGCCGCAATCTGGCCTGGGGCGGCCTGTTGATCGCGTTGTTCATCTTGTCCACCCCGGCCTGCGCCAGGTACGTCGAAGGGACGGCGACACAACCGGCAGCGACACAACCGCCAACGGTCACGCCAACAGCCTTTGTCCGCCTGATCACCGCCACCCCGCGCGCCACGGCCACGGCCATCCCGGTGACGCCGCTGCCCACGGCCACGGCCACAGCCACGCCAACGCCGGTGATACACGTCATTCAAAAGGGCGATACTTTGCTTGGTCTGGCCGAGCAGTACGACGTCAGCGTCCAGGCATTGATCGAGGCCAACAACATTCTCAACCCGCGCGCGTTGAGCATTGGACAAGAGATCATCATCCCATACAACAGCGCCAATATTTTGGAAAAACAGCCTACCGCCACGCCCACGCCAATGCCCCTCCGCGTGGTCAACATGGCTTTTTATCAAACCCCCACCGGCAGTTTATGGTGTCTGGGCGAGGTGAAAAACGAACGCGATCAAGACCTGGAACTGGTTCAACTCCAGGTCTCACTCTACAACGCGCAAGGAGACGCGCTGCACGTCGCTGCCGCGTTCGTTGCCGCCGAGTACGTGCCCGAACATGGCGTTGCGCCTTTTTCCGTCCTGTTACCAAACGTTGCCCTGCAAAGTTTTGCCAGCTATCAAGTGGTCGTTCTCAGCGCAGAGCCATTGACCCACTGGGGACGTCGATACCGTGATTTGACCGTTCGCAATGTCAGCGGCGGTATGCATGGCAACCTCTTTGTCGTGCAAGGCAGCGTGCAAAACACGGGCGAGGCAACGGCCCAAGAGATCACTCTGGTCTTTACGCTGTATGACCAACATGGCCTTGTCGTTGGCGTGCGCCGGAAACACCTGGAAACCACGCTGTCTCCAGACGCCGCCTCGACCTTTGCCTTTTCACTGATCCCCATCGCCCCCGCCGCCGGCGTGCGCGTGTCGGTATGGGGCGCACGCCCCTGATCTGTTGTACAACAAATGTTGAGTGTTATACAACATTTGTTGTATCAAAACCACCGCCGGCATTATCAATTTGTTGATTTTTGCCACAATGGTCTGTCCGTCCCCAGATCGGCAGCGCGCTCAACCGCCTGTCCGAGCCGCACTTTCCTCATCGATCCAGCACAATCAACCAAGTTCCAAGATACTTGATCTGTCGATTGTTTTCCCCATTTCGCCGTCCAAGCCCCTGTTTCAACAACCTCAACCATAGATCGGGGACAACCTGGTCTGCTTGCGTTTTCAAAAGGTGCATGGTAAAATGGGTCATCTTTTTATCAGACCTTTACATCATCTTTTTAGTGTATGCAAGGAGGTGAAAAGCGCAGCAACTGTTTATGATTGTACAATCCTCAAGATGGGCTGCGTCCCCACACTCGTGTGTAACATTTTTTGTATTTTCACTTATTCTCTCAGGAGGAGAACCTCATGTTTAACAAAAAGTGGAGCATTGTGTTCGCTTTGGTAGTCATCAGCACATTGGTCCTGGCCGCGTGCCAGCCCAAAACGGTGATCGTTGAAAAAGAGGTCACCAAGGTTGTTGAAAAAGAAGTTGAAAAAGAAGTCACCAAAATCGTCGAAAAAGAAGTTGAAAAAGAAGTCACCAAAGTCGTCGAAAAAGAAGTTCAGGTCGAAGTCACCCCGACTCCGACCCCGATCCCCGTTGGTGGGTTCTTGAACCTCTCCAGCTTTGCCGACGCCGACATCCTCAACCCGCTGCTCTCCAGCGACAGCGCATCGAGCGACTTTACAGGCTACATGCTCGACTCCCCATTCCGAACCGACCCCTGGACCGGCGAGACGATTCCAAACCTGGTCGAGAGCTGGGACGTGTCGGATGGAAACAAGACCGTCGTCTTTCATGTCCGCAAGGGCGTGCAGTGGTCCGATGGCGAGCCGGTTACGGCCAAAGACTATAAATTCATGTTCGACGCGCTGATGGCCGAGGACGATGAGGGCAGCCCCGTGTTGGCCGAAAGCCCGCGCCTGGATATGGTCGAGTACGTCGAGAGCGTCGAATTGGTTGACGACTATACACTCAAAGTAACCTACACCGAAGGCATCTGCACCAACTTTGAGAGCCTGAGTTTGAGATGGCTGCCAAGCCACATTTTCCTCTCGGACCCCGATTTCACTTTTGCCGACATCCCAGAGCACCCCTTTAACTGGGAACCCACCGTGTTCAACGGCCCGTTCATGTTCAAAGAGTGGGTCAAAGACGATCACTATACCGTGATTGCCAACCCCACTTACTGGAAGGGCGCGCCCTATCTTGAAGGCATTGTCACCAAGATCGTGGCCAACGTCACCGTCGAAAAGGAAATGTTCAAAGCGGGCGAAGTCGACATCATTGGCCTCGACCCCAAGTTCCTGACCGAAATCGAGCAGGTTCCCTTTGCCGACATTTACAAGTTCTTCCGCACCGCCTATGACTATATCGGCTTGCAGCAAGGCGATCCAGCAAACCCGCAGCCGCGCCTGAACGATGACGGCTCGGTGAACGAAGAGCATGGCGCGCACCCGATCTTGAGCAACAAGGCCGTGCGCCAGGCCCTGGTCTATGCCATCGACCGCACCAGCATCATCAACAAGGTTCGTATGGGCCAGGCCGCGCCGTTGAACGCCCACATCATCCCCACCTACGGTTGGGCCTACAATGACGAGCTTGAATCACGCGACTATGACCCCGACAAAGCAGCCCAAATGCTCAAAGATGCCGGCTGGGTACTGCCCGAAGGCGAAAAAGTCCGCGTTTGCCAGGGCTGCGGCACCACCGCAGATGGCACGCCGATGAAACTGAACCTCAAGACGAACGCCGGCAACGAAGTGCGTGAGCAGATCATCCAGATCGTCCAGCAGCAGTGGGGCGAGGTGGGAGTCGACGTCGAAATCGAGGCCATGGAATGGAACGCCTACCTGGACGTGCTGCTTGGGCAGACCTTTGACGCGGTCGTCATCGGCTGGACCGGTGTCGATCCCGACAATGAGGCGCTGTTCTTTGCCAAGTACGACATCCCCGGCGGCGGCTTTAATTTCTGCTCCTTCTACCGCCCCGACTATGAACCGTTGGAACTGGAAGCCAAGACCGTAGAAGGCTGCGCTTACGAAGACCGTGGCGCCAAGTACAAAGAAATCCAAGAGATTTTCTACGATGAGCAGCCGTACATCTGGCTGTACGCCACCCGCGCGATCAGCGCGATCAACGATCGCATCGGCAATGTCAACCCCGCGCCGTGGAGCACGTTCTATAACGTCCACGAGTGGTTCATCAAGAGCAAATAATTTCGCATCGATCGGTGATGGCGCCCAACGTGGCGCCATCACCTCTTTTCATGCTCACTTGCAAAGTCCAGGCGAGTTCCAGAATCAAGCTATCCTGACCTGCCCGGCTTGGATTACCAAATCCAGGCTTTTTGACCTGAAATTCGCCTGATCTGGCAATCCGGCGAGAGCAATGTAGAATGGTTATTTTTCTGGAAACGTCTGACGGATATTATCGCAAAACTGCGTCCACGCACAGGCTTTGAAAGTCTGTCCTAAAAGCATTCAAAGGCCATGAGGCAACCGGGGAAACAGCAAAGGCGCAACAACGCCGCGCCCCTGAACGATCCGCGATTCCAAGTTTGCCTGACGATCTTTGCTGTGCCTTTACCTGTTTTCAGGTCAGGAGGAGACCATGACTCGATATCTGGCTCGCCGTTTGCTACAGGCAATCCCAACCTTTATCGGCATCACACTGATCACCTTTATCGTGATCAAACTGGCCCCCGGCGACCCGGTGATGCAGATGACTTTTGACCCCAAGATCAAGGCCGCAACGCGCGACAAGATCCGCAAAGGGTTGGGACTGGACAAACCAATCGTAGTTCAGTACATCATCTGGCTGACCGGAAACGACTGGTTGAACTGGTTCGGCGATGACACCGACGACAAATATATGACCAAAGGGATTTTGCGTTTCGACTTTGGCAAGTCTTATCTGCAAAAACGCCCGGCCATCGATCTGGTTCTAGAGCGCGTACCCAACACGATCCAACTCAACCTCGCCGCGATCCTGATCGGTTATGTGGTGGGAATTCCCACCGGCGTCTATGCCGCCGTCAAACAAAACAGCGCTTTCGACAACCTGGCGCGTGTGATAGCAGTGATCTTTAACGCCGTTCCCAGTTTCTGGTTGAGCCTGATGGTGATGCTCTTGTTTGCCGTCCAGTTCAAAAAGTGGGGACTGCCCCACATTCCGATGGGCGGTATGTACACGGTGACGCCAAACAACGAGTTCAAGTACAACCTGGTCGATCGCCTGGCCCACCTGTTGCCTCCGGCGCTCATCCTGGCAACCGGCACCATCGCCGGCCTGACCCGTTTTATGCGCACCGAGGTTCTCGAAGTCATCCATCAGGACTATATCCGCACTGCGCGGGCCAAAGGATTGGCCGAACGCATCGTCAACTTTGTGCATGCCGGGCGCAACGCCCTGATTCCCATCGCCACGTTCTTGGGGCCGACGATCACCGGTCTCTTGGGCGGCTCGGTCATCACAGAGACCATCTGGTCATGGCCGGGGATGGGACGACTCTTTATCAATGCCAATTTCAAGCGCGATTACCCGGTGGTGTTGGCCGGGTTTGTCATCGGCGCGATCGCCGTGATCTTGGGCAATATGCTGTCCGATGTTTTTTACGCGGCGTTCGACCCACGCATCCGGCTGCACTAGGAGCGCCAGGGTTGGTTCAATTTGTAGATTGAACCAACCTCAAACCAGGGAAAAGGAAGTAAAAATGGCAACATCTTTGACATTTGACGATAATAAAGATGGTATGAGTGCGCGAGATCGCGCCCGCGCAATGCAGTCTCGATTGGACATCGAACATGAACCGGTCAGCTACTGGGATATGGTCTGGCATCAACTGCGCCAGGACCGGCTGACTCTGGCGGCATTCACCGTCTTGCTGCTCCTGACGATACTGTCTTATGGCTCACCGCTGATCAACAAATACATCCTAAGAGCAGACCCCAACAAGATCGACCTGCTGCAAACCTATGAACCGCCCAGCGCCAGGCACTGGCTGGGAATGGATGAATTGGGGCGCGACCAGCTGACACGGCTGCTTTCCGGCGGGCGTATCTCGTTGACGATCGGCATTGTAGGCGCAGTCCTGACCATGACCATCGGCGTGACCATTGGCGCCATTGCCGGGTTTTTTGGCGGTTGGGTCGATGACATCATTATGTGGTTTATCAACACCTGGTCATCGATTCCCTTTTTGTTGTTTCTGATCATTGTCACCCAGCTTTTCAAACCCAAGTGGTATGTCCTGGTCGTTTTCGTGGCCCTCAACACCTGGATCGGCACCAGCCGCCTGGTGCGCGGCGAAGTGCTGTCGGTCAAAGAACGAGACTATGTCCTGGCTTCGCGCGCGCTCGGCGTGCCTATGAGCCGGATCATCATCCGTCACGTTCTGCCCAACGTCATTCCGATCGTCATCATTCTCACCGCCGGCAGCATCGGTGGATTGATTTTGCTCGAGAGCGCGTTGAGTTTTTTGGGACTGGGCGTGCAGCCGCCAACGGCAACCTGGGGCAATATGCTCACCAAGGCGCAAGGCAACTTTACGCTGGGCCCACACCTGGTCATTTTCCCCGGCCTGTTGATCACGGTTACGGTGCTTTGCCTGTACCTGATCGGCGACGGTTTGCGCGACGCCCTTGACCCGATGATGCGCGGGCGGTAAAAAAGCGGCAACCATATACAAAAAAACAGGGATTCTATAGAATCCCTGTTTTTATTTGCCTGCCCTACCTGCCCGCGAGGGGCAATGCTACGGGCGCCCAGGCAATTCGCGCCGGTGGGGATTTGTCAATCCCCTTGTAGCCAGGGCTGTTCAATTCTACAACCCAGCAGTGACTTAGTCACAAATTAGAATCGAACAGCCCTGGGGCAGTGCTACATTGGGTATGTCACCTGAACCACATCATTGCGCTTTTTGCGCCACCAGCCACCATGCCCCCGTCCCGGCCACGTTGCTGACCGTGATCTTGGCCGCTGCCTCGTCGATCGACACACTCTTTTGCGGCACCCACTTGCCCGCACGCTGCTCCATATACAAAACAAACAAATTGCCCTTGAGCGGTTCAACCACCGCACCCTGCCCCTGCGCGGCCTTGATCTCGTCGTCGGTAAAATAAAACTCGATCTTGGGTCTGAGCATAAAACCATAGCCCGTCTCCCCCACCACGTGTACCTGAAGCGCATACTGGGTTATGGGCACATAGAGCGCTGCCAGGTCTTCCGACATTTCCGGTTCGATGGTCTGAACGGCAACCTGAATTTCGGGGTCGGCAATACCGCCCGCCTTTATCAGGAACTTGAAAACAGGATCACCGGCGCCTCGCTGCACAACGATCTCGGCTGGCGCGCTGTTGGACAATGTAACGACGCCCTTTTCACCGAGCGCAAAAGGCTGCGACAAATCTTTGGCCGGGAAATCGGCGTCTCCCCCACCCTCGACTGGCTGCGAGCCATCTGCGTCCGGTTGCGAATTGGTACAGGCCAACAGCCAGGTACCGGCCAACAACACAACACACAGCAACGACAACATCCTTTTCTTACCCATCCATTCCTCCTTGTGCTCCTTAATTGGGGTACATTTCATTAAAGAAATAAAACATCCAGGAGCGTGCCAAGTTCATAACCGCAGAGAACGCCGAGATCGCAAAGAAATAAAACATTCAGTAACACCATAAATATTCGCAAACATGAGCTGCTCTCTGCGTTTACAGATTGACTTTATCCAAAGCGTCCTTGGCGGTCAATCTTGGTTTTTCAGCGACCTCCTGGTTGACATACCACTCGTGAACGTTATACCACACATTCCACGGCCCAAAATTGACGCCGCCCACGCGATCGCGAACGACAACCAGGCGGCGCGGCACATCGATCCAACAATAAGGTTGATCCTCGTACAGTTGAGCCTGCGCCCGGCGAAAAATTTCCGCCCGCACATCTTGATCGCAGCCGGGCGCCGTCCGGGCGCGGTCCAAATCGCGGGACAATCCCGGGTTATAATAAGAGACAAAATTGTTGCCCTGACCGGGCAGATCGTTCTCGGCACGCCACAAATCGCCATCATCTGGATTGACGCCCAAATTCGTCCAACTGGCAATGACCATGTCAAAGGTTTGACCAAACAAAATGTCCAAAAAAGCGTTCCACTCGACGGTGATCAACTCGACCTCGATGCCCACCTCTTTGAGCTGCTGCTTGACCAGATAGCCAATGGTTTCCCGAACCGCATTCCCCGAATTGGTATACAGGCGCAAGTGCAGCGGCCGGCCATTTTTGACCCGGACGCCGGCAACGGGATCGAGCGTCCACCCGGCTTGTTCGAGCAATTGGCGCGCCCTGTCGAGATCGTACTCGCGCGGCTCAAGCCCGGCATAATACGCCCAACTGATCGTTGGCAACACATTGGTATGCAAAAGAATGCCCTGCCCCATACGCGCCTGATCGACAATCGCCTGCCGGTCCAGGGCATAGACGATGGCCTGACGCACCCGCTTGTCGTGCAAAATCGGGTGCGCGCCATGCGCCCGGTTCAACGCGCCGTCCGGGTTGAGGCGCGGCTGCGGGTCGTTGGGGTCGCCCAGCTGAAAACCGATAAAATCGTACTCGTCGGACACAAACTTGAATATATCGAGATCAGACACCTGTTCCAAACCGGCGAGATACTGCGGGTCGATGCCCACGCCAATATCGGCCTCGCCCCGCTTGAGCATACGCACCAGGTCGGACTGCCCACTGACGATCTGGGTGCGAATGCCCTCGAGGTGCGGCGCGCCGCGCCAATAGCGCGCATTGCGCGTGTAGAGCATATAATCGTCGCGCACCCACTCGGTCAGGCCAAAAGGGCCGCTGAACACCATAGGCCGGCTGTTAAACTCGTGCCCATTCAGCTCTGAAAAATCAAACGAGGCCGCGTCCCGGGTAAAAACGTGCATCGGCAACCAGCCCAGATTCAACCTGACCAGGTTGGCGCAATCCGGCTCGAAAAAGACCACCTCGACGATATCGTCGGCAATCACCCTGATGTGCCGCACATTCGAGACCAGCCGGTTGTGGGGCGTTTCGAGCTTGCCGCTCAACAGCGCCTGATAGGTAAAAGCAAAATCGTGCGCCGTAATAGGCGCTCCATCGGACCAAAACAGCCCGGGGCGAAGCGTAAAAGTATAAACCAGCCCATCCGCCGAAACGACCCACCCCTGGGCAAAATTCGGCTTAAACTCGCCCGTAAACGCATCGACGGTCAGCAACCCCTCGAACATGAGCGCACAAGCAGCCGACGACCAGGGATCGGACGCCAAAAGCGGATTGAGCGTCTTTGCATCGTCAAAAGCAGTGCGCACAACCACGCCGCCATCGGGAACAGCCGTTGGCGTGGCAATGACCTGAACCGTCTTGACCCTGGTTACGCTCACCGTCTTTGCAACCAGGCCGCCGTCGTCCGGCGCCGCCGTCCCGGGCGGCGCCTCGACATCGACCTCTTGCGGACGACATGCGCCCAAACCAAACAACAATAAAATAACAACAAGTGCAAAATGCTTTTTGAAAAACACAATCGCTCCCAATATGGTTCACCAATGCAGCGAGCGATTGTAGCACATGACAAATCAAAAGGCAAAAAAACCCTAAATCACCGTACCGTCTGGAATCTCGGTGTTCTTGGGAATGACCACAACCCCATCTCGAATCACATACAGTTCTCGCCCCGGAGGGCTGCCCGCCGGATAAATTCGATTCTCATCCGGTTCATGCAAGCGAATGACCACATTTTTGCCGATCCGGACGCCCTTGTCGAGAATCGCACCTTCGATATTGCACCCCGACCCAATGCCCAACGGAATGTTATGGCAGCGACCGCCGGGGTCACAATGCTGCGCGTTATCATAATAATCGGCGCCCATCATCAACGTGCGGACAACGCGCGTATCCGGGCCAATTGAACTGCGCACGCCAATGACCGACTCGCGGATCACCGCCTTTTGCAACGTACACCCTTCGGAAACCAACACCTGAGTCAACTGACAATCATCGACCCGCGTTGGCGGCAAAAAGCGCGGGTGGGTGAAAATCGGGTTCACCTCGTCATAAAAACTAAACGGCAGATCGGGGCGAGTCAGCAGCAAATTGACATCGTAAAACGAGCGCATGGTGCCAATATCGGCCCAAAAACCGTCAAAAACAAACGACATCACCCGGTAACGCTCGATCGCTTCTGGGATAATGTGCTTGCCAAAATCAGACTCGGCCACCGTCTTGAGCAACTCGATCAGCACAGGCCGCTTGAAAATATAGATCCCCATCGAGGCCAAATATGGCTTTTCTGGATCGTCGCCGCTCTTGAGCGCCTCGAGCAGCACCGGGTCCGATTGCTTTTCGTCAAAATCGACAATCTGCCCCTCCCGGTCCGTCGCCAGAATACCAAGCCGGGGCGCGTCTTGCGCCGACGCCGGCTGCACGGCGATGGTCACATCGGCCCCCGACTCGTAATGGCGGCGCAAAAAATCTTGATAATCCATGCGATACAAATGATCGCCGGACAAGATCAAAATATCATCCGCGCCCACCGTTTCGATCTCGCGCAATTGCTTGCGCACGGCGTCGGCTGTGCCCTGATACCAGGCCTCCTCGACGGGCACACCCGGCGCTTGCTCGGCGGCCAGAATTTGAACCCACCCCCGGGAGAACAAACCCATATTGTTATAAGTCCAGGAAATGTGTCGATTCAACGAAGCCGAAAGGTACTGGGTGAGCACAAACATCTCATTGATGCCCGAATTGAGGCAATTGCTGATCGGAATATCGATCAGCCGGTACTTGCCCCCCAGCGGCACGGCCGGCTTGGCCCGCTCCCGCGTGAGCGGATACAACCTCGTCCCTGCGCCCCCCCCCAAAATAACCGCCAATACCGCGTGTGCAGGCATCCCTAATCCTTTCTGAACACGCCCTGAAAATCAGAGCATTCGAAATGAGCCAGGCGTTTGCAGATCAACCCGACAATACCCGGCAAAGCCCTCACCAAATCCTGGCGAATCACCAACGTCGCATATTTGTCAAATGACGTGGCATGCTTGTCGATGACGATCACATCGGCGCCATTCTCACGAGCAATAAAAGGCAAATCCGAAACCGGCGACACGCGCAACGACGTCCCGGCAACCAACATCAAATCGCAAACGCGCGCCTCTCGACGCGCCGCCGTCACCTGGGCAACGGGCAGCTGCTCGCCAAACAAAATCACATTGGGCTTGAGAACCCCATTGCACCGCGTGCAGCGAGGAACCTGGCGCTCCTGGACAAAGCGCGTCAAAATCGTTGCCATCGGAACGACATTGTAACAGCGAACGCACGTCGCGTGACGAATGTGACCGTGTACCTCGATGACATTCCTGGAACCGGCTCTTTGGTGCAAATCGTCGATATTTTGAGTAATAATCGACTTGATCCGCCCCGCCTTTTCCAACTGGGCCAGCGCGAGATGCGCCGGATTGGGCGCGGCATCCAACAACCTGCTCACCAGAGGCCGAACCCAATCAAAAAACAGCTGCGGACGAATTCGGAAAACCTGAATCGAGGCCACCAACAGTGGATTGGTTTTGCGCCACAACCCAGATTTGAGACTGCGGAAATCGGGAATACCAGAGGGCGTGCTGATCCCTGCGCCGGTCAACACGGTAATATGACGCGCCCGGAGGATTAAATCGGCCGCACGGTTCCACAATGAATCACTACTCATTCTCGACTCTATTGAATCAATTTTGCAAGATCGTCTTGCCCAATTCTTTGATCTGTGTCGCCGTGATCGTGTTGGGCTGGCTCAACAAAATCGGCGTTTTCATCTTGGAAGCATGAAAACATATCTCTGGCGCAGGCGTAAACACCGAAAGCAACTTGCTGCCCAACTGCGCCTCAACCTCCTCGCGCGTAAACGTCGACGCGGAACGAGAACGATTGACCATCACCAACCCCAACCGGCTACCAACCAAATTGGACTGCTCCAACTCGCGCAGCAAATCAGTCGCCAGCGCCAAAGTGACCGTATCCGGTTCGATCACGATCGTCGTAAAATGGCTGCACCGCAACACAGTCAGCGCCGTCATCGTCAACCCATTGCCGGCGTCAAAGACGATCACATCACCCATCAACTCTAAATGCTCGACAACGCGCTCAAGCTGTTCCGGGGCAAGCGGCCCCGCGCGCGCCGCCCGGCGGTGCGTCGATGTCAAAACCTGCACCCCGCTTGAATGTCGCTCCAGACAAACTTGCAACATGCGGCGCGTGATCTCTGGCGGCGCTTGCTCGGCCAGGGCCGCCAAACTGGACTGCGGGCTGATGCCCAGCTGAGCCGCCACCGCCCCGGCCCACGGATGCAGATCGACCAAAATGACATTGCGCTCTTGCTGAGCGAACGCAATCGCCACATTGACCGCCAGCGTTGTCGTCCCCACACCCCCTTTGGCCCCCAAAAACGTCAACAGGCGCGCGCGCTGTACCAGAGCCGGCTGGGCATAAACAGCCGCGCGCCTGATCAAAGCCTGCACACGGGCGATCAACTCGACCGGCGTGACCGGCTTGACGACATAATCATCGGCCCCGGCCTCGAACCCACGGAGCTTGTCGTTGACCTGATCGCTCGATGTCAGCAAGAGAATGGGAATACGTTCGGTAATCGGGTTCTCGCGAAGACGCCGCGTTGTCTCAAACCCATCCAACTCGGGCATCACCACATCCAGAATCACGGCATCTGGATTTTCTTGAGGAATTCTTGCCAACGCCTCACGGCCATTACCGGCCACAAGCGTCTCGTACCCCGCCTGACCAAAGGCGTGACACAGCATTTTCTGCGCAACAGGGCTATCATCGACCAAAAAAACTTTCATTTCGAGATCCTTTGCCCCCGACCCAGGCTGCCATTGAACAACCCTGACTTGAATTTATCATAAAAAGCCAGGATTGGCAAGCCCGCAAGCCCAGAACTCTATTTGGCAAGATTTCCGAATTCTAGTATAATGCCAAGTACCAGACTATCTCATCTTTTATCAACCCCGCTCTACACAACAGAATCAAGTGAGACGCTTGATATGACTCGTAACACTTGCCTGACAATGGGTATCTTTCAACGATGAAAACAACCCCAAGGGTTTGTGTTGCGAGTTTGCGTTTTAATATCAACAACTAGAGAGACAAAAATATGCAGGTTTTCGTTGAATTCCTGGGCGTTTCCAGGCTTGTTGCCGGGATCAAAGAAACCGAGATCGATCTCCCCCCAGGCGCAACCTGGCATGACCTGGTGCATTTCCTGAGTGTGACCTATCCGGGGATGATCGGCGATGTAATCCGGCCAGACCGGCAAACCTTGCAAGCGCCCAACATTTTCAATTTGGACGGCAAAAAAATGATCGGCCAGGATCAAATGCAAGACAGCCTTCAAGATGGCGATCGCGTGGTACTAATGTCTATGTCTGCAGGAGGATAAAACATGTATGGCTACAGTGGCAAAATTCTACACATCGACTTGACTGAACGCAAGACATGGGTCGAACCCAAGCCGGAAGAGTGGTACAAGACGTACATCGGCGGCGTGTCTATGGCCACCCGCCTGTGCTGGGAAAACATCAAACCAGGCTGCGATCCACTCTCGCCGGACAACCCGGTCTGCATTGCCGGCGGCATCTTTGCCGGCACACCGGTCCCCGTCGGCGGCAAATGGGGGCTGGCCTCCAAATCGCCGTTGACCGGCTTTATCGGCGACAGTTTGTCCGGCAGCTGGTTTTCCATCGCCCTCAAGCGCGCGCAATGGGATGGCGTCGTCATTCACGGCGCCAGCGAAACGTGGGTCAACGTCTTTATCGACGATGGCCGCGTCGAATTCCGCCCGGCCGCGCACCTCGCCGGGCTGGGAACATACGAGACCGAAGAGGCGATCCGCGAGGAACTGGGCGACGATCAGGTGAGATCGGCCACCATCGGCCCGGCCGGCGAAAAACTGGTACGCTTTGCCAATGTCACCAACGACGGCCGGCAGGCCGGTCGAACCGGGCACGGCGCGGTTTGGGGCGCCAAAAAGCTCAAAGCCGTGTCGATCCGAGGCACCAACGGCGTCACCGTCGCCGACCCCGAGGCGCTACTCAAACTCTCTTTCGACATCTCTGACGCCGCGCAAGGCCCGCACACGCAAAAGTACCGCATCCTGGGCACCGTCTCCAACGTGCTCAATATGAACCGCATCGGCTTGCTGCCCACGCGCAACTATAGCCAGGGCGTCTTTGAACACGCCGAGATCGTCAGCGGCGAATACCTGCACGAAAATTACAAGGTCAAAACCATCGCCTGCGCCCAGTGCCCCATCGCCTGTGAGCAGATGTCGCGCGCCAAAGACGGCCCTTATGCCGGCGCGATGACCGGCATCGAATACGAATCGCTGTACGCGGTCAGCTCGAACTGCGGGATCAGCGACATGCAAGCGGCAATCAAAATCATTGACATTTGCGACCGGGGCGGCATGGACACCATGAGCACCGGCGTGACCATCTCTTGGGCAATGGAGAGCTTTGAAAAAGGCGTTTTGACCCAGGCCGATTTCAAATGCGCCAAATACCCCGACGGCTTTGAGGTCAACTTTGGCAACGCCGAGGCCGGCGTCACCCTCGCCGAACTGATCCGCGACCGCGAAGGGATCGGCGAGATATTGTCCCTGGGCACGCGCAAGGCCAGCGCCCAGATCGACGAGGAACGCGGCAGCGAAACCTGGAAATGGGCGATGAACATCAAGGGGCTGGAATGCCCCGGCTATGACGCCCGCGCGCTCAAAACCTTTGCCCTGGGCCTGGCCGCCGGCACACGCGGCGGCTGCCACAACCGCTCGGCAGCCTACGACCCCGACATCAAAGGTCAGGTCGATCGCTTTAGCGTCGACGAGACGCGCGGCGCGCTGGCCAGGAGCACCGAAGAATACGCCGCCGTGTACGATACCCTGCCGTTGTGCAAATTCATCCGGCGCTGCTTTACCGGCAAAGCCGACCGCGCCGGCGCGTGGCCGGCCATCGCCAAGTTGATCAATGCCACCACCGGTTGGGACTTTGACTATGACGCCGTAGACCTGATCGGCGAACGCGCGCACACGATCAAAAAGGCCTTTAACATCCGCGAAGGCTGGACCCGCGCCGACGATCACCTCCCCTGGCGGTGGATGAACGAAAAATTCACCACCGGCGCATCGGCCGGACACTGTGTCACCGAACAAGAACTGGAATATCTCAAAGACATCTATTACCAGGCCAAAGGCTGGACCAAAGAGGGCTTGATTCCCAAGGAAAAGCTGATTGCCCTGGGAATGGACGACGTCGCTCAAGAGATTGGAGTCTAAACACGTATGGCGTATTCCGTATGGCAATTGCGCGTTCTGTCTGCGCGATACGGAATACGCATCACGCGATACGTAAAAGGAGATAACCATGCCTACTTCTACATCCAAATACCAATACATTACCTGTGACCCGGCCAAGTGCGTGGGCTGCCAGATTTGTGAATACATTTGTTCATACACCAAGACCGGCGAATTCAACACCTATCGCAGCCGCATCCGCACCGTCCGCGCCGAAGAAGTGCTGATCACCGCCGTCGCCTGCCGCACCTGCGAAGACGCGCCCTGCGTCATTGCCTGCCCGCGCGACGCGCTCAGCCAGGACCCGATCACAGGCATCATTGCCATCGACGCCAACCTGTGCGACGGCTGCGCGTGGTGCATCGAAGCCTGCGACTTTGGCGCGATCTCGATCAACCCCGCGTCCAAGTTGGCCGAAATCTGCGACCAATGTCAAGACGAAAAAGACGGGCCGCAGTGCGTCAAATGGTGTCCCAAAGATGCGCTCGAGCTGACCACCCCCGACCGGCGCGCGCAAAAAGCGCGGCACGCGCTGGCCGTCGAAGAGGTGATCGGCCCACGGTAGCGCCCGCCCCGTTCCCATTCTCGCCCTTGGGCCGGCGTGTAAGGCAACTCTAGAAGAATAATTGTCCCAGACCAGCACAGACCATAGAGTGATGTTGGCATAAAATAAGCAAATTTACGGAATTGCCAGGCTTTTCCAGTCCATTTCAAAGGCAACCTGCGTCAACAGGCCCAGAGCTGTTAATTCTACAATCCAGCAGTGGCTTGCACAAAATTCTAAAAACTGGAAAAGCCCAAAGGTATGAAATGAGCGCACAGATTGCAAGCGCCCCAAAAAAATATGTCGAGTTTGCCACCTCTGACACGGACACAATGCAGCATTGGCGGCTGGAAATATCACTCGTCCCCACCGCTGCGCCGGCGTCGAGCCGCCGAAAAATGACATATCAAGAGTTTTTGGACTGGGCCGACGAAGACACATTGGCGGAATGGGTAGATGGAGAGGTGATTATGGTATCTCCTGCCGGAGACCGTCACCAGGACATTTCCGGGTTTTTGGAAAGCGTCATGCGCATATACATCCAGACACGCGGTCTGGGCGCGTTACGCAGCGCCCCGTTTCAAATGAAACTGGAACACGGTCGAGAACCCGATCTCTTGTTTGTCAAAACGGAACACCTGGAACGCCTCCAAGAAACCTACCTCAACGGCCCCGCCGATCTAGTCATCGAGATCATGTCGCCGGAAAGCGTAGGACGCGACCGTGGGAAAAAGTTTTTCGAGTACGCGCGCGGTGGCGTGATCGAGTACTGGCTGATCGACCCCCAGGAGCAGTGGGCCGAGTTTTACCAATTGCAACAAGGGCACTATGTGCCCATTTTCAGCGGCAAGACGGGTCAGTACCCATCTCTGGTTCTACCCGGCTTTTGGCTGCGCGTCGAGTGGTTGTGGCAAGACCCCTTGCCCTCGTCGATCCGCGTGCTGGCCGAAATCGTGGGCATGGACGCGGCGCTTGCCCAGGCCTTTGAACAAGCATTGTTGAAACAAACGACAGAACGCAAGCACGCCGAGATACAAAATACCCCAAGTCAGCTTTAATATACAGGTACTAGCGATCGCGGCGTCATTGGCGGTTAATCCCCATTTTTGCAAGAATCATACATTGGCTTACCAGTAGGAGAGTTGCATGACAAAAGACAACGAAACAGAAAAACTACGCATTGGCGTATATGTTTGCCACTGCGGGTCCAACATTGCCGGCGTCATTCCCCCGGCAGAGGTCGCCGACTATACCTCGACGCTGCCCGGCGTTGTGCATACCGCCGATACATTGTATGCGTGCGCCGACAGCGGGCAAAACTTGATCAAAGAAGACATCATCAAGTACAACCTGAACCGCGTCGTCGTCGCGGCCTGCTCGGTGCGCATGCACGAGCCGACCTTTCGCGCCGCCGTCGCCGAGGCCGGCCTCAACCCATTCTTGATGGAAATGGCCAACATTCGCGAGCAATGCACCTGGGCGCATGGTCACGACCGGGAAGGCGCGCTGGCCAAAGCCAAAGACCTGACCGCCGCCGCCATTGCCAAGGCCGCGTTCCTCACCCCGCTGGATATGATCAAAGTGCCCGTCACCAAACGGGCAATGGTCATCGGCGGCGGCGTGGCCGGGATCAGCGCCTCGTTGGACCTGGCCGATCAGGGGATTGAAACCATTTTGGTCGAAAAGCAACCGACCATCGGGGGCGTGATGGCCCAGCTCAACAAAACATTCCCCACCATGGACTGTAGCATTTGAATCCTGGCCCCCAAAATGGTTGACGCGGCGCGTCACCCCCAAATAGATGTCCGAACCTATACGCAAGTAGAACGAGTCGAGGGCTTTGTCGGCAACTTTAAGGTGCAATTGCGCGAAAAATCCAAGTATGTCCGCGCCGATCGCTGCAACGGCTGCGGCGAATGCGTCAAAGTCTGCCCAATCGAAGTCCCCAACTATTTCGATATGAACCTGGCCCCACGCAAAGCCATTTACGTGCCCATGAGCCAATCGGTACCCCTGATCTATACCATCGACATGGACGCCTGTATCCACTGCTACAAATGCGTCGAGGCCTGCGGCAAACTGGAAGCGATTGACTTTGGCATCGAGGACAAACTGGTCTGGGAAGACGTGGGCGCTATCGTCGTCGCCACCGGCTATGACCACTTTGACCCCAGCGTGATGCCGGAATACGGCTATGGGCGTTTCCCCAACGTGATCACCGCCATGGAGATGGAACGCCTCAACAACTCGGCCGGCCCAACCGCCGGCAACCTGATCCGTCCCAGCGACGGGCAAAACCCGCAGCGGTTAGCCATCATCAACTGCGTCGGCTCGCGCGACAAACGCTTTAACCCCTGGTGCTCTAATTTCTGCTGCATGTACGCGATCAAGAACGCGCTGTTGCTCAAACAGGCCCACCCCGAAATGGACCTGACCATCTATTACATGGACATTCGCACACCTTCCAAGGGATATGAAGAATTCTATGATCGAGCGCGGCAGATCGGCATCCACTTTATCCAGGGACGCCCCAGCCTGATCACCCAAGACACAGAATCACACAACCTCTATGTCCATTCCGAAGACGTCGCTCTGGGTTACGTCGTCGAACGCGAATACGACATGGTCATGCTCAACCAGGCCGCCGTCCCGCAACCCGACGTGGATACCGTCAGCTCGATCCTCAACATCACCCAAAGCCCCGGCGGCTGGTTTATGGAATACCACCCCAAGCTGCGCCCGATGGACAGCCCCACCGACGGCATATTCCTCGCCGGCGCCTGCCAGGGACAAAAAGACATCCCGGCCAGCGTGGCGCAAGGGTCGGCGGCCGCGGCGCGGGCGGGTCGCGTTCTGCACGCCGCCGAGTGGGAGATCGAACCGATCGTGGCCCAGGTATGGGACGATCGCTGCATCAGCGCCAAAGGCAAAAAGTGCGGCATCTGCGCGCGCGCCTGCCCTTATGGGGCGATCGAATACGAGGTGGGCAAACCGGCCAAAGTGCTGACCGCCAAATGTCACGGCTGCGGCGCCTGCGTGGCCGAGTGCCCCCACAACGCCATCACCCAGATGCACTTTACCGACGCCCAACTGTTGGCCCAAATCCGCGCCCTGCTGGCCGACGAGCCGGAGAAAAAGATCCTGGCTTTTCGCTGCCAGTGGTGCTCTTATGGCGGCGCCGACCTGGCCGGCACCAGCCACTTTGAATACACCTCCAACGAGCGCGGCATGCGCGTCATGTGCTCGGCGCGCATGGACACCGACTTTATCTACGAGGCCTACCGCCTGGGCGCGGGCGCAGTGCTCTACTCGGGCTGTCACCCGCAAGACTGCCACTATATCACCGGGCAGCGCGTCGGCGCCTCGCGCGCAGAACGACTGCTGAAAATATTTGCCAAGATGGGCATGTCGCCGGGCCGCTTCCGCATCGAGTGGATCAGCGCGGCAGAAGGCGACAAGTACGCGCGGGTGCTCAACGAGATGCAAGCTACGTTGGACGAGATTCCCAGGGAAAAACTGTTGGCAGAAATCGAAAAACTGCGCCCAACGATGGAAAAACGCGCCCGGCGTATGAGCCAGGTACCAGAGGTCAAAAAAGCGATGGCCTATTCCGATCAACTCCAAGCGGCAATGCTAAAAGAGAAATAAATCGAGATCTGGCATGGAAACAATAAGCAATGACTTGCTACAAAAGATAATACAACGGTTGGTCGGGCAGTTTCAACCAGAGCAGGTTATTCTGTTTGGCTCTCACGCCTGGGGAACGCCCGATCGCGACAGCGATGTAGACTTGATGGTCATCGTCACTCACAGTGAACTCGACGATTACGAGCGCGCGGTATTGGGGCATCGCTGCTTAAGCGGGCTGAACGTGCCCAAAGACGTTATCGTGCGAACGCGCAGCGAGTTTGACTTTTTTCGACAGGTGCGCGCGTCGCTGGAACGCAGAATTGCCGAGCAAGGAAAGGTATTGTATGAACGAGGCCAAACGGCAGCTCGTCCAGGACTGGCTCAACAAAGCGCAGCATGATCTGGCCTCGGCGCGTGTCTTGGCTGCACATACCTTGCCATTGCTAGACACAGCCATCTATCATTGCCAACAGGCAGCGGAAAAAGCCATCAAGGGGTATCTCGTATTTTGTGACCAAGAGTTTGAGCGAGTACATGATCTAGAAGTGCTAATTCGAGTTGCGGTGCCTTATGCCGCCGAATTTTCGGCCTGGATAGACGCTGGTCGAAGGCTGACGCCCTATGCACGCATTTTTCGCTATCCAGGCTATGCGACAGAACCAAATAGAACACAGTTTGAAGAAGCAATGACTGTGGCCAAACAATTGTACGATCTTGTGCTTTCGTTATTGCCATCACAAGCACACCCTGGGCAAACGCTTATTTAAGCATTTCATGGTAGGAGATTGTGTGATGATACATCATGGTACGAGAGAAACATTTGCCGATCGCGTTCGCGCCATCCCTGGCGGCGAGCATTTGGAAATGTGCTATTCGTGCGGCACGTGCGTGTCCAAGTGTATGATCCAGCAAAAAGTCGAGCCGGAATACAACCCCCGCCGGCTGCTCCGTCTGGTGATGATGGAGATGGAAAAAGAAGCATTCCAAAGCCCAACCACCTGGCTTTGCTCCGCCTGCGACCTGTGCTATCCGGCCTGCCCGCAGCAGATCCACATTTCGGGCGTGATCGCCGCGGTCAAGCAGTTGGCCGTCGAAGCGGGATACAGCTCGCCGCTGGAAACCGTCACCGTCGATGAGGAACTGTGCTCCGGCTGCGGCGTTTGCGTGATGGTCTGCCCTTACGAAGCGCCACAGCTGATCGAAAAACAGGTCAACGGAACGATGGACCGCTTTTCCGAGGTCGATGCCAACAAGTGTATGGGCTGCGGCACCTGCGTGGCCGCCTGCCCATCGGGCGCGATCGCCCGGCCGGGCATCTCTAACGCCGAGGTCATCGCCCAAATCGACGTGCCGGCCGTCAACGGCGCGCCCACCTTGCTGACCTTTGTCTGCGATTGGTCGCTGCGCGTCGACGCCGATCTGTCGATCCTGGAGAGCTATCCCGACAACGTGCGCATCGTGCATATTCCCTGCACGGGGCGCATCGATCCGGAAATGGCGCTGCGCGCCCTGCGCTCCGGCATCGACGGCGTGCTGGTCTGCGGCTGCGCGCCCGGCGAATGCCACTATAAACGCGGCACCGACGTGGCTTTTTGCAAGTTGGGTCTGCTGGGACGAATGCTCGATCAGATGAACGTCGAAAATGGACAAGCATCAAGACGCATCAAGTTTATACAAATCGGCACTCAAGATCGTGGGCGCATTCGCAGCGAGGTCGATGCCATGCTCGAAAACCTCGTCGCCCTCAAGGAGGCACAAGTATGACCACAAACGGAAAACCCAAACTAGGATTCTATTGGGCCGCAAGCTGCGGCGGCTGCGAGATCACCGTCACCGAATTGGGCATGCGCCTGGTCGATGTCGGCGACCTGGTGGACATTGTCTTTTGGCCCTGCGCGATGGATTTCAAATACGACGACGTGCGCGCTCTGGCCGACGGCGAGATCGACATCTGCTTTTTCAACGGCGGCATTCGCACCAGCGAAAACGAGGAAATGGCCCACCTGCTGCGCAAAAAATCCAAAATCCTGGTTGCCTTTGGCTCTTGCGCCAACGAGGGCTGCATCCCCGGCCTGGCCAACCTCTTTGACGCCGAGTCGATCATGGAGCGCGTGTACGTCACCGCGCCCTCGCTCGACGAATCGGCGGGCACGCTGCCGATGACCGAAAACGAGGTGCCGGAAGGCCAGATCGAACTGCCCGCGTTTTACGACCACCTCAAAACGCTGGCCCAAGTGACCGATGTCGATTACTTTATGCCCGGCTGCCCGCCGGTGGTCGATCAGGTGTGGAAGGTCTTTCAAGCCTGCTTGAGCGGCAACCTGCCGCCCAAGGGCAGCATCATCGGCGCAGATGAAAAGACCAACTGCGATGTCTGCCCGCGCCAAAAGGGACGCAGCGGTTTCCGGATCACCGAGTTCAAGCGGCCACACGAAGTCGAACTCGATCCCGACACCTGTTTCCTGGCCCAAGGCGTGATCTGCTATGGCCCGGTCACACGCGCCGGATGCGGCCAGCCGTGCCTCAACGGCAATATGCCCTGTCGCGGCTGCTATGGCCCGCCCGACGGCGTCGTCGATCAAGGGGCCAAACTGATCAGCGCCATCGCCGCGCTGGCCGACAATAGCGACCCGGACAACCTGCAAAAGCTGATCGACTCGATGGTCGATATCGTCGGCACCTGTTACCGCTTTGGGCTGGCCAATTCGGTTCTCAATGA
>CAYZYE010000040.1:1604-24090 GCA_964481205.1 uncultured Anaerolineae bacterium | reverse complement strand
CGTGCGCTGTCCCGGCCACGGCGTCCGGCGTCGTCCTGGTTGGGTAGCTAACTGGCCCCGCCGGGAGCGCCGCCATAACCGGCCCCGCCGCCGACTCGCAACATCCCCCCGCCGCCTCCGCCGTCGGGAGGATACCCGGCCACACCGGCCCCCTGATCGCCCTCGCCGCCACGACCGCCGTCGCCAAAACCGCCGCCCCCACCGCCCCCGGCGCCGCCATCACCGCCGCTGCCGCCGATACCGCCGCCCCCGCCGCCCCCGCCGGAACCGCTGCCGCCCGCGTTGCCGCCAATGGCTTTATTTTCGAGCATGGTGCAATTGACGACATACAGCGCGCCCTGGTTCAAGACGGCCCCGCCCATTCCACCCCCGCCGCCGCCGCTCCCTTTGCCGCCGCCGCCAGAGCCGCCTTGGGCGGTTCCGTTGAGCAACGTCAAATTACGCAAAGTCAACCTGGCAGAAGGCGCGACATAAAAGAAACGCATCTTGGGCGCACTCTCGCCACGCTTGATCGTCGCGCCGCGCCCCTGAATCGTGATCTGAGTCGTGATCTCGGGCAACGCATTCGCCCCCATCGTGCGGTTGTCGATCAATGTGAGCGTATAAGTCGCCCGCACCTGCAAATAAATGACATCGGCGCCGCTGCCGGCATAACATGCATCGACCCGGTGATCGGTGTTGGCAGCGACAATCGCCTCGCGCAGCGAACAATCGCCATCGCGGTTGATCTCATCATCGACGCTGTTGACCCAGATGCCCGTCGCCGCAGCCCCAATGGCCGGCGCGCCGCCGGCGCCCTCGACGACAGGAACGCGAGTGGGCAAAGGCGCGGCGCTTTCAAACGGCCACTGCGGCCTCCGGCTGTGCCCGTTTTCGCCCTCATCCACGCTTTGTGTGGGCACAACCGTCGGCGTCACCGCCGGCAAAGGCGCGCCTTTGGGCGCGCCAGCAACCGGCGCGGCGCGAGACACAGCGCCGTACAGCGGCGCCAACGCCAGCGGCGCAACGCCAAACACAAGCCAAAATATCAACCCCAACCAACTGTGCGATTTTGAACGATTCATGGCTCGCCTCCCACCAGACCTGTTTCACGCCACCGCTGCAAAACAGCGCCCCCCTCCTTTTCCGCGCCAACAACCTCCGCCGACGCCATCGAGTCCCGGTGAACCGCATCGGCAACCGCAGCGCGCCAAACCACCACATCAGGCGCCTCGCCGGCGGGGGTCACGGTTATGGCGGCCAGCCCATCCACACCTGCCTGATGATACATTGGCAGCGTAATGATCTCGTACCGCAAAGCAAACACCAGCCCACCGAGCAGAACAATGATCGGGTAAATGATCTGGCCGATCCGGGCCAACCGCGCCGCTTTTTCTGCATGTCCCGAGGCGTCGGCGCGGTGGATGGCCAGCGTATAAACAAGCGCAAACACAATCAGAATATAAAAACCATAAAATGTGTAATCGAGTGCAACGGTATAGCCAATTCCCGGCAAGTCATTCGCCAACCGGAGATGGAAAAAAGCAACGGCCAGCAAGGCGCTGCGCAACAAACCGTTGGTCACGGCGAGCATTCGCGGCGGCACGAAAAAGACCAGATAAGAGACGGCGGTGATGATAAACAACGGCAGCAGGTTTTTGACGCTAAAGCGCACGCCGTCGCGTTTGATCCTGATCACGGTATTGAACGCCGAAAACTCGATCTTGGAATCCGTGTCGAAAAACTGCGGATTGCCCAACGTCGATTCGTTATGTACAATATCCTGGAAAAAACTGGCTTGCTGAATACTCCACCCTTCGATGGATTTGAGCACCTGGGCGCGCTCGAATTTTGCCAACAGCGCCTCATTGGTGGTCTGACGCATGCCGACCACATCCTGGACATAAATCAAGTTTTCGCGCGTCAGGTCAAGGTGCCGAAAGCGCACGGCCAACTCTTGCTGATCAAACGGATACTCGGGAAAAGTAAAATCGCCCCTAAATTTGGCCTTGACCCGATAGACGCGATACGTCACCCCATCATCCGAAACCGCCTCGTCAATCGGCTCGCCGAGTTTGACCGGGTTAACGGCATTGATGAACTCGATCCGGTCATCCTCAAACTGCCCTCGATAGCGAAACCAAAGATAGAAATCAATGATATAAGACGAATCTTTGGTGTTCAAACTGCTGATCTCGTTGACATCGACGCCGGTATAAACGACCATCGTCCGGTACATACCCCCCGTCCTGTCCGGGATGATACGCCCCGCTTCCAGTTCCGCGTCCAAATCGGCAACATGATCGATATCGACAATGGGCTCAAGCTGCACCCAGGCCGAGATGAGCTGCTGGTGTGAAAACATGCCGATCGGCGCCGCACCCACAACGTCGCCATACTCGTCAAAGTACAATGGCCCGGTCACGCCGTCCACGGCCTTTTCGATGCTGTCCAGACCAGCCAGGTAATCCCGAATCAGTTCGCGCCTGGCCGCCAAATCCAGATCGCCCGCCTGCGCTTCCACCGCCTCGATGGCTTGCATCAGAACGATCGCCGCGTCGTATTGAGTGGCCGCGTTCCAGGTCGGTTCGTGCCCATAGCGGGCGATAAACGCATTCCTGAACCGCTGCGCCTCGCTCCCGGCAACGTCAAAGATCAGCGGCGAGGTCACATAAACGCCGTCGGTAAAATACCCCGGCCGGGCCTGCTCTTCGGGGTATTCGTCAAAACGACCGGCAAACCGATAATCGCCGATCGCGTCGGCGCCCATCAACGGCCAGGACAACCCCTTGCGCCTCAAAGCGACAATGGTCTCGACCGCGCCGCGCTCTTGCGTCGCCAGGAAAACAATGCCGGGCGGGTCTGCCCGCAAAGCGGCCAAATCGTCGGCGATCCCGGCCACGGTTGATTCCAAATCATCGCCATAAGAGACGAGATCGTGCTTGTACACCACCTCGCCGCCCAAACCGCGAAACGTCTCCTCGAAAGCATCGGCCAGAGACACGCCATAGCTGTCTTGATCATAAATGATGCCGGCCGACCGGTGTCCCAAAATCCTTCTCGCATAACTGGCCAGAAAAGCAGCCTGCGAGCGGTTGGTGAAAATAACGCGGAAATACCAGTCGTTCTCGTCCGTCACCAGTTCTGCCGTCGCGCACCCGGTGATCGCCGGAATGCCAAAGGCCTTGTACACCTCGCCCGCCTGCGCCGACGTCGAACTGTAAAAATGCCCGATCACGGCCAATACCTGGTTTTTCTCGGCAATTTCCTGCGCTTTGGCCCGGGCCATGTCCGAGTCGCTCTGATCGTCATAGACAAGCAACTTGACCGTTTTGCCGCCAACGCCCCCATCCTGATTGATCTGATCCAGGTACAGCCGAATGCCATCGACCATATCCTGACCGCCCGATGCTTCATCGCCGCTCATCGGCCCGACCACAGCAACATAGAGTACATCGGCCCGCTTGCGCGCGCGCACACCCCACCAGGACACAGCCAGGACAACCAACGCGAACAATGTAACAGAACTCACAATGACGTAACGTCTTTTCATCTCATTCCCCAAATCCAAACCGGCTCTCTGGGATTTTGCAGGACGCCCGGCTCGGATCAAGCGGCTGCTTTAGCCGTCATCCGAACCACATTTGGAGGTGCGGCGATGCCGCGACACCAAAGACGGGGATTTGTCAATCCCCGTAGAGCAGAACCCTCGAGTCCCAAAAGAGCCGTGATGTTTTATTTCTCTGCGCCTGACAAGAACGTTGGCGAATCTTGTAGCCCGGCCAACTCGCGCTTTTCGTACAATGCCCACTCTTGGTCCGGCTGCACCGCGACCCGCAAGTCCCGTTCACAAGCCGCGCGCCAGCGATCGTACAAATCGGCCACCCCTGCATCCCTGATCCGCTTCACCTGAGCGGCGTCGAGACCGGGAATGTCGGCGGCGCGTGAAACACAAGTAAAACGGTCAGCCGTTTCGACACGGTGATGAAGGCCGGGCACCAGAAACATGGGCGGCCGCCTGGGCAACACGACATTCGATCCCGGCGCGCCAAAAGGCGGCAACCCGGCCCAACCTCGCACCGCGATCGGCGCATAAGCGACGCCAAGCCGCCCAAACAAATTCTGGATCACCAACTCGGGCTTGTTATCACGAGCCGCCTCGTACACCAACACCGTCGACGCGATGCGCAGACGACGCGCCTGCTGCCTGATCCGCTCGACGGTCTGGTATGTAGTCACAAAATACTCAACCGACGTCCTGTCGCCCCACCACACCTGCCAGGAGAGCCAGGTGCTCAACGGCGCGCGCCCCAAGATCAGCACATGCAGTTTCTCGGGAGGAAACCCCGCGCCCAACAACACATCGACCGGATTGAACTCGGACCCGGCCCTCGTGTACGGCCCCAACGTCTCTTTGAGATAAATCGGCTCTTCCGGGCGCTGCGGTATCTTCCAACTCGACTCACCGCCGAGCATTCGCCAGCGCTGGATATATTTGAGTTCCTGAAAAAAAGATGTTACCCCCACTGCCCCAAAAACGCGCAGCATAATCGTACTGCCGCTCCGGCACGACGAAACCGACAGAATAATGGGCGATACCAGTTTTGGGTCTCCCACATCGACCCTGTCGATCACCTCTTGCAGCGGCGCCTGGCGCAACCGGGCTAAATTTGTCATCACATCACACCTTACTTTCCCAACCCCCGACCATTTACACCACTATTCATCCGCTCGCCGCTGCGACCAGGTCGGCACCGGCAGAACCGGGTCCCGAGACTTGTAGTTGTTGGGATAAACGGTGACATATTGTCCGTCGATAATTTGCACCAACAAGACCTGGTGATTGTTTTGTCCGTTCTGATCGAACTTTATCGGTCCGAAAATACTTTGTTCAATATCGGTGCTCCGCAACGCATTGCGAACAGCCTCACGCACCTCGCCAACCCGCTCCGGGTCCGACCAATCCAGAGGCGTCTCGCTGATCGCCTTGTCATAGTACAGATCGCACCCGCTGGCGTCCCAACAAGTTTCCTGCTCTTTTGGCCGTTTGCGCTCACATTTGACACACTCGTCGGCGCGCATAGCCCGCTCGATGGCATCGACGGCAACCCAAAGCGCGGTATAAGTTTGCGCGCTGCGCATACCCGGCACAATGCCATACAATTCCTCGAACCGGTTGGTAAACGCCTCGACATCCGGCCAATCTTTGTGCTTGACATCGGGCGACCACTGAGCCGTCACAATGATATATTCGGCGTCCGCGCCGGCCTCACGGATAAACGCCGAATCGGCAAATGCGCCGGCATGCGCCAAATACAAGTTGGGGTTCAGGTTCAATTCCCGGCACTGCTGCATCCACGCCGCGCCTTTGCCGCTGACGGCAAAATAAAGCACACTCGGCGCCACACTGCTCAAATCCAAAGACCCCACCGCATCCAACGTGCCATAAGCGTATGCCGACCACAGCCATGCTTCGAGCAAAGTATCGCCATAATCATCCGTCCCCGCCCGAAAAGACTCGTAAGCGGTAATATCGATCCACCGTTCGTGCGCGGCCGTGGCTGCTGCAACCGCCGCACTCTCGCCAAAAAGAGACTCGTTGTAAATGATGCTCATATCCAAAACATTGCGCTCCTGGTTCCTCAACAGCAGCCAATTCTCGTCGATAAAGGCCAGCGCCGTCGCCGCATAAGCCGCCGAAGGCGCATTGATCCGAAAAACCCACTTGTAGCCTTGCTGCGTGATCAGATCGCTAGACGCCGTTGGCACGATAAAAGGCACCTCGAACGCATTGGCGATCCCCGCCGCTTCCAGAGTCGACCCGCTGGACGTCGTGCCGATGAGCAGCAGCACATTCTCGTTCTGAATCAACACCTGAGCGGCATCCCGCGCACCCAGCGTGGTTGACTCGTCATCCATCGGCACCACCCGAACCGGGTACCCCAAAATGCCGCCCTGGGCATTGATCTCGGCTTCGGCCATCTGATAACCCCGCAGGTGATCCTGCCCCGAAACGGCGCGCCCTCCCTGCCTGGACACAATGACCCCAATCTTGATCTCGAGTTCGTCCGGTTCAGCAGCCTGGAATATTTTGAGCGGGTTGGCCTTACAGGCGGCCAGCAGCCCGATCAAGAATAATGACACGAGCAAACGGATTTTCCGGCGTTTCATTTCACCTCGCGTGACCACTCGCATTACAAGAGATAATTGGAAGATACACACCATAGATCAATGTTGCAGGATCGATCGTGATATTGATCCTGATCGTCGCGTATACCGCGCCATACTCATTCCACGCCTTGAGCCGCAAGACCCGCAAAGAGGTATCGGCCCAAGGAATCTCACCCGCCGCCGGCTGGCTTTCATCATTCAAAGTCACAAACTCGGCATCCACCGTCTCCCAACTCAAAAGCACGTCCGCGCCGACCTCGATCTGGTACACGTAAACCGGGCCATTCGCGTCCGCCTGCTGCTTGACAAAAATGACCTTGTCCTCGAACCCCTTGTCGCCGGCGGCCTTGAAAAAAGTGATCGTTGGCAAAAGCGGTTCGGCAGTTGGCTCTAGCGTGGGTTCAGGCTCCGCCTCGATGACGCCAATCTCGACCGTCTGACTGGCGCTGAGGTCATTGTAAAACGCCGTGAGCACCAAAATCGTCGGTTTCTTGATCGAGACCTTGACAATATCCTTTGCTTTGAGGCCGGAGGCATTGTACGCATCGAGACTGCTGATCTGAATGTTGGTCACATCACCCAGCACCGACCAGGCCAACTGCACCTCGGTCTCGACGCCCTGCACGATGGCCCCAGGCGCGGCGCTAAAAAACTCGATCACCGGCGCTTGCGGCGCCGGCGTTGGCGACGGAGCAGGATGTACGGTCACGCCAAGCATCTCTTTGACCTCGGTCTCGCCATTCATAAACGAAAGGATGTAATACGTTGTCTCTTCCGGCTGCTGGGCCACCTGCCCCCCGGCCGGAAAGGTGCCCGCCAAAGGCGCGATCGACACCAGATCGGTATTGTTCACATCCCAGGTAATCGTGACCGTCTCTCCGGCGACAATATCACTCGGCTCCACGCGAAACGTCTTGATCGAAGGAGAAAAAACGCGCACCATCTTGCTTCTCAAATCCGACCCCGACGAATTTCGCGCCTCCAGGACAAAAAGCGTGTCATACTCGGGCTGGATCGTCCGCTCACCGATCAGCTCTTCGGGTGGGATCGTCTCCACATGATTGCCGGCGCGGAGAACAAGCTCTTCGACATTGCCGCTCACCGCCCATTTGACCGTCACCGATTTGCCATAATCGAGAAACTTGACATCTTCACTCTCACCAACCAACAACATATCAATGACCGGCGTTTCCGGCAGCACCAGCACCGTCGTCCGGTCGGTATCGCCCGACAGCCCCACAATCGCCAACCACCGGGAAAAAAGATTGTTGGCCTTTAACACGTATGTCGCTCCCGGCACCGGCGGGTTGATCTTGATCTGATCGGCGCCGCGCTGGATCGGTTCTTCAATCCCCTCGATCTGGAGATCGGTCGCAAATGGCGACACGCGCCAGCTCAGCGTCACATCGCCGCCGGCCTGCACAATGTCCGGCTTGGCGCGCAGCCCCGGCGACAAAATCCGCGGCCAGGTCGCATAAACGACCAAAACGACCAACAAAACCATGGCCAAAAAGACATGCAACGGGCCAAAAACGGGCTTGTTGCTCAACTGGCCGCCCACGGCAATCGGCGACTGGTCGCCCTCGGCCAGCGACGCCGTGATCGTAAACGGATGAAGACGCGCACGCGCGGCAACCAACTTGCGGCTCAACGGCGTAATCGACAGCGGAATGGTCACACTCTCGTCGGGGGCCAGCGGAAACTGCGCCTGCCCGGACAAACTCGCCTCATGCCCCGGCGCCTGGAATTCAAAACTACACGCCCGCTCGTCATCGGCGCCATCGAGCACACATGGCACGACGCCGTTGCCCTTGTTGTGAACAGCGATCGATGCCTGCGCCGACGGCTTTCTCCACGACACCGTCTGCCGCCGGGGCGACAACTCGCCCACCGAAAACGAATAATATGGATTGATCCACAACTGCGCGCTCATGCGAGCAAAATGCCCCGGATACTCGGGCGAGGTCACGACGATCGCCAGCCGGTGCAGCCCGGCGCTGCTGGTCGGATGGCGCGGCGGCGTGATCACAATGGTCACAACCGCCTCGTCATATTCGTTGAGATTGACCTGCGGCGTAGAAATGGACACCCAGCTTGGATCCACCCCCTCAACCGCGACATGAAACGAGGCCACAATCCGGCCGCCGTTGGTAATCGTCAACTGACAGGCCGCCGACTCTTCGACATCGACCGTCCACTCGCGCTCTGAAACCTCGGCGACAATATATTCGTCCGTTTGATCAAAAAACAAAGCCGCCGCTTGCGCCGTCTCGCGCGAGTCCGGCGCCGGCGCAGCCTCGGCCGGCGCAGCGGCCCGCCCCCCGCCCTCGACCATATCTCCTTGCAGCAAAATCAGGGTATACCCATCCAACTCGATGGTGGCCCAATTCCGCAACGAGATCGGGTCTTCGGGCGACAGCGGCTGACCGTCCAAAATGGTCCCCGGCCGATCGGTCAACAACATCAGGTGACAGGGCCACTGACGATGATCCAGCATCGCGTGAAAATCCGCCACGCTGGCGCTGTCGATGACCACATCATTGTCCGCGTGCCGCCCAATGTTCGTGACCCCCCGCTGCGGGTCGAGGTCGACAAACTCGATTTCTCCACTTGGACTAATGATCTCTAGTTGAGCCTGACCTGACATTATAGTCGTCCCGTTTTCTAAACTCATCTCCAACCACCCCACACTGGCCTTTGCGCGTATATCCAGCACGCTTACGGCATCCTTATATCCACCCGACAACCATGACGATCAAAAACACTGCCGCAGCAACGATCAGCAGAAACGGAATCAAACGCAAAAACCAACTAAAACCCGTTACCGGCACCCGCTCCTCCCCGGTCACAACCGGCGCGTCATCTTGATCGACCGAACGGGACAAAACCCGGATGATATAATACTGCGTCTTGGCCCGCCAGGTCGGATCGATGATCAAACTCAGATCCAGAACGCCCCCCGGTTCGACGTTGGGCGTCAGATACCAGGCGCGCGCCACCTTTCTCACCTTTCTTACCACCGCCGGTTGCGCCTCTTCTCGAACTGCCGCCCCTGGTTGCGGCGCACCCGCCGGCTGCGCCTCCTCTCGAATCGCCGCCCCTGGTTGCGGCGTTCCCGACGGCAAAGACTTGACCACGCCCGAAATGCGCGCCGAGGTTCGTTGCACCTGAGAGACCTTGGAGCGCGTCCGCCTGATACTGCGGCTCGCGTTTCTAAACGGCGCCCGCCAACTCTGGGGCAAAATGGAAGCAATGGCGTCGAGCACCATAGCAACCGACTGCGCGGCGCGCATATTCCACCTGGGTTTCGACCTCGGCGCCGGTCGTTGCGGCCTGCCGGCCGGCACTGCACGTGCTGGCGCTGCACGCGCCGGCGTCGCGCGCTCGACCACCTCGACCGTCTCGGTCATCTCTCGCCTGGACAGCGCCTTGCCGTCCAAAAGCAACTTGAACTTGAGAACGCCGGCCGGCTCTTGGGGAAACAACTCGTACCGGCTGGACATATTGCCCAGGTTACAAACCTGAAGCGGCAGCACCCGCCGCCGGCGTTTCTTTTGCCAGGCGGCCAAAGCCGCGAGCAGCAACAAAGTCGCAAACACGATCAAGGCTATGACAAAAATGAGAAACGCAACCTTGAGCCTTTTACGCCAGGGATCGGTCGCCACCCGTTCTTTCCACAGCGCCCAACCGGTCTTTTTCTGCGGCTGCGGCGTCAGAGTGGGACGCGGCGTCGGCGTGACCAGCGACACGATCTGGACATCCAGGCTGCTCTCATCCTGCCGGCCGGTCACATCTCTGGCGCGCACGGTGATCAAATGCTCGCCCGGCGGGTAAACGGCGCTGTCAACGGAAAACCGCACCGGCGACGTCACGCCCTTGCCTTCCCTGCGCTCATACAGCCGCCCGTCGACCAGCAGATCGACCTGAAGCAACTTGGCCTGCGAAACCACCTGCGCCTCGACGTCGATCATGACGCCCCGATCAACCTGGCTTTGCAAAGCAATGGCCGTCACGACCACCGGAGGAACCACATTGATCCGCCTGGTCGTCACCGCGACATTCCCGGCGCTGTCCAGCGTCTCGACGGTCAAAACGTGCTCCCCGACCGGCAGCGCGGCGGTATCCAAACTATAGCAAAAAGGCGGCTCGGCAATCTCGACTAACACCTGATCGTCCAAAATGTACTTGACCGAAACAACCGACGACGATGTCGTCGCCGCCAACCCAACCGTCCCGCCAACCGTCTCCCCATCCTCGACGCCCGCAAGCGACAACTCGACATCCTGCCCGGTCGCCGTCAACCTGCCCCCGGCCTCCGCCGTTTGCCCGCCGCGACTGACGCCAACGACGAGATCGTGCTCGCCGCCATCGGCGATCAGGTCGGAGCGATAAGTGATCCGGTACCCCTGGCGCAGCAGCAAACCAATGGCCTGCACCGGCGTATGGATCTGTTCGGGCTGATCGAGGACAAAATACATCCCGCCGGCCGCCTCGATCAATTGAGCCAGCTCGTCCAACTTGAGACGGTCTATTTTGGGGCCAAACCCGACGGTATAAACGGGAATATGCGCCGCCTGCACCCGCGCCAGAGTATCCTCAAACGCAAAATCGCCAATGTTTTCCAGACAGTCGTGAATCACCACCACCGCTTTATGCGCCATCGACGAGGTCATCGCCAGGTCAACCGACTCGGCCAACATTTGATTGAACGCCGTAAACCGTCCCAACGGCAGCAAGCCGTCGATCGCCGACATGGCCTGTTGGGGCGCCGCAAACCCCTGCCTGACCTCGACCGTTTCACCAAAAGCAATGACCGCAACCTCGGCCCCATCGCCGACCATCCGCACCAGCGACCGCGCCGCGTCCTGCATGGCAATGATCGACGACTCGTCGGGAAACGTGCTGACATCGACGGCCAGGACCAAACCGACGTTTTGCGAAGCATCGCTTTCGACGCGAAAAGACCCGGCCGGAATCTGAACGCCGCTCTCCTTGACCCAGAAATCCGCCTCGCCAAGCCCCACGACGGGCAACCGCTTTTCGTCCGTCACCGAGACATACAACGTAACCTGGGGAAACCGATCACTGTCGACCCGCGTGACGGCGACGGTCAGCGCGCTTGTCTGGGCGCCCGCCCCCCGCACCAGACAAGATACCAGGGCCAACGCCAGCAGCGCCCAAGTGATTGCCTTCGGAATACGCATAACGCACTACCCCTTTGCAAATTCTACCGTCCCGTATCTATTCTGCAACGCCGTCAACGAAACGCAGTTCGTGTTGATAAAAAGGAACGATCTGGACCGTCAGCGGCGCCACCGCCCTTTGTCCTGGATAATCATCGGGCGCTGTGACCACCACGTGGACAACGTGCTCGCCGACCGGCGGATAAGGCTTTCGCGGGTGATAGAGCCGGACAAAGACCTGCTTTTGAGCATTGGGAAACAAGATCGGCCCCGGCCCAATCTCGTAATCCTGGGTCTCTAGCCCTTCCAGGTCGAGAATAAACTGCACCCCCGGCGCATCGCCCTGATTGCGAATAGTCAGCACCCCCTCGATCGGATGATCCGGGCGCAGCGTCGTTTCGGGCATAAACAACTTGACGCCGATCACATCCGAAGAAATGGCCCCCGTCCCCACCCCCGCATCCCAACCCGCAAAGCGCGGGCCGCCCGCCCCCTCGCCGGCAAGCACATTGAAGCGAAAAACAAGATCATACTCGCCCAGCCGGAGATGCCCCCGGTCCGAAACATTGGCCGCCGCGCGCGGCTCCAGCGACTTGCCGTCGAGGGTCACACTCTCGACGCCCAGATTGATCAGGCGATAGACAGACGCATTCTCTGCCGTCGCCACCAACTGAATATGCCGCCGCGCAATCGGCGCGCCAGCCCCCGGCTGTTTGCTCTGCAACACAACGTCATTCTCTGGCCCGCTGCCCAAATGAACGAGTTTTTTCCGAATTGGAAACTCTTTGTGCCAGCCGCTCTGATCCGTAACCTCGATCCAGCTACGAACGTTCATTCACACGCTCCCATCCATCCGCTCAAGCGATCAACAATGCCGCATGCGCCAGCCAATCCAGCCGTTTGACCACCGCCTCGGCCAAAACAGCGCGCGCGTCCCCCGCGTCGCCCGCCGCCCCCTCTTGCTTGATCTGCAAAACGCCCTCGGCCACCGGGCCATCGACCAAAAGATCGACCAACTGCGACACGGTATGCCGTCCATCCAAATGGGGCAACAAATACCGGTCCAGCGCGTCCAACGTCACACGCTCGTGCCGCAAATTGGTGACGCTGTTTCTCACCTGGGCGTAAAACCGCGCAACCGGGCTGGCCTCCGGACGCTCGCCGGCCTGGAGAACGATCGGCGGGGCATAGACGCGCAGCTCGACCAACTGCTCGCTATAGCTGTACGCCCGGAACAAATTCGCCGCCAAAACCTGGGCATCCAACTCGAGATCGCGCACCGGCCGGCCATTCGAGCGCAAGCGATCGCGCGCCGTGTCGAGCAGCACGCCAAAAGAAACCGACCTCGGCCAGACCTCGCCGAGATAGCCAAACGCCGCCTTGGTCACGGGATGATCGATCGCCAGCACGGCGCCATCGCTGGCCTGAAATTTGAGCACCTCGCTGCTGCCCAGATCGACATCGTCTGGCATAGATTGTGCATGTGAAGCGGCGTAAAATTTTGTCAACAAGGCCGGATTTAGCGTGCGGCTCGTGGTCACACCTTGATGGCACAACAAAGTCTGTCGAAACATGCGGTTCTTGAGAAAATCCATATACTGCTCAAACTCGACAATGTCCTGCGACATCCGCCCCAGCGTCTCAGACACCTCTTGCGGAAAACGGCTTTCCGTCATCTCTTGAAACCTGGCCTCGCCAAGATATTTCAGACCATAACCCGCCGCGCGTTCGACAAAGCGATGAAAATAAATCGGCTCGTTCACATCCTCCAATTCATCGTGCAACAAAAACGCATCGCCGCGAACACCCGCCCCCTTGAGTTCCCCCTGGAGAAACTGGGCGTACATGTTGATAAAACTCCCATAAGCCCCCGACTCGGCCGGGATCGCCTCGGCCAAAAAATCGAGCAGCCCCCGCGCCTGCGCCACCTTTTCTTGCGGGTTGGCGATATGGCGGGTATGGTAAAGCATCATGTCGCGAATGACGCCGATCAGACGCCAGCCGGGGTAGGTATTATAACTCACATAAGCCACGCCGTTTGACGTCAAATTTTGCGCACACAACTCGAACACCTTGTCCTGCACCGGGCGCGGCACCCACGAGAACACGCCATGCGCGATGATATAGTCAAACGATCCCAGGCCAGATTCAAGCTCCAAAATATCGGCGCACTGGAAACGAATGTTGGACAAACCCAAAGCGCGAACGACCTGCCGTCCCTCATCGATCTGCGTGGCCGAATAATCGACGCCGACAAACTCGCTCTCCGGCAGCCCGTAGGCCATCGGGATCAAATTGCCGCCGCTCGCACACCCCAGTTCCAGCACGCGACAGCAAGTTATTGGCTTGGGCGCGGCCCCCAACAACGTCGCCACGGTCGCAAGGCGATCTGGATGGCTCTTTGTGTATGACAAACTGGGATATGGAACTTGATCATAGATATTGTTCAAGTTTATTCCTTTTTGAACGCCTCTCGACGTGACGCCGCACAAGCCAGAATATTGCTCCCCCACTCCATCGCCGCACGTATCTCGGCGCGCGTCGCCGCCCGTCCCCGCCGCCGTCCCTGCCACAAGCAGCCATAGTCATTCTTGCTCCAGATCACGCCGTCGCCGAGCAGCAGATCGGACACATTTTCGATCTCGAAACCCGCCGGCGGCGCGCCAAAAAGAAACGGCTCGGTCAACATGGCGTGATCGGGCGGCAGCGCCGCCAGTTCGATATTCATCGCGGTCATCAAATCCGCAAAAGCAGCGTCGGCCGGCGGATCGCCGCCGCTCGTCCCCTGCCGACAACTTTCATAAAACACCGTACCGCCCTCTTGAATATAGGCATAGAGCGATTTCATCTCATCCTGAGTCAGCTGAAAAGCGCCCTGCCCCACCAGATAAAGCAAATCGTATTCGCCCAACTGCGCCGTCAAAGCAACCTGCCGGTCAACCACGGCGCGCCCCAAACCCAGGCGGGCAACAGCGCGCGCCAGGTAATCCATACTCTGCGCATGGCGCTCCGGCGCGCCCTCGCCGACGTAACCGACCGCAACGCGCCGCACCGGGTGGGGCGCAGCGCCAATCTCGCGGCGAAAACGCAAATCCAACTCGTTCAACTGCGGATGCGCCGCGTCTGACGCATCCAATATCGGCGAGGTGCGCCCCGCACGCCGCACGCGCCCCAACTCGACCCACGGCGTTTCGGGCAACGTCGGCCTGGCATGAACGGCAAACTCGTCAAAAACGAACCTGATCCCGCTCTCCTGCGTCTCACCTTCGGCTGTTGTGGGACGGCTTTGCCAATAACTCAACAACAGGTACACCAACCCGTCCGAATCGTCGCCAAAATCATACGCCACCGGCTCGGTCAACACAATCACCTGCCCCGCCGAGTCGATGGCGATGCCGGGCAAAATGTACACGATCAAATCGGGAGGCGAACTGGCGATCACGTCCAGGCCGGTCACGATCCCCGCCCCGTAATTAAACAAAGCATAAAGCTGCTGGCGTCGACGATGATAGGCGTGCGCCTCCTCCCAAACCTCGGCAGTGACCGCCATACCGTCAAAGGGGCTGATTCTCCGGTTGGGGAACATTTTCAGCAAGTCTTTTTCCGGCAAATTTTTTTCAGACACGGTTTGCTATTCCTCCATCTCTTGATCGTCCGGCCCGGTCTCGACGTGCAACGTATAGCCGGTATGCGCCGGCTTTTGCTCGTCGATGATATTTTGAATCATTTTACGACGTTCCAACTCTCGTCGCGCGACCTCTTGCTCGCTCCAACTCTCGCCGGCCGGCGCTTCCAGAGGAGGCAAACGAACATGGACCGTAAACGTGTTCGGGTGATTGTTGATACCCAAAGCGATCCCCGGCCCCAACCGGGTGTTGACGCCAAAGACAAAATTGTGCGCGCGGTGCTCGACAATCCGCACCTTGCCGCCGGTCAACGTTTCCAGGTACGCTTTCAGGCCTTCTTTGGTGCCTTTTTTCCGGTACAACGAAATGGCCGACTGGATCATCATCCGCTGTCGCTCTTCCGGCCAATCCGCGTCCAAACGCATCCCCAGCCAGGACGCCAACCAGGGCAGCATGCCCGGCGGCGCCGTTTTGGGATCAAAATAATGTTCAAGATGATCAATTCGATCCTGCTTGGGCTTCCACAGGCTTTCAAAGATCATCAAAAAACGCCCCATCAATTCATCACCATCATAAATACCCGGCAAATGCGCCACATACCGGCTCTTGGCCCGGACAAAAATGGTGGCCGTTTCCTGGTCCGAAACCGGCGCCCCGTCGTCCACCTCGACCGTGACCACGGCGCGGCTCTGTAATTTCAGGTCGCTCAAGGTCGGCGCAACCCGCGCCACAACGCGATACTCGTATACGCCCGCCGGCGCCGGCCGATCGACGCGCCAGACCAGATGGCGCACCCCCGTCCCCACCCCCACCTGAGGCAAAGCGTCCTGCGGCGCCAGAGTCGTACTCACGATCAGCCCGTCGGGAATGCTGACCCTGAAGACAAAACCGGGCAATGTCTCGAACACCTTGATGCGGCTAAACAAGGTCACATCATCTCCGGGGTAATGCTGCCCCACATCGACCACATGCGCGACGTTGCACAATGTAGAAATTGATTTATCTACGACCGGCGCTGCATCCATCATCGGCGTCTCACAGTTCTTCAAGTTCGATCTCGTGGATCAACGAACAAAGCAAAGCATCGGCCGGAACATGAATCACCTTGTCTTCGGTCAATGCCACCTGCTGCACCTGATCAACCTCTTCTTCCTCTTGAGGCTGCGCTTCCGCCTCTTCCGCTTCCTGTTCATCCTCTTCCGGCTCTGGCTCCCACTCGACATCCTGAACCTCGCGGCTGGGAATCACCGCGCGATACCCCACCTGCACCTCAAGGACATGCTTGACCCCCGGCACCTGCTGGATCAGCGAAAAAAGCTCGGCCACAAACAGATCGCGGCCAAAAGGCCACCCCTTCCATGTTGGCCCCAAAACATCGTCGATATACTTTTCTTGCGTTTCCAACGGCAGCGGCGTGATAAAGTGCCGCAAAAGCATCTTCACCCGCGCGACGACGACCTCTGGAGCGTGGTACTCGGAACGCACGATCCTGGCGTAAACCTTGACGCCCAAATAATCAGGTTCCCGGACATCGAGTACTGTGCTGAACAAGCGATATTTGTCCAGATAATTGCGGATCGTCTGTTCCAACTCGTTATCCACGGTCAAACTGCTCAGATCGCCGCCTCTGAGCGCATCATAGACCGCCGGCACCACCAACAGATCGATCATCCCCGGTTGCAGCGACGACTCGGGGCCGCCGGGCGTATTACAACGGACGCGCGCCACGGCGCGGCTGGCCCTCCTGGTCAACGTCTCGAAATCCTCGGCCGTGACCGCACGCCCTTGCGAGCGAATCTCTCGCCGGGCGCGCATCTTGGCCTCGGCCAACGTCTCCTGATCCAGCCCGCCGCGCGCCGGACTCAAATTGGTCACGTGATCGATATAAGGCACCGCCGAGTGCATCACCTGCAACTTGTTGGCCGACACATTGCCAATGACGCCGCCGCCGTGTCGATAGCGCGTCACCCGAATCTGCCGCCCCGCTTCGGGAATTCGCCCGTACTGGCGCACCGTACCGTCGGCCTGACGAATGCTGGGGCCAAAACGAACCTCACCGCTGGCCTCGTCGAGCAGATAATGACGATCATAGCGATCGGACTGGGAAAAATCAGTGACGCGCTCCCAGGCCACAAAAACGATCTCGCCATCCCGCTCGGCCTCGATCTCGACCGTCTCGCCCTCTTTGAAGGGCAAAATCGGCGCAAATTCCAGGCGAAAAACCTGCCCCGGCTCACCATTGCTATCGCCCAACACCTCCCCGGTCACAACCTGAGCGTGCGTGGCCCAGGTCGTCGCCCCCAGCGACAAGGCCCGCAGCCCGGTGATCCGTGGCGACTGCGTATACATACCCTGCCCCCGCCGCCGCGACTCGAGCCGGCAGCTGATCCAGTACGCCTCGCGCCCGTGGACATAATCCACGCGCATCTCCATCGGCAGATAAAACACCATCTTGCCTTCGGCATTGTTCAACCCGCCGGTCGTGTCCTTTTCGCCCACGCCCGTGCTTGGCGCGATCTCGCGCCACACGCCGTCGCCCATTGAACACGCCCAAACCAACGGCGGATCCTCACGTCTGACGCCGGTCGCCTGAGTCTCTTCACATTCAAACGCCAACTGTAACACATAACCGCCAATATTGTCCTCGGCGTCGAAACCGATATAAAAAGTATCGCCGATCTGCGGTTGGCCTCGATTAAATGTGTAAAATTTCCGCACGCCCAGACGAGGCAAATAATTGCGGTTCAGGTCGGCCTGACGCCGCAGTTGAGTCAACCGGGGCGGGCTGATGACGAGTTTTTCATCGGTGGTGAAAACAATCTCGTCCTCTTGGGCGCTGCCCCAGGTCGATACCTCAAGCCCCTCCGGGACAACAGTCGTCGTCTCATCTCCCGGTTCCAGCGGAAAAGGCGCCGAAAGCCAAAACGTCAACGCGGCGCGCGCGCTGTGAGCCGGCTCGAGTTGAATGCCCAACAGCTCCATAAACTTGACATAGTTCTTTTCCGGCACGCGATTCAACCGGTACACCATCAACTCGGTCATCCAGGCAAACAACTCGATCAATGTGATCCCCGGATCGCTCAAGTTGTAATCGGTCCACTCGGGGCAATAGCGAATAATTCGCCGCCGCGCCTCATCGACCAGATCCTTTTGAAAACGCAAATCATCTAAATTAGGTGTTGGTAACGGCATAGCTGCACATCTCCCAACGAATCACCCCTAGTAGACAGGCTCTTCGTCCGTCAAATAAAATGGATAAACGATGCTGCGCTCATTATGCGTGTCCCGAATTTGGTACCTGATCTCGATCAACAAAACACCGTCGCGCGCCGGGTCGCTGTTCACATCCACCTCTTGCAACTCGATACGCGGCTCCCAGCGCTCAAGCGCCTCCTCGACGTAACGGATCGCAAACCCTTCGGTCGTCGCATCCTGAGCGGCAAAAAGCAACTCGTGAATCCGGCACCCAAACTCGGGGCGCATCACGCGCTCGCCCGGTATCGTCTCCAGGATAATGCGAATGGCCTGCTCGATGTCACGTTCACCCCTGGCCAACGCGATCCGGCCGCTTGGGCCAACCTGAATCGGAAAAGCCCATCCCTGTCCCAAAAATTCTCGATTTCTGACATTATGATTCATCGCTGCTTCCCAAACGCACTCTTAACCACCGATCAACACCGTCATACACCCCATCGCAATACTGTCCGGCGGGCCAACACAGGTCGCCATATCGCCCATCCGCGCCGCCGGCTGCCCACCGATCAAAACGGTCATACTGCCGAGCGTGATCGGCCCGCCGACATGCGGCACCGGCCCCGTAAACATTGGGCAAGTGTGCATATCGCCCATCCGCGCCGCCGGCTGCCCGCCGATCAAAACGGTCGGGAAACCCATCACAATCACACCGCCATGCGCGGTCGAGTCGCCCATCCGCGCCGCTGGTTTGCTCATCTCGAATCTCGCTTTCCGATCCAGCCCCTAATTGATCTTGACCAACGTCCCCTGGATGGTGAGAATACCCGAACTCTTGACCGTCCCCATCCCCTGACTGCTGATCTCAAACATGGCCCCTTTGAGCGTGGCTTGCGCCTTGCCTTCCAACGCCAACTGCGTGGCGCTCGTAAACTGGCCCTTGGCCTTGGTATCCAAAACCAGATTACCCACACTCGAGAACGTACCCTTGCCCGTCGCATTGAGGGTCAAGTCTTGCTGCGTCTTGACCAACCCCTTGGCCTGCGTCTCCAGCGTCATATCAGCCTTGCTCTTGATCAACACCTTGCCGCCGGCGTTCACCGTAAAATCGCCCTCGACATTGATCGTCATCGAATTCTCGGCCGAGTCAATGATCCACTCGTTCTTGCCCGTCTTGTCGCGCACAATGATCTTTTCCTTACCATCCGTGTCGTCAAAAATGACCACATGGCCGCTGCGCGAGTGGATAATGCGTTCATTGACCTTGCCATCCTTGGAAACCTGGCTGTTCTGCTTGGGCGGTTTATCCGTACTGCTCCAAAGATAACCGACGATATAGGGGCGATGCGGATCGCCATGCTCAAAAGCGATCAAAACCTCGTCATTGATCTCGGGCAAATAATAAAACCCTCTCTCCTTGCCCGCCATCGGCGTGGCAATGCGCACCCAATCGCTCTCGATCTCACCCAGCCAGGCATATTTGACCTTGACCCGCCCCAAATTTTGAGGGTCCTGGAGATTGGTCACCAGCGCCGTCACCACACCTTGCATCAAACCACTCGCCAGATCGCGCCCACTCCCCGAATCCAACAGTTGACTCAGCGTATTCGGCTTTCGACCGGTAATACTGAAATCGGTATGATACCCGTCCTTGTTGTAAACATGCGTCGCCGAGGTGACAAAATACTTGCCGCTGAACCGCGTCCCCACATTCGCAATCGTGATTTTCCACCCGGCCTTGACATCGGGATCGCCATAACACGTCCCTTCGGCCTCGATAAACTCGCGCCCAATATCATCGCTCAAACCGGTGGCCAGCGCCTTGGCCTCATCGACCGTAAACACGGGCTGCGCGGTGACAACCGCCTCGGCAGCGCCAAAAGCCGACTTGGCCGCCGCGCCGCCGGTCGTCGTCATCCCCCCTTGTTTCAAACCGCTATCCGGCGCCACATTGCTGCTGATCGCCTTTTTGGCCGTGACATCCCAACTCTTGACCGTCACCTGGTCGGCCTGATGCGCCGCCGTCCAGCAAGGGCGAAAAAGCCGCAGCTCGTTGCCCAGAGTCAACGTTGGCCCATCCCCCTGGCTGGCCTTGCCCTTTTTGAAATACAATGTGCCGTCGGCGACATAGATATGGTAGCCCAGACGCTCGGCGCGAGACTGCAAAAACTCCATATTGGTCTGATTGTTTTGCAAAACATAGTCATATTGAACCGGCGTCTGATCGACCGACGCCGACAGCCCGGCTTCGCCGACGATCGTACTCACAATCTGGCTGTCCTTTTGATTGGTAAAAGTGCGCGTCTTTTTACCTCGATGCAGCCGGTGAGCCTTGTCATAGCCGCGAATCAACAACGCGGTCCGGCCCTGAGCCGAAAACTCGGGCTCCAAAGCAGTGATCTCGCCGGAAATCAACGTACCCTCTTTGCCCCCACCATCTTGTTTCTGCTTCATCGAAATCTCGACCGACTTGCCCACATCGATCCCGCCGTCGTCCACCCATTTCAGCTTGGGATCGGAAACCAAAACCGTAAACATGCCGGGCAAATACAAACTGGTATCGACCACGACCTCGATCAAATCGTCCATAAATTCCTCGGACATGCTCCGTCCGCCGATCTTGATAAAACATTGAGGCAAATACTTGGTGACGGCCACTCGAACCCATTCCTTTCCAATTCCGTCAGGACAAAATCACACCATCCAAAACAAGCTGCCTGCGCAGCGCATCCACATCCACATCCCTGGGCTGAACTCCCGCCCGGCGCGCCAGCGCCGCCGCCGTCCCCGCCGCCTGCCCGATCATCATACACGCGGGAATGAGCCGAATCGAGTGAATCACGCCATCATCGACGCTGATACAACGCCCACTCACGACAAGCCCGTTCACCGACTCGGGCACCAGCGCGCGGTACGGCACCTGAAGATGTTGGCCGTTGGCAAACATTTGCCCCGTTATCCCAACGCTATCCTCGAAACAGACGCCGGCATCCATCTCGGCCTTGGTCAATGTGTGCATCCCCCGCACACGCCGGCTGTCGCGCACACCCAACTGCGCGGCAATGGACAACAAATGCACATCCTCAAAGCCGGGCATATTTTTACGATAAAAGTCGAGCGCGATCGCCATCCGCTTGCGCATCTCGACCTCAACAAAGGTCATATCCTCCACATCGACGGCGTCGAGCGCGCCGGCGAAACCATCTGCCGCATGATCGAGCGGGAGCATTTTACCCTCGCGCCCGTTCAACCCCAACGTGTTGACCCAGTACACGCCCCGGTCGCTGTACGGCGTCGCACCGACATCCAGCGGGCAGCCGCCCAACGCCCGCACCTGGCGGCGCAACGCCCGCACGCGGTCGGGGTATTCCTGCCTGAAAGCGCGAACCACGCCGCCATCGACGCCGCCAACCTTGAGATTCAAGCCGATGCACATACGGGCGAGGTCATAGCCGGCCCCGGCAAAAGCGGCAATGTCCGCATCACCCGTTGCATCGACGCAAACCCGGCACAAAATCGCCTGCCGCCCCGATTTACTCTCAACCACAACCCCCGTAACCCGGTCGCCCTCGAGCAACGCATCGACGACCCAGGAATGCAACCGCAAACGCACCCCCGCCTGAACGCACATCTCGTCGGCAACAATTTTGTACAACTCGGAATCGACGTGCAAGCGCGTCGGGCGCTGCTCGGCCAGACCGCCCATCGATCTGAGACGTTCCAAACTTTCCCAATGCACGCCGCCGACACACCGCTCGCCATTGCGGTCAAACAACTGGTCCATCAACAAAACCAACCCGCCGGTTGCCAATCCACCCAAATAACCGTATCGCTCCACAAGCATCGTGTCCGCACCGGTACGCGCGGCAGCGACGGCGGCCGCGATACCCGCCGGCCCGCCGCCGGCCACCAGCACATCCACTTGCGCCACAATGGGCGTCTCCCTGGCCGGTTCCCGAATGATCAAATCTCTACTCCGTTCCACCACCACCCTCCCAAGAGACCACTGAAAACAAAAGATTGGGGTGTGTTTCATTTGCCTTATGGCCACCCGTCTATGCGCCGCCCACAAGGAGCTATGCTACGGACACCCAAACCATTTGAAACACACCCAAAAGATTGACCGCACAGGACGCCAGGACTTGATGGAACCCCCACCTCGCTGCACAAAATACCGCCAACCTCACATGCCTATCGGCTATGCGACCCGGCGTCTCTGCGTTGAATTTCAAATTCCACCAACCAACCTGGCGTCTACCGAGATTATCCTATGTTTATGATTAGCTACGATGCTACTGGATGTCTTCTTTGCAACCTCGGCGTTCTCTGCGGTTG
>CAYZYE010000040.1:0-1504 GCA_964481205.1 uncultured Anaerolineae bacterium | reverse complement strand
TTAGCTACGATGCTACTGGATGTCTTCTTTGCAACCTCGGCGTTCTCTGCGGTTGCCAAGTGCGCTGGGTGGTCTTTCAGCACGCCCCTAAGGCAAAGGCGCCAGTTTCAAAATCTGCCCAGGATACAAATCGCCGGGATTTGCCAACCCATTACTATCGGCAATATGGCGCCAATAAGCCGGGTCGCCATACTCTTGATAAGCGATCCAATCCAACCGCTCCCCTTGACTCACCTGCCAGATTTTCCTTGGTTCACTACGCGAAGTTGGGTTCTGTCCCTTGACCGTGACCTTGATCTGCTTGAAAACAACGGTGACATCCGCCCGCAACGGCGTGCCATCGGCCTTGAACATTATGAAATTCTGCACCAATTTTTCGACAACCGCGTCAAAAGACAGAAATTTACCCCATTGAAACCGGCAAGCCGCCGGTTCGCCCTTTTTGGTCTTGGCATTCTTTTTTTGCTCGTCAATGTTGGCAATCCCCAAAATCGCCCGGTAACTTTGCCGCACATCCTGACCACTGTGCGTGGTATCAAATAACAACCTGATTTCCAACTCGTCGCTGTCCCCGCCAGAAAAGATCACCCCCGGTTCATTTCCGCCAATATCCGGCTTGGAAACCCACCTGATGCGCTCGGTGATCTTGAGATCGCTGGGATTAAACTGGCATTTGACCTCTTGACCCGTATTCAAATTTTTGATCATGGCCTTTTGGACCTTTTGCAAAGTCTCTGAGGCCGCTGACGTTGAAGAATTCAAAGACGACATCTTGCCTCGCATTCACTTGCCAAACATACGCTATCGCCACCGACCCAGCCGGCGCTCGCGCTCAACAGACAACATCCTCTTGATAATCGGATAAACCTGCCGGGCCAACTGGTCCAAATCAGGCATCTCTGGCTCTTCCTCCCGGTCGATCATCTCGGCCAGCGCCTCGCTGCCCCCCACCATCTGGTCAACAGCGCCGCGCTCGGTCGAGACGGCAGCGCGACGCTGCACCAACTCCAAAGCAGGTGTCCGGTCGACGCTGGGCAACACAGCCTTGTGCTGTGGGAACGCCACGCCCGCAGCAACGGTCTCTGCCCTTTCAATCGCCGCCCCCGTCGACGCGCGCACGGGATGAACACCAGACGCGGTGCGCTGCACCGGCTGCCGCACCGGAGCAACACGCGCCATCTGCCGCCCAAGTGTACGCTGCACGGCGGGATCGATCAATGGCAGCCGCGTCCGCGACGCCGCCCGCGCCAACACGATCTTGTCCGGACTGTCAGATCGGTCTCGTTGAATCAACTGCACCGCGCGATCGACTTCAACAGTGGGCCGTCCGTCAATCATCTCCGCCGGCGGCGCTTGTACGACAGACGGCTCGCCGGTCAATTCGGCGGACGATTGCGCCGCCGCCCGCTGCACCGTTGGCGCAACCTGGGGCGGGGACGTTGGTCGCGTCGCCTCGACCGTACCGGCCAGATCCGCCGTCGCTTCCCCGACCGGCGGCGCGGGT
>CAYZYE010000039.1:22846-24101 GCA_964481205.1 uncultured Anaerolineae bacterium | reverse complement strand
AGATTCTTCGCTGCGCCGCCTGCGGCGGCTGGCTCAGAATGACACAGATTACCCAAGTCTCGTTCTAGTCTAGAACCTGACCGCGTAACTCGTGAAGATAATCTCTGCGTCAGCTGCGGTTAATCTCGAGTTTTTCAGCGGTCTCCTGGCAACCACCTGACCGGGGGGGATATTTTGATCGAAAGCATCGATTACGAGACCTTTGATTTGCGGATCACCAAAACCGGCGACAGTTATCACATCCGGGTCCTTGGTTCACCAGTAGGGGCGACCGATTCATCGCCGGGGCCGAGATTGGCGTCAATCTTGGCGCTGCATTGGCCGCAAGATCGAGAGCAGGCGCAAGAGATCGGCACGCGGCTTTTCGAGGCTGTTTTTCACGGTTCGATCTTGACGATCTGGCAGCGCAGCCTCGACGCGGTAACGCGCAATGGAACCGGTCTGCGCATTCGCCTGCGGCTGGCCGATGACGCGCCCGAGCTGGCGACCTGCCCCTGGGAATTCCTCTATGATCCCGACGCCGGGCGTTTCCTGTGCCAATCGACCCAAACCCCACTTGTCCGTTATTTGCACCTGGCGCAGCCAGAGCCGCCGCTGGCGGTCAGCGGGGCGCTCAACATTCTGGTTGTCGCCGCCAGTCCCCAAGATCGTCCTTCTTTGCAGCTCGATGCCGAGGTCGCTGCCGTCACCGAGGCGTTGTCCGAGTTGATTGCAAGTGGGCGCGTGGTTATGGAGCGGCTGCCCCGGCCGACGGTGCGCTCGCTGCTGCATCATTTGCGCCGTCACCAGGTTCACGTGCTTTATTTCCTTGGTCATGGCGAATTTGACCCCAAGTCGCATCAAGGGCGTTTGATCTTGCAAGACAACGATCGAAACAGCCATCCCATTGACGGTCAGATGTTGGGCGAGTTGTTGCATGACGAACGCTCGCTGCGCCTGGTTGTGCTCAATGCCTGCAATGGGGGGTATGCGACGCGCGACCATCTTTATGCCGGCGTCGCGCAGCGATTGGTGCAGCAGGGGATTCCGGCGGTGCTGGCGATGCAGTCGGCGGTGGCCGATCAAGTGTCGATTGACTTGATCGCCGAGTTTTACACCGCGCTGGCCGACGGCTATCCCGTCGACGCGGCGCTGACGGAAGGACGGCGACTGGTCGCCGCGCTGGGGCACGGCGTCGAGTGGGGCATACCAGTATTGTACATGCGCGCACCAGATGGGTATATTTTCAATGTGCGAGATATGAAAACGATTCAAC
>CAYZYE010000039.1:0-22746 GCA_964481205.1 uncultured Anaerolineae bacterium | reverse complement strand
TTAGCGGCCCCGGATCGAGGGGGGCGAGTTTGACACAAACGAGGCTGCTTCAGCGCGTCAAGGAAGCACAGAGCAGTTTAGAGATGTTGAACAAACGTATCGCTGCGCTCAAGAGTGACATGGCGCGCGAATTGGATGGGGAGCGACGGGTGACGCTGCAAGCGCGGTTGCTCGAGGTGGAACAGCAGCGCAGCGAGATCGAACAAGAGTTGGCGCGTTGGCGACAACAGCTTGCAGGGTGATGAGGTTGGAATGAAGGATATTTTTGTCGACAGCCAGATCACGATCCGCCAGATCGATGAATATGTTTGGGAGGTGCTCCAACAGGGCGAAATGCGCGTGCCAGGGCGGATATACACCGGCAAAACGGGCATCCGCGAGTTGGCCAAAGAGGTGGCCGGCGGCAAGGCGTGGAATGCCCTCCGGCAGATCGTCAACGTGGCCTGTCTGCCCGGCATTCAGTCGGCGTCGCTGGCGATGGCCGACGTACACCCCGGCTATGGTTTCCCCATCGGCGGCGTTGGCGCGTTCAGCCTGGACGAGGGTGTGGTCAGTGTGGCCGGGGTGGGGTACGACATCAACTGCGGTGTGCGCACCTTGCGCACGCCGCTGCATCGAGACGAGGTTGAGGATAACCAGGACGATCTGGCGAACATATTGTATCATACCGTTCCGGCCGGACTTGGCTCCGCAGGAGACATTCACCTGACCATCGCCGAGATGGACAAACTGTTGGTGCAGGGCGCCGAGTGGGTGATGCGGCGCGGCTATGGCGTCGCCGGCGATCTGGATTACGTCGAAGAGGGCGGGCGCATAATGGGCGCCGACCCCAAGATGGTGAGCAGCAAGGCCAAGGAACGCGAGTTGAAACAGATCGGCTCGTTGGGATCGGGCAATCATTATCTGGAGGTGCAGTGGGTGGAAACGGTCTTTGATCCACAGGCTGCCGACGTTTTTGGCCTGTTTCCGGGGCAGGTTTTAATCAGCATCCATTCGGGCAGCCGGGCGTTGGGCCACCAGATCGGCTCGGATTACCTGAAAACGCTCGATGCGGCCAGCCGCAAGTATGGCATTCCGATCCGCGAGCGTGAGTTGGTTTGCGCGCCCTTTGACAGTCCCGAAGGGCGCGATTATCTTGCCGCGGTGCGCTGCGGCATCAATGTCGCGTTTGCCAACCGTCAGGCGTTGGCGCACCTGGCGCGTGAGGCATTTCAGGCGGCGCTGGGCATCCGGCCCGATCGAATCACGACATTGTACGAGGTCGCGCACAACACGGCCAAGGTCGAAACGCACACTGTCGATGGGCAGCAACAAGAGCTGATCGTCCATCGCAAGGGGGCGACGCGCGCATTTGGCCCCGGCCGGCCGGAACTGCCAGAGGCGTACCGCGAGGTGGGGCAGCCGGTGTTGGTCGGTGGGACGATGGGCACCAGTTCGTATATTCTGCGCGGCACGCAAAAGGCCATGGACGAGACCTTTGGCAGCGCGCTGCACGGCGCGGGGCGGGTGATGTCGCGCCGGCAGGCGAGCAAGCTATTCCGCGCCGACAAACTAACCAGACGTCTGGCCGGGCAGGGCATCGTCGTGCGCGGTCACTCGAGACGCGGCCTGGCCCAAGAGGCGCCTGGTGCGTACAAGGATGTCGATCAAGTGGTCGATATTATGCACGAGGCCGGTATCATCCGCAAGGTGGCGCGCCTGCGCCCCCTGATCTGCATCAAGGGATAAGGTTCACTCGGTAGATGGAGAAATTGAATCACGTCGTTTGACCAGCCAACCGGCCCCCTGAGCACAGAAATGGAGATATGTAAAATGGAGATAAAGATCGTCCAAATCGAAAAACCGGCCGAGATGAACTTTATTTTAGGACACTCTCATTTTATAAAAACGGTCGAAGACATTCACGAGGTATTGGCGACATCGGTGCCCGGGGCCAGGTTTGGCCTTGCCTTTTGCGAAGCGTCGGGGCCGGCACTGGTGCGCGCCAGCGGCAGCGACGACGCTTTGATCGAACTGGCCGCCAGGAACGCGCTGTCGATCTCGGCCGGACATTCGTTCATCATTATGCTGGGCGAAGGGCTTTATCCGATCAACTTTATGAACCGGATCAAGGCCGTGCCCGAAGTGTGCCGCATTTTTTGCGCCACGGCCAACCCCACGCAGGTCATCGTTGCCCAGACAGAGCAAGGACGCGGCATCTTGGGCGTGATCGACGGCGTCACCACCAAAGGCATCGAGACGGAAACGGATGTGGAACAGCGCAAGGGCTTTTTGCGCATGATTGGCTACAAATTATAATTGCACGCCATAGCGCGATAGGAGAGCAAAGTGGCTTATTTGTTAGGCATCGACATCAGCACAACGAGCAACAAAGCGTTGCTCGTTGACCAGACCGGGCAGGTGGTCGGCGTGGCGGCGACTGAAAACCCCGTTTCCACGCCGCATCCGCTTTGGTCAGAGCAGGACCCTGCCGACTGGTGGGCGGGCATTCAGGCGGCGATCAAGCAACTCTTGGCCGAAACAGGGATCGCCGGCGAGCAAGTGATCGGCGTCGGTATGACCGGCCAGATGCATGGCCTGGTGCTGCTGGATAAAGACGGCGGCGTGCTGCGCCCGTCGATCTTGTGGAACGATCAACGTACCTCGGCGCAGTGCGCGTGGATCACCGGCCAAGTGGGGCTGGACAACCTGCTGGCCCGCACGGGCAGCCCGGCTTTGCCCGGCTTTACCGCCCCCAAAATCATCTGGGTGCGCGACAATGAACCCGACATCTATGCCAGGGTAGCGCATGTCTTGCTGCCCAAAGATTATATCCGCTACAAGCTGACCGGCGTTTACGCCACCGATATGGCGGGCGCATCTGGCATGACCTTGCTTGACCTGGAAAAGCGCGATTGGTCGGCCGAGATGCTCGAGGCGCTGGACATTCCTCGCGAGTGGCTGCCGCCCACTCACGAAGGCCCCGCTGTAACGGGCGCGATCAGCGCACAGGCGGCGTGGGCCACCGGCCTCAAGGCCGGTACGCCGGTGATGGGCGGCGGCGGCGATCAGGCGGCGGGCGCCGTGGGCGTCGGCGCGGTCAAACCGGGGGTGGTGGGTTTGGTCTTGGGCACGTCGGGGGTGGTCTTTGCCTCGACCGACCGGCCGCTCTTTGAAAAGCAGGGACGTTTGCAAGGTCACTGTCACGCGGCGCCCGGTCGCTGGCATTTGATGGGGGTGATGCTTTCGGCGGCGGGCAGCCTGCGCTGGTATCGAGACACCGTCGCGCCGGGCGTGGATTACGACACATTGTTGGCGCCGGCTGCCGACGTGCCTGCCGGCAGCGATGGATTGCTCTTTGCGCCCTATCTCACCGGTGAGCGCGTGCCTTATGCCGACCCCAACGCCAGGGGGGCGTTCATCGGCCTGACCGTGCGGCACGGCATAGCGCACATGACGCGCGCGGTGCTGGAAGGCGTGGCTTTTGGCTTGCGCGACAGTATGGCGTTGGTGCGCGGCGCGGGGCTGGGGCAGATCGACCAGGTGCGCGTGTCGGGCGGCGGGGCGCGCAGCGCGCTGTGGCGGCAGATTTTGGCCGACGTGCTCGACTGCGAGTTGGCGACGGTCAATACCACCGAAGGCGCGGCTTATGGCGCGGCGCTGTTGGCCGGTGTCGGCGCCGGGGTGTGGCCCGATGTCGATGCGGCTTGCGACGCCGCGATCCAGATCGTCGATCGCGTGTCACCCCAGCCCGAAAACGTTGCACGTTACGCCGAGTTTTACGGCGTCTACCGGCGTTTGTACGGCGCGCTCAAGCCAATCTTTGATCGACTGACGACGCTTGTGGTGTGATCTGCGCGCGGCCTCGGACGAGTTTAGACAAAAATCCTCAATCAAGTTATAATCTGCGAACCGGTGACAACCCGTCAGGCAATTTCAGAGGAATAATTGTCCCAGATTAGCACAGGCCATAGAATAATGTTGGCACAAGATAGGTAAATTTATGAAATTGCTCGAGCTTTTCCAGTCCGTTTCAAAGGCAATTTTGGGCAACAGGCCTCAGTGTTTGCAAGTTTGGGGACATTTTGAAAACTGGAAAAGCCTTATACGAAAGGAAAAAAGCGTATGTCAGAATTGAGCGAACTTGGAACCCAAATCCTCAATTGCACGCGCTGTGCGCTGTCCAAGGGACGAACGCGCGCGGTGCCGGGCGAGGGGCCTGAAAATGCCGACATTATGTTTATTGGCGAGGCACCGGGGTTCCATGAGGATCGGAGCGGCCGGCCATTTGTCGGCGCGTCGGGCAAGTTTCTCGAACAGTTGTTGGCCAGCATCGGTTTGAAGCGAGAGGATGTCTATATCGCCAATGTGATCAAGTGCCGCCCGCCCGGCAACCGGGACCCGCAGCCGCACGAGATCGAGATGTGCAAGTCATTCCTAGATCGCCAGATCGAATTGATCAAACCCAAGATCATTGTGACCCTGGGGCGGTTCTCGATGGCGCGTTATTTTCCCGGCGCCAAAATCTCGCGCATTCACGGCCAGCCGCGCAAGATCGAGGGGGTGCTTTATTTCCCAATGTATCACCCGGCGGCGGCGTTGCACCAACCCAGTTTGCGCCAAACGGTTGAGCAGGATATGAAAAAAATTCCCGATCTGTTGGCCGAGATCGATCAGTTGGAAGAAGTGCAGCTGTCGCAAGATGTCGAGCAGCTGGCTTTGTTTTAGACACTTGGACGCGCGTCGAGGCTGCCAGTACCCATTTCCCCTTGACATCCCGGTGTGAATCCTGTAGAATGAAAGCAAAGTTGTTATATATTGATACAAGAATCATCTATGGAATCGCTTGAGCCTCATGTGAGACTCGTTTTTCGGCAAGCCGACGCCAAGATCGATGCGGGCGCATTTGCCGCCTAGAGCAGCGTGTTTATCGTCTGTGCTTTGCCGAAAAAATCCGGGTGCCCCGAACTAGAAATGCACCGATCGCTGCGGCTGTGTCGATGTGAATGGCGCAGGGGGCCAAGGTGGGGGATGAACTAGACGAGTACTTGATAGTACAACATCGTAAATTGGGTGGGCCAACCAGGAAACTGGAGACGTGGGCGAAAACGAAAATTTTGGAATTTATCTGTGGCTGGTGACGCTGGTCGCCGTTGTTTTGCTCATTTGGATGGGTGTGCAGGGTGGTTTTTATTGGTCTTACCCACTTGGGTTTTTGGTGGTCGCATGTGTGCTATCTGAGTGGTTTGTGATCAAGTTGCCGCAAGGCGACCGATTCACGTTAAGCATTATTTTTATCTTGCTGGCTCTGTTGTTCAGCCCCGATCATATCACACCGCTGGGGCGGGTGGCCGGCGCCGTTTCGGTCATTGCCATTGGCGCCTGGGTGGGCTATGGGCTGGTTCACCGTCCTCCTGTCTTGCAGGCGATCTTTTATGGCGCTCAGTATGTCATTGCGGCGGCGCTGGCCGGCGGCGCGTTTGTTCTGGTTAGTGCAAATGTGCCTTTTTGGCTGGTGACGACGTTTCATCTGCCGGCGGTTGTTCTCTATGTCGTCGTCTTTTCGTTGCTTTCCGCGTCGATGGTTGATGTATTGAATGTCAAGATATTGCAGGGGGAAAAGCTGCCCAAGGCAGATCCCCTGTTTGTCATTTTTCTTGCGCCCATCTCGTTGATCGTCTATTATTTCTTCCAAACCCGCCAGATCACGGTTTTGTCTGTTGTGGCCCTGGCTTTGCCTTTGTTGGGCATTTTGTGGACTTTTAGGTTGTACATTAATATCGATACAGAGCATGGCGAGGTCAAACAGTTGTACCGGATTTCCCAAAGTTTTGTCGCCGCCATGAGTCAGGAAGAGACCGTGCAAAAGGTCAGCGAGGGAATTGCGCAAGCGATTCACGAGTTGGTGGCCTGTGACGCTTGCCTGGTCTATACGCGCAGCGAGGTCGCAAACGAGTACTTGCTGGCCAATCTGGATCGCGGCGAGCATGGCCCGATGGTTGTTTTGCCACAGCAGGGGCTTTTGGGGCGCGTTTTAGCCAGCGGCAGCGGTACGATCATCAATGATGTGACTGTGCGGCAGGGGCGTAGCTCGGCGGAACTCCGGTGGACGGCGCGCACCGCCATTATGGCTTACCCGCTTTTGGCCGAGAGTCAGGTTGTTGGTTTGATGGTTTTGGTTCGCTATCGACGTGGTTTTGACGCCGAACAGTTTCGCGTCGTTGGGATCATTGCCAATCAAGCCGGGGTCACGCTGCACAACGCGCAGATATATGAACAGTCTTTGCAGCGCGCCGATGTCGACCAAAAATTGGGCATTTTGAACCATGCTGCATTTATGCAAAAAGCACAGCGGGTGATGGGGCGCGCGCAGTTGGCCGACCAGTCGGTGGCGCTCTTGTTGGGCGATATTGATGATTTTCGCAAGGTAAACAATACGTTTGGGCACGCGACCGGGGACAAGATTTTGGCCGGCGTTGCCGACTTGATGAAACAGACGATTTCCGACTCGGCGTTTGTGGGCCGGCGAGGCGGCGAAGAGTTTGTGATCTTGGTTCCCAATACAGACGAGCAGGCGGCGCTGGGTACAGCCGAGGATATTCGTCGCCGTGTGCAAGAACATACCTTCGAGTCGGTGGATGGTCAGGCGGTGCATGTGACGATCAGCACCGGGGTGGCGCTGTTTCCACGCGACGCCAATGATGTGGTGAGTTTGGATCGCCTGGCCGACCGGGCTGCTTATTTGGCCAAGCGTCTGGGCAAAAACAGGGTTTGTCTGTACGAGGATCAAAAGGAAAAGATTGAATTTGCGGGCAGCACGGTGCAATCATCCCCGCCCGCTCAGGTTCAATCTTGGCCGGGTTGAGCCGTGTTTTCGGTATAGGAATTGGTTGTATGGATGGGCAAACGCCAAAGCGCGGTTTTTGGGACCGCGTTCGATGGGTCAGAAAAGAGACAGAACGGCAGTCAGGCGTCCGCAAAAGCAAACTGCGTTTGTTGGGGCTGCTTTTTCTTTTCGATGCGTTGTTGATTTCGGCGGTGCTGTTGTCTTTTCAAGAGGCGGATTTGGTGGAACAGGTCATTACTCTGGAAAAAACACGCGAGGTATACGCCACGGTGATCATTGAACAAATAATTACCGATACGATTGTCATCACTCAAGTTGTTCCGTATGGCTCTACAAGGTGACAGGGAGGATCTATGAAATTCGGCCAGATTTCCGAAGAACATATCAAGATTGCAGAACTAAGTCGTCGAATTGGTCAGATTTTGGTCGAACGCGGTGATTATGAGCAGGCGATGCACCAGTTTCGGCTGGGGTTGCAGTATTTGCAGGACATCGAGCATAATGAAGCGGCGCGCATTTACAACGAGATCGGGCGGGTGTATTGGCATCAAGGAGAACTCGAAAAGGCGCAAGAGTGGACCGAAAAAGCCTTTGATCTCGGCGAACGTTTGCTGGACCCCGATGAGGTGGCGCGCTTTTTGTATTATGCCGGTATTCGCTATCGTCGCCAGGGCGCAAACAAGATGGCCGAAGAGTATTGGCTGCACAGTCTAGAGATCAGCGAGGAGACCGGCGATCTGGCGATGCAGGGACGGCTGTATCAAAACCTGGGTTGGTTGAGCGAGGAGGTTGGAAACTATCGCCAGGCCCTCGAACGACTGGAAAAAGGTCAAAAGTTGGCCGAGTTGTGCGGGGACGTTTCGACGTTGGCGGTGATCAAGGAGACGTTGGGCGAGACCTATTATGCGTTGGGCGAGTGGGATAAGGCGATCGAGCAGCTTCAGCAAAGTTTGAATCTTGGCGAACAGGCTGGCTTGCGCAAAGCACCGTCGCGCGTTTTTAGTGTCTTGGGCGATATTTATCGCAATCAAGGACGCTGGACCGAGGCCGATGAATGTTATCAACGCGCTTTGTCCATGATCACCGCATCGGGCACGTCGCATTCTTTGGCTGTGATCAACTTGAGCCTGGGTGTGATCAATATGGAGCGCAAACGTTATTCGGCTGCGCAAGAATTCTTTGCCAAATGTTGGATGATCTCGAGTGAAGGCGTTGGTTTTGCCAAGCGGATGGCGCTGGTCAAAGCTTATATGGCCGAACTGGCGGTACTGGTCGGCGATTTGACCACGGCCAGCGAACACGTCAACGAGGCGATTGATTTGGCTCGAGAGGCCGAGGGACACCGCGAGTTGGCGCACGCGATCATGATCAAAGGGTGCATTGCGACTCAAAAAGGCGAGTGGGATGAGGCGCTTGAATGCTATCACGATGCTCAGGCGAGGTTTGAAAAGCTCGAGGTCAAATATGACCTGGGGCGGGTGTATTTTGAACAAGGGATGATGTATCGCGCGCGCGATGACGACGCCCAGGATCGCGCTCAGGCGAAAAAGTACCTGGCGATGGCGCGGACCATCTTTGAAAAATTGGGCGCACGAAATGACCTGGAAAAATTGCCAGATTTCTAGACTGGGTGATCGCTCGATCTATCATCGGCGAGATCATACCATTCTAGGAGCGTGCTGAAACAAGTTCTCAACCGCAAAGAGCGCCGAGATTGCAGAGAAACAAGACGTCGAGTAGCACCGTAAATACAAGCTAGTCTCGGCATTCGCGGATTGACTTTATCCGAAGCGTTCTCTGCGGTTGCAAGTTTTTCGGCACGTTCCTGATTTTTTCTGGGGGAAAAATAGCATAGGCAAAAGATCATGGTGGGCTTGTGGCGCACTCGATTTCAAAATTTGGTTCTCGCGGTACGAGAAAAGTTGCAAATGGACAGCAAAACGCGATTTATGCTTTTGCTGTTGTCTTTTAATGCGTTGCTCATTGTCATTATTTTGCTTTCGGTGCGCAATGATGAAATTCGTTTCCGCATTCAAGAGGTCTATAGCGATATTGAAAAAAAGATAGAACGGTTGGCGACGGTTCAGGCGCACCGGGTTCAAATTGTGCAGATCACGGCCACGCCGTCGGTAGGCGTTGTCGTCGCCGTCACACCGACGGCGACGCCCGTACCGCCTACCGGGACGCCGACATTGCCGCCCACGGCCACGCCGACCGCTACGTCTGCGCCGCCGACGCCCACCGATCGACCCACAGGAACGCCTCTGCCGCCAACCGCCACCGTTTTGCCAACGACGACGCGGCCCACGGCGACGGCCATGCCAACGGCCACGCCGCCGGCAACGCCTACGCTGTTTCCAACAGCCACCTCGCTTCCTCCTACGCCGGCGCCAGAATCAGCGTCGATCTTGCTGACCGTCTCGTTCGAGACGATTGCGGCGGATGGCAGTTCAACGACAGTGATCCGCGCTCAGGTATTGGACCAATACGGTCATCCTGTGCCAGACAATACGGCGCTCACCTTTTCGACCGATTTGGGCGCGTTCTGGGGCAGTTCGACGGTGGTCGTGTTGACGGTCAACGGCATCGCCGAGGCGACATTGACTTCGGCAACTTGGGCCGGGACGGCGACGGTGCGCGCGTTTACAGGCCGCTTGTCGGCCAGCACGGCGGTCCACTTTGTGCCGGTGGTGCGGATAACCAAGAGCGTCAACAGATCGTCTGCGCCGGCGGGCGGCACGTTGTGGTACACTATTTTGATCGAGAACCGGTCTGCGGGGGGCGATGCGGCTTTGCTGCGATCGGTGCAGGATACGTTGCCCGATGGGTTTGCGTATGTTCCCGGTTCGACCTCGTCGAATCCGGCATCGGTTTTCGGCGCCGATCCGGTCATTGCCGGCCGGGTTTTGCAATGGACGCCTGTGCCGGTACCGTACTCGCTGCCGGCTAACAGTACGCTTGAACTCTTGTTTCAGGTGTCGGTCAGCGCCTCGGCGGGCACATATTTGAATAGCGCCACGGTGCGGGGCGATAATTTCACTTCGGCCGGCACCGGCGAAACGGCCAGCGTCACGTTGAACGACGCTGCGCCCACGGCGATGACGCCAAACGCTGGCTGCAATGATGCGCCGCTCCAGGCCACGGTCAGCGGGGACAATTTTGCGCCGGGGGTCGCGGCCCGTTTGGGCGCCTGGCCGCTCCAGGTGACCTGGATCGACGAGCATACGCTAACCGTCATTGTTCCGCAAGGGATCGCGGCCGGATCGTATCATCTGGAGGTGTTCAACCCCGGCGGCAGCAGCGGCGTGTTGTACAATGCATATACGGCTCAAAACTGTGGAACGGTTGACACGACGCTAGAGAGCGGGTATTTGGGCACGTTGGGCGCAGAACTCGTCACCTCGGCGAATAACGGCGACGACGATCAGGTGCAAGTGTTGTTCCTGGAAGTAACTGATGGATGGTCTGGGCCGTTGTATGTCCGAATTTACGACCCGGACTGTGGCGGGACGCTGGATCAGCAAAATGGGCTGGTGTGGGACACGCCGTTTACTTTTACGGTTTACGGCGGGGCCGGCGCATACACATTTCCAGATGCGCGTTCGGCGCACCCCGGGGCCGGCGTCCATTCTGGCGTGGCGTTGGCCACAGCCGTCTTTACTCAAGAGGCATCGCTGGACGGCGCGTGGTATTCGATGGGGCCGTTTTACGCCGCCGATGGCGAGTTGGTTGGCGGCAAACGAATTTTCAAACTCGGCGTGGTGGCCGGCCCCAGCCCGCCATTTACGTCGGGCATTCTTTTTGCCGATTTGAATCTCTATAATGTGGCGTTCAGCACCTCGCCGACGGCCAACACACCGCCGGCCGGGGCGCGGATATTTGCCTTTTCCTGGACTTTTGTGATCCCCCAGAATACATCTCTGAATCCGCCGCGAATGTTCCCCTTTGTGGGGGCGAATGTGGCGACGATGGTTCAACACAACTGGGATTACGACAACCTGGGGGGCGTCGCGGGGATCACCATGACCACGCCATCGCGCGAGTTTACCGTTCCGGGTGGCAATGTGTCGGGCGATGGCGAAGAAAAGCACAGTGGGCATGCGGTACTGGACACAGAAAGGGACACGACTTGGGCGATCCGGTGTTGGGCGCAACCGCTATCGGTTGCGGATAACCTGGTTACGTTTTGGGCGACGGACCAAAATGGGACGCCGCTGGCTATTTTTGCGCGTTCGACAAACGGGGCGCCGCCGTGATCGCCAGTGCGGTGTGGATGGGTAGCAGGGCTGTTCAATTCTACAATCCAGCGGTTGAAACCGCGCCTGGCGAGCCGTTGGCTGGTCGTCCCCCTACGGCGACGAGGCCCCGCCGACGGTGGCGTCCACGCAGGTGGGACGCCCGGCTTCAGCCCGCCAGCGGTGACTTTAGTCACACATTAGAATTGAACAGCCCTGGGATGGGTAGGTGTTTTCGATGAAACGTTTGCAAAGTCAGATATGTGAATTCATCGTGATCTGCCTTGTCTTGTCTGCCTTTTGGTCAAGCCCGGCGCTGGTTCCGGTTCTGGCTCAACCGACCGGCTATCAAGAATATTATGTGCTGGGATACGAAGAGCACGCGAGGCGCGCTTTTTTGGCGATCAATGATGGCTCGCCGCCCACAGAATTGGCGGACGGCTATATCTGTTCGACCGTCAGCCTGGTGGCCACGGCCGATTTCCAGATCATCTACTATGATCACTGGGAAGATGGGTATGAGGCCGATCTGTTGAACCCGGTTCAGTCGACGACCAGGGTGTATGGGGATGGCGATCCGAGCAACGGCGGGCAGGGCAACGATATTTTGTATGCCGGCGACGATCTCACGCTGACCAGCGATCAGGGCGTCGGCGGCGCGACAGTCATTTCCGCATCGGTGCCCGTTTCGCCGACGCGAACGGCGACGCGCGACCTGGGCTATATTCGTTACGACGGCGGCGATCGCATTATGACCAGCGGCGGGCCGGTGAATCTCACCCACGCGATGTGGCCGTTGGACAATTCCTGGATCGGAGGCGCCTGGGAAGTGCCCTCCCGGCAGGCATACCGGGATACGTATGTTTATCGCGTGCCAATTGGTCAGGATTTGTACCAGACGGACAGCAGTACGTTTGGCGATTTTCGCAATGTGTATCTTGAGCTGCTTTCTTTTGAAGACAATACGACGATCTCGATTGACAACGGTTCGGATGTCGTCAATTTGACGCTGGACCGGGGGCAGGCGTATTTTAGCGGCGACGGCGACGGCTATATCAATTCGACCGTGGTGCCCAGCATCACCATCAACTCGGGGACCGTGGTTCGATCCAACAAACCTACCCAGGTGGGTTTGATGACCGGCTCGGCGGGTTCGTTTCAGGGGCGGTTCTTGATCGTGCTGCCGGACAAGCTGCTGGGCGCAGATTACGTGGTTCCCGTTCCCAGCGGGAACGCGGGTGTCGAGGCCGAGGTCTATCTCTCCAATCCCAATGATTTTCCGATCACCGTCTATGCCTACGACCTGTACACGCAGACAATGTTTACCGTGTCTCCTACTACAACCGTTGCCTATTCCTCGACGCGGGGCGGGTACGTGCCGGCCGATTCGGCGGCGCGGTTTACGTCGCCTGACGGCGTTTTTGGCGTGGTGGTGTGCGCCGATACGGCGCGGGTGGATTATGATTGGGGTTTTACCGGCATGCCGGCGCAGTATCTGACAAGCGATTACTATATTTCGTGGTCGCCGGGCAGCGACAATATTCCGCCCACAGAAAATGGATCGCCGGTGTGGGTGACGCCGCTGGCAAATGACACGGTTTTTTATGTTGATTTCAGCCCGTTGGATGGCGTGGTCGATCAAACGTTCGTTTTGGATACGTTGGAGCAACGGCGAATCTTTGATCCGGACAATGACAATACGGGGATGCACATCTGGGCGACGGGCGCTTTTGCCGCGGCCTGGGGCGTGGATCCGCGTACTGCCGACACCAGCGTCCCCTATCTGGACCTGGGGATCACTTCTTTGCCTTTGCGCCAGCAGTGGCAGGTCCCGGTGTTGATCATGGACAAAACAGCCGATCCGACCGTTTTGCCGCCCGGTGGGGGAACGGTGACGTTTACGCTGGTGGTGCGGGCTTTTGAAGCCGCTTTGGTGAACGTCGATGTGACCGACACGCTGCCGGTTGGTTGGAGCTATGTGCAGGGCAGCACGCAGGCGACTTATTCCGGCCAAAGCGGCGGCGCCGCAAACCCCGCACCGGCGATCGATGGGCGAACACTGTTTTGGGACCTGTCTGTCGAATTGAAGCCCAGACAGCGGCTCACGCTGACATTTCAGGCTCAACTGACGACAACCGCCACCATTGGCATGACCGTGTACGATGATTTGGAAAGCAATGACTATGCCGGCGGCCAAAACTGGTCGGGCGATTGGCAAGAAGGCGGCGAGAGCGACGGCCCGGCCAGCGGCGCGGTTGTGGTTGACAATGCCGATGCTTTTTTAGGGTCTTGGCATCTGGCGATGACTGGCTCCAATCGCTCCATTTCTAGAACGGTCGATCTGAACGGCTTTATATCGCCGACGCTTCGTTTTGCCCGCGCGGTGTCTTTGAGCGTGTCCAGCGAATATTATCTCGATCTGTATGACGGGACAAATTGGACGACGGTTTTGACCTGGACGAATGGCGGCCAAGAGTCGGTTTACGTGCAAGAGACGCTCGATCTGGGACTGTACAAATCGAACGCTGCGGCGATCCGCTTTCGCAGCGGCAGCAGCATCACCACCGGCGATCACCTCTATGTCGATCAGATTGAAATTTTCGATGCCCTGGCTATAAATATCAATGTTGGCGAAGCTGTAGGCAAACTCGAATACTCGGATGCGCTCTTTAATCCCGCCGACGAAGTGACCGTTTATATCAGCCCGTTGAGTTTGCGCAAAACCGTGAATCTGGCGCAGGCCAATATTGGCAATACGCTGGTATACACGCTTGCCTGGGCCAACAACAGCGCTTCGATCACTGCCACCCAGGTCACGTTGCAAGACATTGTGCCGGTGCAGTATACAACCTTTGTGACCGCTTCGTCCGGGGGCGTGTATGACGGCGCGAGCGGCGTCATTACCTGGAATTTGGGAACCCTGGCGCCTTTGGCCAGCGGCGTCGTCACCTTTGCCGTGCAGGTCAACAATTTTGTGCAGGACGGCTCGGTCATTGAAAATTGGGCGCGTATCGAGAGCAATCAGTCGATCCGGGCGGCGAGCAATCGCGCGCACACGCTTGTTCTCGCGCCCGATGTCAAACTGTCCAAGTCGGGACCTACCGTCGCCGGGCAGGGACAGGTGATCACCTACACGCTCGAGTATGAAAACGTGGGCCGGACCAATGCAACCGGCGTTTTTATTCGAGATATTGTACCCTTGTCTACCACATATATGGTCAACAGTTTGGCGATCTTGACCGGCACGAACTGGGTTACACTCAGCGACGCCGTGGATGGCGATCAGGGCGCTTTTATTGCCTCGACATTGGCAATTACGCCGGGGAGGGTACCGGGCACGCTGGCAGCGGGCGAGTCGGGGCAGATTCGCTTTAGCGTGCGGGTGAGCGACACGGCGGCCCTGGGGGCGCTGATCTTGAATTGGGCGACATTGGATCGAGACCTGGATAATCCACGCGACTCGAATCTCTTGATCACGCGCATCTCTACGATCATTATTTCCAAATCGGCGCAGCAGGCGTTGGCGGCGCCGTCGCGGATCATCTCATACACCTTGATCTATGGCAACCAGTCGTCGACGGATGTTCAGAACAATGTTTACGTGCGCGAAGCGATCCCCGATTACACGCGGCTGGTAACAGGGAGCGTGTATGGCAATGCCGGGGAACAAATCGCGTATTCGTGGGACGAGGGCGCGACGTACAGTACCACGTTGCCGGTCACGCCGGTGACGCATATCCGGTGGTACACGCCCCAGGTACCGACCAACACATATCGAACGGTTGGTTTTGCCGTGCGGGTCAATGATGTGTTGCCGCCCAACACCACGATTCAGAACCTGGCCCATATCACCAGCACCGAAGTAGCAACCTATATCAGGCAGTGGGTGCCATCGAATCAGGTCGAGATCGAGACGATCGATCTGTGGATCGACAAAGCGGCCGATCGCGAGACGGTGTCTCCAGGTGAGACCATTTCTTTTACGATCACTTTTGGCAACGGCGGCAGCGCCGCCGCTTCTGGCGCGGTGATCACCGATGCGATCCCGGCGGCTACTCGCTTGATTCCCGGCAGCATTGTCGCCGACGGCGGCGTTTCGGACGGTCACGTTGTGACCTGGTCGGTGAGTCCGCCGGCGCAATCGTCTAGTTTTGCGGTGCATTTTGCCGTTACCGTGGCGTTGACGGCGACGTGCGGGCACAAGATCACCAATACGGCGTATATCAGCCATGGATATGATGCCGGGCACACACTGCCGGTGTTTGTCACCGTCACTGCGCCCTATACTGCGGCATTCAGTCCCTCTGTTACCGAGACCTGCCCGGCCCAGGCCGTAACCTTTACCAATCAGAGCCAGGGCGCGGCGAGTTACACCTGGGATTTGGGCGATGGCGCCATCACGACGACGGTTTCGCCGGTGTACCGGTACAGCTCGCCCGGCGTCTTTACGGTAGTCTTGACGGCCACAACGCAATGTGGTTCGGATGTCGTGACCGACGTGATCACCGTTTGGCCCCCCCCGACGGCAATGTTTACCCCGTCTGTTACCAAAACGTACCCCGGCGTGCCGATCACATTTGCCAATCACAGTTTGGGCGCGGTTGGGCATGGGTGGCATTTTGGCGACGGGGCGATAAGCCATGTCATCTCTCCCGTACACGCCTATCGCTTGCCGGGCGCGTATACGGTGACGCTCGCGGTGACATCGACCTGCGGTTATGTGGATACGATGACGCGGACGGTATACATTTCACCGCCGTTGCTTACGGCGCTCAAGTCGGCTCATCCCGTCGTTGCTCAAAGCGGCGAGTTGTTGACCTATACCATCGTCGTTTCAAATCACAGTCCGGGACGGGCGGTGGGCATATTTGTTTCTGACACGCTGCCGCTCAATACGCAATTTGTTTCCAACAGCATCAACCTGGATCCGCCCGGCGCCGGCATTGTCGGAACCGCGCCGCCGGCGCTGGCCAGCAATGTCGAGATCAGCGGCGGACAGGGGGTGACGATCACCTATATCGTGACCGTCGCCGCCTCGCTGCCGGCGGGTGTGGACACGATCACCAACACAGTGGCGATGACCACCGGGTATGGCGTCACGGATACAGATATTGTGACCACGGTGGTGTGGGCCGCGCCGGACTTGGTGGTGGTCAAGCGCAGCGAGCCGACGGTCGCGGCGGTGGGGCAGCCGGTAACATATACCCTCGTCGTGTCGAACGTGGGTGTGCAAGGGGCGACGGGCGTGGCCTTGACCGATACTTTGCCGGCGCACACGACCTTTGCCGGCGCGTCTGGCGGCGGGGCAGAGACATCGCCGGGCAGCGGGGTGGTGTACTGGAATCTCGGCGCGCTGGGCGTTGGGGAGCGACTGACGCGAACGGTGATGGTACTGGTCGACGGCACACTGCCCGGTGGGGTGACAACGCTGACGAATGTGGCGCGCGCCGGCGACGACGGTGGCAACGGCCCCGACCTGCAAGCGGCCGACAACATTTACACGCACACGCTCGCCGTCGAGGCCGCGCCGGATTTGGCAGTGGTCAAGCGCAGCGAGCAGACGGTCGCGGCGGCGGGGCAGCCGGTAACATATACCCTCGTCGTGTCGAACGTGGGCACGCAAGGGGCGACGGGCGTGGCGCTGACCGACACCTTGCCGGCGCACACGACCTTTGCCGGTGCGTCCGGCGGCGGGGCAGAGACATCGCCGGGCAGCGGGGTGGTGTACTGGAATCTCGGCGCGCTGGACGCCGGGAGGCGACTGACGCGGACGGTGATGGTACTGGTCGACGGCGTGCTGCCCGGTGGGGTGACAACGCTGACGAATGTGGCGCGAGCCGGCGACGACGGCAGCAACGGCCCCGACCTGCAAGCGGCCGACAATGTTTACACGCACACGCTCGCCGTCGAGGCCGCGCCGGATTTGGCGGTGATCAAGCGCAGCGAGCAGGTCGTTGCGGCGGCGGGATTGCCGATAACCTATACGCTTGTCGTGTCAAATGTGGGCACGCAAGAGGCGACGGGGGTGGCCTTGACCGACATTTTGCCGGCGCACACGACTTTTGCCGGCGCGTCTGGCGGCGGGGCAGAGACATCGCCGGGCAGCGGGGTGGTGTACTGGAATCTCGGCGCGATCGAGGTGGGGCGCATCGTGACCCGTGTGCTGGTGGTGATGGTCGACAGTCCATTGCCCGATCATGTCGATTTTGTGACCAACGTCGTCGCTGTCCAAGATGACGGCGGCAATGGGGCGGACCTCGTATTGGAAAACAATGTCTATACTTGGACGACCGAAGTGGGGTATGCTCCAGTGTTGCGCATGATCAAGGAAGGGCCTGGCGCGGCGGCGGTGGGGGAACGTGTCGTATTTACGTTTACTATTGTCCAGGACACCGTCGCCGGAGACGGCTCGGCGGTGAGCGGGCTTGATGTCTATGACGACTATGCCGGTCAGGCGAAATATGTCGCCGGAGACGATGGCGACGCCAGGTTGGAACAGGGAGAAGCCTGGGTTTATACGGCCAACTATGTCATTCGCCATACCGACCCTTCGCCGCTGGTCAACACGGCCATCGTGCAAGGTTGGGATCGCGATAATGATCTCGTGACCGCGACGGCGACACACAGTACGACGGTTGGCTATGCACCGGTGCTCAGGGTCATCAAAGCGGGGCCGGAAACAGCCCACGTTGGCGAGACCATTGTTTTTACTTTTACGGTGTCGAATGTGTCCTTTGTGCCTACGGCTATCAGGGGCGCGGCCGGCGATGGATCGCCGCTGACCGGCATCTCGGTGATCGATGATCTCGCCGGCCAGGCGCGTTACATTTCCGGCGACGACGCTGACGGTGTGTTAGAGATCGGCGAAGCATGGCTCTATACCGCCAGCTATACGATTTTGGCGAGCGATCCCAACCCTCTGGTCAATACCGTGACCGCCTCTGGATATGACGGAAACGGAAATCTCGTGACCGGCGCCGACACGCATCGTGTTATTATCACCCATGTGCCCTGGCACGTTTTTTTGCCAGTCATACTATTGGGCCGCCGCTGAAATCAAGATTGACCAGGGACGCCGAGATTGTCTTATGTTTATAAATATCAAAGGTGCTACCAGATGCTTTGCGATCTCGGTGTTCTCTGCGGTTGGGTAAGCAGCACGCCTGCAGAAATTGATCTGCGGGTTGTTTGACAAGACACTTGCTTTGTGATATACTCTACACAATTATTCGAGTTTATTCAAGGATGCAGTCATGATCAGGACTTTGGTTCGTCGTTGGCGCGATACCGACGAGGTTTTTGAGCAGTAGAGTTGCCTGCTTGTTGTCGATCCATATTGCATTCTTGAGCGAGATCATCTCGCGTATAACAGTGTAATGGATGGCCGTGGGTGACTCTGATGCCCATGGCTTTTTTCATGCCAATTGCCGTTGAGCAACGGCGATCGGCCGGATATGTTTATTTTGCCGTGGGCTGCGCGACACAAGCCCACGGCTTTGTGTTTTTCGAGGAGGGTACAATGTTGAACGTCAAATGCTTTCATTGCGGCAAGTCCTTTGCCCTGAATACCGAATTGGTGGCGGCCTGGTTGGAAGAACAGCAGGGGAAAAAGACCAGGCATTATTCGACCCAGTGTCGCTTTTGCCGGCGGGTGATCAAGGTGCCGATCAGCCAAATCCGACGCGGTCTGCCCAGGGTGGAAAACAAGAGTGGAAATTAGCCGGTTTGCCGTGCTGGCAACCGGAGGTAGGAGGTCATTCGTTGTACGAAACGACATCTGTTGAACGCGCGTTTTTGGTTGGCGTCGAACTAAAGGGTAAGAACAGGCTGTGGCGCGTCCAAGATTCACTGCGCGAGTTGGCGGCTCTGGCCGACACGGCCGGGGTCCAAGTGGTGGGCCGAGACTGGCAGCGCCTGGGACGCATTCATCCTTCCACGCTGATTGGGTCGGGCAAACTGGCCGAGATTGTCGCACAACGCAAAGAATTGAACTTTGACATGCTGATCTTTGACGATGAGCTGTCGCCGCGCCAACTGCGCGAGATCGAAAAAGCGTTTGGCGAAGACCAGGAATTCAAGGTACTGGATCGCACGGCCTTGATCCTGGACATATTTGGCCGGCATGCGCACACGCGCGAAGGCGCGCTACAGGTCGAATTGGCGCAACTGGAATATCGTCTGCCGCGCCTCACCCGCGCCTGGACCCACCTCGCTCGCCAGTCGGGTGGGCGCGCCGGCGGGGCCACGGGCGGCGTGGGCGTGCGCGGCCCCGGCGAGACGCAGATCGAGATCGACCGGCAGGCAATCCGTTCGCGCATTGCGTTTCTCAAGCGACGGATCGAGCAGGTGCGCAACCAACGTCGCCGGCGAAGGCAGCAGCGCAAACGCGAAGGCATTCCCGTCATCGCGCTGGTTGGCTATACCAATGCGGGCAAGTCGACGCTGCTCAATACCCTGTCCGACGCCCAGGTATTGGTCGCCGACATGCTGTTTGCCACCCTCGACCCGACAACGCGGCGGGTCGATCTGGCGAGCGGCCACACGGCCTTGTTTACCGACACGGTGGGGTTTATTCAAAAACTGCCGCACCAACTGGTGGCCGCGTTTCGCGCCACGCTGGAAGAGGTGCAAGAAGCAAATTTGCTCGTCCACGTCATCGACGTGACGCACCCCAATGTGCTTGAGCAGATCATTGCCGTCGAGGACACGCTGACCGACATCCAGGCCGGTGACAAGCCGACGATCTATGTTTTCAACAAGGTCGATCGCCTGGACAGCGATTATGTGAACGACGACACTTGCCTGTCCGAACTGTTGGAAAAATTCCCCGACTCGCTGCCAATCTCGGCGCTCAAGAAGCGGGGGATCGGTGCGCTGCTGGACTGCGTGCAAAGCCGGTTGAATGCGCAGATGACGCATTTGTCCGTGACCATTCCCTATGCGCGCGGCGATCTGGTCAACTTGTTCCACCAACGCGGCGCCATCGACGCCGAGCGCCACACCGATCAGGGCACGCATATCGAGGGCCAACTGCCCGCGTACCTGGCGCTACAGTTTGATCAAATATCGGCCTGACCGGCCGGCAGAACCAACAAACTGGGTCTATTTATAATACTAGAGATCAATCAGCGGGGTTTGTGCGGCGCGGCCTCTGGCGTCTCGAACAGCGCCCGCCGCACATCCAAAATGGTATAGACGTTCTGCCGTCGCAGTTTGGTCAAAAACGCGGCCCAGCGCGCCTCTTGGGATGGTGAAACGACGGCGCTTGCGGCCAGCCTCGCAAATGCGTCGCCGCGCGTCCATTCCCACAGCAGGCGCTCCTGCGCGCCGTCGTTCTCGTACACCCGCCCAACCCAGCGCCGCAGCGATCCCCCGCTTTGACGCGAGGTGCGCAAATAGACCTTGAGCGTTACCGCGTCGAGATGCGCTTGCTCGACGCCATTCTCGCGGCACAGCTGCTCCCGCGTCTCGCGCAGCGTGTCGGCGTGCAGATTCGAGGCGATCGTATGCCCTTGCGCCGCCAGGCCAAAGAATGCCCGCGCCTGCCCGCCCCACAGATAAGCGTAATAAGGCCCGGCGCCGATCTCGTGCGCCACATAGCACGTCTCGCCGGGGTGCGAATCGCGCAACGCGCCGGCCAACGCAGCCTGACCGGCCACCGGTTGAATGGCCGTGCGAGCGGGCAAAAAGTTGAGCAAGGCGCACATCACCGCCGTTTTGCCCGCGCCGCCGGGCCGCGCCCCCACCAGCAGCGACGCGCCGGAGCGCATCATCGCCGCCAGGTACGCGGCCAGCGACAGATCGACCGAGCCGGCGTCCCACAGATCGATCAACGAAAGCATTCGCCCGCCGCGCTGGTTACAGCGGTCGATCTCGTACACGTGCGCCTGGACGCGCGTTTGGACATCGTTTTGCTTCATGACCTCTCCACTCGCGTTACCGCTTTGCGGTCGCGCGCCTCCCACTCGGAATAGACGCAACCACAGTAGCGTTGGCTGTACAGGTGATGCTCGCGCGTCATGACGGCGTGTTCACGCCAGCCCCGCCTGAAATTTTCGTCAAAGAACGTGGTATCGCACTCAGCCGCCGCCTGCGCGCCGGTTGCCGCGATCACCTTTTGATTCTGGTATGGGCTGATCAGCAACGTCGTCGTCATCGCATCGAATCCCTCGTCGGCAGCGACCTGCGCCGCGCGCGTCAGGCGCATGCGGTAACAAATTCGACAGCGTAGACCAAAGCGCTCGCGCAGGTGAATGGCGCGCATAAAATTGACAATCTCGTAACCGGGTTCCCAAATGACCGGCAAGGCGATCTCGCCGGCGTATTGGGCCAACGTCTCTCGACGCCGTTCATGCTCGCTAAAAGGGTGAATGTTGGGGTTATACCAGTACCCGACCACGTCGAATGCCAACTCGCGCAGCCGCTTGACCGTATACGTGGCACATGGCGCACAGCAAATGTGCAGCAAGATGCGTTTGCCCTGACCGGGAAGCGCCTGCGGCTCTTTTTTGGGCTGGGGCGGCAGATCGACGACATAGGGCAGCTGAATGGTCAATGGGTCGTCGTCGATCAGCGCGGCCCTGGCCGTTTTGAGCAAGCGTCGCGCCTTTTGCTCGCTGGTCGACGCGAGTTTGTTTCCATTGGCGTCCAAAACAACGACTTGGGTGGTTTTACGAGGTCTCTTCAAATTCCTGCACCCATCCATTTTCCAACCCGGCGGCGTCCAGCGCGTCGAACGCGGCCTGGTATTCTTTTGGGGTGATCTTGCGCCCCAGGATCGGATCGCCCACACATTGAAAAGCCGCAAAGTACTGGCTCATCAGGCTAATGTGTACATTGGGCGACAAATGTGCGGCGATCCAGGTCATCACCTGCGCGGTGCCCGCCAACCCGTCCGGCAACACCAGATGGCGGACAATGATCCCCCTTTGGGCGATCCCTTGCTCGTCCAACGCCAGTTCGTCGCCTACCTGGCGATACATTTCTTGCAGCGCAGCCCGGTTGTGCGCCGCGTAACCGGGAAACCCCGACAGCCGCCGGGCGATCTCGTCATCGGCATATTTGGCGTCGGGCAGCCAAATGTCGATCACCCGGTCGAGCAGGCGCAGTGTTTCGACTCGTTCATAACCGCTCGAATTGTACAGCAGCGGCAAGCGCAAACCGCCCCGGATGGCAAACGGCAGCGCGGCCAGGATCGCCGCGACAAAATGCGTGGGCGTGACCAGGTTGATATTGTGCGCACCTTTGCGCTGCAACTCGAGCATCATTTCGGCCAGACGCTCGACGCTGACCTCTTGGCCCACGCCGAGTTGGCTGATCGGATAGTTTTGGCAAAAGCGGCAACGCCCGGTGCAGCCGGAGAAAAAGATCGTCCCCGAAGCGCGCGTGCCGCTGATCGGCGGCTCTTCGCGCCAGTGGAGGTTCCAACTTGCCACCCGAGGTAGCGCGCCGGAACGGCAGCGCCCCAACTCACCGGCCAGGCGGTCGACCCGGCAGCGGTGCGGGCACAACTCGCAGCGCGCCAACATGGCCTGCGCCTGCGCCGCCCGCCGCGCCAATTCGCCGCTTTCATATAAAGGGATATAGCTGGGGATCATTTACCGTTCAAACCTTGCCCTCTGCTCGGTGCATCTAGCCACCCTACACATTTGACTTTGGCCGGCGCAAAATCAATTGGGTGTGTTT
>CAYZYE010000038.1:0-24115 GCA_964481205.1 uncultured Anaerolineae bacterium | reverse complement strand
GGACGCCCAACCCATTTGAAACATGCCCAAATAATTTAGATGCAATTGCCCTGGGTGTCAAAGAAGCGATTGGTCGATCCGGCCTGTCGATGGTATAATGAGTGTCTGTATGATGAATTGCGTATCCAGGACACCAGGGCTGTTCAAGTTCAATTCTAATTTGTGCAAGTCACCGCCGGCGGGCCAAAGTCAGGCATCCTACCTGCGTGGACGCCACCAATTGAACAGCCTGGCCCGGCCGCTGATTTACATGACGAGGGGATGGATGAATCGGTTTCGGATGTTGATCATTTTGTTCTTGCTCATGTTTGTGGCGTCTGCTTGCGCCACACCTGCGGTGACGAACGAGGTCACGCCCGGCGCAACCCAGACGCCGACGGCAACGCGGGCGCGCCGCACCGTTGCGCCCGTTGCAGACAGCCCGCTCAAAGCGCCGACGATGACACCGGCCGCGCCCGGTCAGGCCGCATCGCCGCTCCCCACCTTGACGCCGACGCCACTGGCGCAGCGCGTCGCGCCGGTGGATGGCTATCGCATTGTCAATACCTTTCCACACGACCCCAATGCGTTTACCCAGGGGTTGGTTTTCGTCGATGGGCGGTTGTACGAGGGCACCGGGCTGCGAGGGAGATCGCTGTTGTTGCAAGTCGAGTTGGAGAGCGGCCAGGTCGAACGGTCGTGGCCTCTGCCGCCGCAGTATTTTGGCGAAGGAATCGCCGTCCTGGAGGACAAGGTCTTTCAACTGACCTGGCAGTCCGGCGTGGGCTTGGTGTACGATCGCGAGACGTTCGAGATACTCGAACAGTTCAATTATTCGACCGAGGGCTGGGGTTTGACGCACGATGGGGAACAGCTGATCATGAGCGACGGCACATCGACGCTTTATTTCCTCGACCCGGAGACGCTGGCGCGCACCGGGCAGATCGAGGTACGCGACGGCGACCTGCCCGTGACCCGGCTCAACGAGTTGGAATACATTCACGGCGAAATTTGGGCCAATGTGTGGAAAACTGACTGGATCGCGCGCATCGATCCGGCAACCGGCCAGGTGACGAGTTGGATCGATTTGAGCGGCCTGCTCGACCCGCAGGACGTCACCCAGCCGGTAGATGTGCTGAACGGCATCGCCTATGACGCCGATCATGATCGCATTTTTGTGACCGGCAAGTTGTGGCCCAAATTGTTCGAGATCGAAATTGTACCCATTCCAGGAAATCAGCATGGCGAATAAAACCCGGTCTTTTGTCCATACCTTGAATCGCCCGATCGTCGTTTTGCTGCTCTTGCAGTTGATGGGCGGAATCATGCTGGCGCCCTATTTGGGCTTTTTCCCGATCTATGTCAAAGAATTGGGCTATTCGGCGATCGTCATCTCGGTCATTGTCGCGGCCAAACGAGTGGCCGGTCTGGCCGCCTCGCTGCTCGGAGGTACGTGGAGCGATACGCTGGGGCGCAAACGAACGTTGTTATTCGGCAATATTGGGTTCTTGTTGGCCGGTCTGGTTTTTTTCACGCCTCGGCCTGAGGTGATCGGCGTGTTGTGGGCCCTGAGTGGGTTTGGGATGGGGTTGCACACGTTGGGCGGCCAAAGCTATCTGCTCGATGCCGCCGACCCGGATTATCTGGGTCTGTTTTCGGCATTGTTCAACTGGGGCTATACACTCGGCGGGGCATTGAGTGGGCCGATTGTCGGGTTTTTGCTCGAACAATGGGGATACGGCGCATTGGGTACCGCGCTGTTCGTCTTTGCATTGGCGACCATCGTCATCAACCAGATGGCGCTGCCGAAATCATCTGTCGCCGGCAAAAAAGTCACTGCCGAGAAATTGTTTGGCTATGGCAGCGTGGCGACGCGCCCGCCGGTGCTCATGCTGTCGGCGCTGCGCTTTTTGCCGACATTTTATTACGGCATGAGCCTCATTTTGGTTCCGCTGCTGCTCGACGAGGCCGGCGCCGACAAGATCATCATCGCCGTGTATACGACGGTCAGCCAGGTAGCGGCCTCGTTGGGGCAAGTCATTGTCGGGCGCGCCGCCGACCGCTTTGGCCCCAAATGGCCGACGGTGGTCACGTTTTCGACGCTGGTGGTCAGCATTTTTGGCATCGGCGCCTGGCCCGGCAGGTTGTGGCGCGTGTTGGGTTTTGGCGCGCTGGGGATGGCCGCAGCGTGGTCGTTGTCGACGCTGCTGCCCAGCCTCGTCGCCGAGGCAACTGCGCCCCAGGAGCGCGGGCGCGCGCTGGGCTGGATTCATTTGTGGTGGAACCTGGCCATGATTGTCGGCGCGATGACCGGCGGAGCATTGTTTCAAGTGCGGCGCTGGCTGCCATTTATCGTGTCCGGCGTATTGAATGTGCCTTCGATCTTGCTGGTGTTTGTATTTTATCGCCAGGTGAGCGCGTGGAGGGCAACGGGTCAAACGCAGCGGTAGAACAAGAAAGTCACGGAACAACTAGACATTTCACCCGTATTTTGGTAAAATGAACCCAGCAGAGAAAGCACACCCTGGGTATTTGCCGTCAAAGGAGAGCCAACAGGTATGTCTCGTATTCTGGTCGTCAACCCCGGTTCCACATCAACCAAGGTAGCGCTCTATGAGATGACCGATGATGGGGAAAGACTGGTTTTTGACGAAACGCTGCATCATTCTACTCAAGAAATCGCCAAATATCCGCACATTGTCGACCAATATGCGTTTCGGCGAGATGCCGTGTTGGGGCTGTTGGCGCAACAAGAGATCTCGCTGGACAGCCTGGGGGCCGTCGTTGGCCGGGGCGGCGTCTTGAAGCCGATTCCGGGCGGCACGTATCGCGTCAATGAGACGATGCTCGATGAAATGCGTTACTCGCCGGGGCGCGAGCACGCCTCGAACCTGGGGTGCATCATTGCCGACGACATTGCCCGGCAGGCCGGCATTCCGGCGTTCATCGTCGACCCGGTTTCGGTGGACGAGTTTGAGCCGCTTGCGCGCATCAGCGGCCTGCCCGAGGTGGAACGGCGCAGTCTTGCTCACGCGCTCAATCTCAAGGCGACCTGCCGGCGGGCGGCCCAAGACCTGGGCAAGTCGTATTCGGCGCTCAACCTGATCGGCGTGCATCTGGGCGGCGGGATCACCGTCAGCGCCCATCGCCAGGGGCGGATGATCGATGTCAACCAGGCGCTGGACGGCACGGGGCCGTTTTCGCCAGAGCGGGTTGGCGGGCTGCCGATCGGCGATGTGATGCGAATGTGTTATTCCGTTCCGCCATACGAGCATCTCGACCTGACCTATGATCAGATGTTCAAGAAAATGGTGGGCCAGGGCGGCCTGGTCGCGCATCTGGGCACCAACGACGGCGCCGAGATCGTGCGCCGGATCGACGCCGGCGACGAACACGCGCGGCTGATCCTGGAGGCGCTGGCTTATCAAATTGCCAAGGAAATCGGCCTGATGGCGACGGTGCTGCACGGCCAGGTTGACGCCATTGTCATCACCGGTGGATTGGCTTATATCGACCTGTTGAACCGCTGGATTGTCGAACGGACATCGTGGATCGCAGCGGTGCTCATTTATCCGGGGCAAATAGAAATGTTGGCCCTTGCTCAGGGGGCATGGCGCGTGCTCAAAGGCGTCGAAACAGCTCGAGAATATACATAATGGTCGGTGAGACCAAGGAGACAATAGGATGACAAAGATCCTTTGCGTCGAAGATGAACCACAGATGATTGACCTGATCAGGTTGATCCTGGAAACCAGAGGCTATCTCGTGCTGGGAGCCGAAGGTGGGCAGCAGGGTTTGGATATGATGCGCAGCGAAAAGCCAGACCTGATTTTGCTGGATTTGATGATGCCCGAAATGGACGGCGGCGACGTTTTTCACCATATGAAAGAAGAAGTCGAACTGCGGAATATCCCGGTGATCGTGGTCACGGCCAAAGCGGCGCCCATCGACAAAGTGCTGTGGATGAACGTCGCCAAAGTAGACGATTATGTCACCAAGCCTTTTGGCCCGCACGAGTTGGTCGACAGTGTTGAAAAAGTACTCGCCGCATATCAGAATCACGAATAGCGGCGCGCCCCATATTTGCTATGGGCGCGTTTCATTTGATTTGATTGTGTTTCAAATGGGCCAGAGTGGGTAGGCATAGCCCCTCGTGGGCGGGTGGAACAGGCAGATGAAACACACTCGTTTGATATACAACAAATTTGATGGAAGGATTGAATAAATATGGCCAAGATCGTATGCATCGAAGACGAATCTGAAATGATTGATTTGGTCCGTCTGATCCTGGAACGCAAAGGATTCGAGTTTCAGGGAGCAAACAGCGGGCAACAAGGTCTGGATTTGATCCGCCAGGACAAGCCGGACCTCATTCTCCTCGACTTGATGATGCCCGGTATGGACGGTTGGGAAGTGTATCGCCAACTCAAAGCCGATGGACAGCTAAAAGACATTCCGGTCATTGTCGTCACCGCCAAAGCGCAGAGCATTGACCGGGTCTTGGGACTGCACATTGCCCGCGTCGATGCGTATATTACCAAGCCTTTTGGCCCACAAGAACTGCTGGACACGATTTTCAGGATCCTGGATATGGAACCCGTCTAGGCGCGTGCTGAAAAACTTGCAGTACACCTGCAAACCGCAGAGAATGCCGAGATCGCAAAGAAATAAGGCATCGAATAGCGCCATAGATATTCGCAAACACGAGATGATCTCGGCGTTCTTGCGCCCTTTGCGGTCAATTTTTTCCAGCGGACTTGGCTCCTTGCGGTTGGCGCACAAGTTCTGTGATGCGTAGTACAAGGTTCTCTTGTGCTACGTTTTTTCATAACGGAGCGATGCGCATTGAAAACAAACGAGTCGATACAAGATCAAGCAGGCGCGCTGCTCCGGCGGAGCGGCAAGACGGTGGCGACGGCGGAATCGTGTACAGGCGGGCTGGTTGGGAGTTTGTTGACCGACGTTTCCGGCAGCTCTGACTATTATCGCGGCGGCGTGATTGCCTATGCCAACGCGGTGAAACAAGAACTTTTGGGCGTCGAGGCGCAGACATTGGCCGCCGTGGGCGCGGTCAGCGAGCAGACCGCGCTGCAAATGGCGCGCTGCGCCCGGCAACTGTTGCACACCGATTACGCGCTTGCCACCACCGGCATCGCCGGGCCAACCGGCGGCACGGCAACCAAACCGGTCGGACTCGTCTACCTGGCCCTCGTTGGGCCGGGCGTCGAACGCTGCGAGCAACATATCTGGGATCGAGATCGTACAGGGAACAAGATGCTCTCGGCGCAGCGCGCGCTCCAGATGCTGGTCGAGCATTTGCATCCAGACAAGATGTTGGAAGGGAAATAACCGTGTCCGAGCCAGAAACGCCTTTGCAAAAAGATCTGGAACGCCCCACAACCGAAACGGGTATGGCTTTGCCCGAAAGCGCCGTTGGGGTTTCGTTTGACGAAATATTTGCCAAACTATCGAGTGACCTTTCTCAAGACTCGCGCATCTTGCTGCAAACCATCTATGAATCGCTGCCCGCCGACCAAAAGAGCCTGATCGCGGCCAATCTGGGCGCACTGGTCCAGGATGTCAGCCCGGCCGTTTTTTTCAAGATCGTCCGTCTGGCGCTGCGCCAGTACGAAGGTGTTTTTGACAAGGAGCGACGCCAGATCAGCATCGTCGGGCCGGTCAATGTGGGCAAATCATCGCTCTTTAACGCGCTGTCGAGGCCACACGAGACCAAAGCCGAGGTCAGCCCGGTGCCCGGTACAACGCGCCTGGTGCAGGCGGCCGACGCCGGCATTTGCACGATCATTGATACGCCGGGCGGCGATGAAACCGCGGGCCAGGAACGCAAACGCCTGGCCCTTTCATCGGCGCGCGCCGCCGATTCGCTGATCGTCGTGTTCGACGCCTCGACGGGGATCACGCAAGGAACGCGCGAGTTGTTTGATCAACTGCGCCGGTTGGGCAAGCCGATGACCCTCGTCTTGAACAAGATCGACCTGGTGGCCGCCAAATACAAGGACCGGGTGCTGGACAAGGCCGCGCACGATTTGGGCGTTTCTCGCCGAGACTTGATCCCGGCTTCGGCGCTCAAAGGCGCCAATATGGAGCAGATCGTTTTCTCCCTGATCCGCTTGAATCCCGGCTTGCTGGCGACGGTGAGCGAATTGGCGCCCCAGTACCGGCGTCAAATTGCGGCGCGCTATATCGCCGGCGCGGCGGTTTCGGCCTTTGCGGTCGGCAGCACACCGCTGCCCGTCGCCGATTTTTTTCCCCTGACCGCGATCCAGGTCGGCCTGGTGCTGCAACTGGGGCGCGTGTTCGGTCAAGAGGTCAGCTGGAAGCGCGCCAAAGAGGTGCTGCTGACGCTCGGCGGCGGCGCGGGGCTGCGCGAGGGGTTCCGGCAGCTGCTCAAATTGGTGCCGATCCCGATCGCCAATTGGTTGAGCAGCGGATTGTACGCCGCCGTGACCACGGCGGCGTTGGGGCTGGCCGCGCGCGAGTATTGGACGCACGGCGGAATCGGGTCGGCTCAAGAATGGAAGCAAACCGCCGATCGTTTCCGCAAACAGTTGTGGGAGCGCATTCGCTCTCCGGGGCTGCTCAAGCGATTGCGAAATCGCGATCGGGCGGCCGAGATATTGGAGGAAACGATCGAAACCGAGGCGGAACAACCGGCAGAGTAAAAGTTCCAGAAAAGTTATCACAGCCTGCCCGGCTTGGATTGCCAAATCCAGGCTTTTTGGGCCCGCAATTCGCCGGATTTGGCAATCCGGCGAGAGCAACGTGGGCCAGTTATTTTTCTGGAAATGCAAGTGGGGGTTGGTGTATATGATGAATGATTTACGCAACATACCGCAGTGGAACCATACAACCAAGCAGCTCGTTGGCGCCACGCTGGTGGTGCTGGCCGGGTTGTTCATTTACCTGTTTCGAGCCTTGCTGCCTCCGGTGATCATCGCGGCATTGTTGGCCTACATTTTGGCCCCGGTTGTGGGCTGGCTGTCCAGGGTCTTGCACATCAGCCGTGGATGGGCCACCGGGCTGCTCTATCTCTTGGGCATCGCCTTGTTGGCCGTGGCGCCGGCGATCTCGGTGACGGCAATCGTCGACGAGATCAACAATTTAGAGTTGAATTTCACGAGTATTGTCAACCACGCCATCGGCTGGATCGAACAGTTTAACGCGATGGAGATCGCCTTTGCCGGCTATGTATTCGTTTTGCCCGAAATCGACATTCCGACGTTTGACTTTCAACAGATCATCAACCTGCTTCAAGACACGGTATCGACGGTGGCCGGCGGCGCGGTTTCTGTGGCCACGACGGTGGTCACTGGCGTGGGTTGGATGATGTTTATCGCCATCGTGGCCTTTTACATGATTGCCGACGCCGACCGCATTGGCTCGGCCATGTTGCACGTGGCGCCTCCGGCTTATCGCCAGGAAATCGCCCAGTTGGGGCAGCGGATCAACAAGACGTGGAATGCGTTTTTGCGCGGGCAGATCATCCTTTGTTTCACCATTGGGACGATGACCTGGCTGGCGATGACGGCGGTCGGCACACAATATAGCCTCGCGCTGGGCATCGTGGCCGGCATCCTGGAAGTCATCCCCAGTTTTGGGCCTTTTTTGGCGGCGATACCGGCGGTCTTGATCGCGCTGGTTCAAGGATCGATGTACATCAATCTGCCCAATTGGGGCTTTGCGCTCCTTGTCGCCGGCATTTATTGGCTCATTCAAAGCCTGGAAAACAATTTGCTCGTGCCCCGGATCATTGGCGCGACGCTCAATTTGCATCCGCTCATCATCATCATCGGCGTGCTGGCCGGGGCGACGCTGGCCAACATCCTGGGCGTGTTTCTGGCGGCGCCGGTTTTGGCCAGCCTGCGCGACATTGTCCATTATTTGTACTGCAAGTTGGCCGACATCGATCCCTTTCCCCCGCCGCCGCCGTTTGCCCAATTGCTCCGGGAGCGAGACATACAGGCTTTTTTGTTCGATCTGGATGGTACGCTGCTCGACAGCGACGATATGACGGTCGAGCAATGGGCAACACGGCTGCGACCGGCGGCGTTTGTGGACAAGATATACGACAGCAATCGTCTGGCGCGGCGGCTGATCATGTTTTTGGAGACGCCGATCAACCTGGCGATCACCATTTTGGATATGCTGGGGTTAGACGCGGCGCTGTTCTCGATGAGCGAATGGCTGCGCAAGGCATCTGCGCAACAAGCGCCGCAGCGTTACGTCTGCGTCGATGGCACGGTTGAATTGATCAAAGAATTGTCCAAAACGCATCAACTGGGCATTGTCACCACACGCAACCGGGACGATGCGCACCAGTTCCTGGTCAAGTTTGGTTTGCAAGACACATTTGATGTCATCGTCACGCGCCAGGATGTCAGGCGACTCAAACCGCACCCCGAACCCATTCGCTATGCCGCGCGGCAGCTGGGATGCAGTCCAAAACAATGTGTCATGGTTGGAGACACGACGGTGGACATCCAGGCCGGAAAGCGGGCCGGGGCCTTGACCGTGGCCGTGCTGTGCGGATTTGGCGAACGCCCCGAGCTGGAACGGCTCAAGCCAAGCCTGCTGCTGGATACCACCACGTTGCTGGCCCGGCATCTCGATCAAGCCGGATGAAAACCGCCCGGCGCTCGCTTTGCGCTCGGCCTGGATTGCCAAATCCAGGCCCAAAATGGCGAACCCGGTCGTGTTCAGCTTGTTCAGCCGCCGGATCTGGCGATCCGGCGGGAGCAGCTGCTCCACCCACAAAGGGCGATGCCACGGACGCCCAATCCATTTGAAACATGCCCAAATAATTTAGATGCAATTGCCCTGCCTGCACAACAGCCTTGACATATCACACAATCTGAATACAATATGCAAGATGGGTTTGGAAACAAACTCTTTGAGTGCGTCCAGCGCCTGATCTCCCAAATTCCGGCACGCCGTGTCAGGGGGTTGGTCATGGCGTTCGTCTTGTTGACTCTAATTAGGAGGGCATTCTGTGAAAGACTATAAAACCGAACAACTGTGCAATGTGGTCTTGTTGTCACATGGCGGCGCGGGCAAAACCTCGTTGACCGAGTCGATGTTGTTCGCTTCTGGGGCAATCAGCCGCGCCGGGCGCGTGGAAAATGGAAACACCGTTGCCGACTTTGACGAAGAGGAAATCGAACGCCAAATTTCACTCAGCACGGCGATCGTCCCCGTAGAATGGAAAAATCGCAAAATAAACATCCTGGACACGCCGGGCACCTTTGACTTTATCGGCGAAATCCGTCAGGCGATCTGTGTTGCCGACAGCGCGCTTTTCCTGGTCGATTCCGTGGCCGGCGCCGAGGTCGGCACCGAACTGACCTGGCACTATGCGGATGAATACAATCTGGGCCGGATGGTCGTGATCAACAAGATGGATCGAGAAAACGCCAGTTTTGAACGCGCGCTGAACTCGCTGAACGAACAATTTGAAGCCAACTTTGTTCCCTTGCTACTGCCCATCGGCAGCCAGTCGGGTTTTGCCGGCGTCGTCGACATTGTCAAGATGAAAGCCCGGATCGGCGCCGACGGCAAGGAAGCAGACATTCCCGCCGATATGGCCGACCAGGCCGAAGAAGCGCGGATGCAGCTGGTCGAAGCCGCAGCCGAAAGCGACGACGAATTGATCATGAAATACCTGGACGGACAGGAACTCGACGAGCAAGAAATCATCGACGGGATCAAGGCCAGCGTAGCCGCGCGAAGCATCGTACCGGTATTGTGCGCGTCCGGCGTCGCCGGCATCGGCATCCAGGCCACCCTGGACGCGATCGCCAACTATATGCCCGCGCCGGCAGCGACAACGATCGCCATCAACCAGGCAACGGGCGAACAAGAAGAACTGCAAACCGACCTGTCCGCGCCTCTGGCCGTCCTGATCTTTAAATCAACCGTCAACCCCTATGGCAAATTGAGCTATTTCCGCGTCTACAGCGGCCAATTGAACTCTGACTCACGCGCCTACAACACAGACGCACGCAATGAAGAACGCCTTGGTCAGCTTGCCATCCCGCGCGGCAAAGAGCAAATCCCCGTCGCCCACGTTGTCGCCGGCGACATTGGCGTGGTCACCAAACTGTCCGACACGATGACCGGGCACACCTTGTGCGACCGTGGGCATCAAGTCAAATTGACCGCGCCTCAATACCCCAACCCCATCTATTCGGTGGCCGTCGCCCCCAAGACCAAAGCAGACTCGGCCAAGATGGGCACGGCGCTCTCGCGCCTGGTCGAAGAAGACCCGACTTTTGAATGGCATACCGAATCGACGACACGCCAGACGATTTTGAGCGGTATGGGCGACGCGCATATTGACATCGGCTGCCGCCGGCTCAAACGCAAATTTGGCGTCCAGGTTGTCACCTCGATTCCCAAAGTGCCCTACCGCGAAAACATTACCCGCAAAGCGGAAACAACGTACCGCCACAAAAAACAAACCGGCGGCGCGGGACAATTTGCCCAAGTGACCTTGCGTCTGGAACCGGTCAAGGAAGGCGAGGGACTGGTCTACGAATGGGAGGTCTTTGGCGGCGCGGTCTCGCAGTCGTTCCGCCCCTCGATTGAAAAAGGGATCAAGAGCGTGATGGAACATGGCGTCATCGCCGGCTATCCCATCAACGACGTGTTTGTCGCCGTCACCGACGGCAAGGAACACCCCGTCGATTCCAAAGACATTGCCTTTCAAATTGCCGGGCGCGAGGCGTTCAAGCAGGCCTTTATGCAAGCCGGCCCGGTTCTGCGAGAGCCAATTTGCGACGTGACCGTCACCGTCCCCGAAGAATATATGGGAGACGTGTTGAGCGATATGAACACTCGTCGAGGCCGCGTCATGGGCATGGATCAGCAACATGGACGCAGCATTGTCAAGGCGCAAGTGCCGCTGGCCGAAATGCAGCGCTATTCTACCGAACTACGAGCGCTGACCCAGGGACGCGGCTTGTACACGATGAAGATCGCGTTTTATGAAAATGTACCCAGCCATTTGGCTCAAGAGATCATCGCCGCGGCCAAGCAAGAGACCAAAGAGTCAAACTAGCCTGTTTTATCTGTGGGAGGGAACGGGAAATGACCGACAAAGCCCGCATTATGGTGGTCGATGACGAAGTGGGAATGTGCGAATTTTTGCGCTATCTGCTCGAAGGCGAAGGTTATCAGGTGGATTATGCCAACAGCGGCATCGAGGCGCTGCAAAAGTTGAAAGGAAAAACGCCGGCCGAGTCATTTCAGCTGGTTCTGGCCGACATTCGGATGCCCGGTATGGACGGGCTGGAGCTGCTCCGCAACGTCAAAGAGATCGACCCCAACATTGTCTTTGTGGTGATGACCGGCTTTGCATCGCTGGAAACGGCGATCAAGGTGATCAAGTACGATGGCTATGACTATCTGGTCAAACCGTTCGACGATACGGACAAGATTCTGGCCGTAATTGAAAAAGGCTTGTCAGACCGCCGCGAAACAGTCGGCGCATAACGCCTTGATAAAAAAAAGCCCTACGGTCTCAAAGGATGAAACCGTGGGGCTTTTTCTGTTGTCAACCAACCACCAACCAACTAGCCCGAAACCATCCGCAGTGGAATGGAAATGATCCGGCGCAAGAACTTGATCCAGGCCGAAGGGTTGGGATGGCAAGCCAGCGCGGCGTCATACGCGGCCAAAGCCTGTAAAAGACGGAACTGGCTGAGCCGAACCATACTCAATACCTTGAGCGTCATCCCCCGGCGCTCATCGTCGCCGACCAGGTGAAACCGGTCTGCCGCAAGCTGCAAGTTCGCCGCCGCCTGTTTGAGATCACCCCTGGCGCGAAACATACTTCCCAGATTGCCAAGTGTCTGCGCCTCGCCGTTATAATCCTGCAACTGTGTAAACAAATGATGCGCTTCGTTGAGCGATTTTTCCGCCTCTGACCACTGCCGCAAGACGGTATAAATCACACCAATGTCGTTCACCATCTCGGCAACCTGCTCTTGCCTGCCTTTGGCCTGATAATGTTGATACGCGGCTTGCAGGTGCGACAAGGCCTCCTCGTACTCGCCCTGACGATAACAAAGGCGCCCCTCATCGACGCGGGACTGCATCTCGTCGGTCACAGGTTGTTCCGCTTGCTCGTCCAAATTTGCGATCTGCTCTTCCATCTCGTCACTCCTTGGTTTGGTCTAGTATGTGATTTCGAGAAGCCCGGAGGCAATTTGACGCAAAGCCTCGGCGGGCATGCTGCTCAAATTCATCGCCACCTGCAAATATGGCGTATTGATCGGCTTGAGGACAAAGTCACGCACGTCGGCCGGGAGGTGGGCCAGGCGTTGCAAGTCACGGGCGTCCCGTTCGGCCGCGGTCAAGGGAATAATATCCTGGGCAATAAAATCCTCAAATGAAATGTTCAAATGTCCAGCCAACGCACGCAGTTCGACCAGCGTAAGCGGTTCTTCGCCCAACTCGATGCGCGCCAAATGCTCAGGCGTATACCCAAATGGCGCAGCCACATCATCGAGCGTTCGCCCCAACTCTAGCCGCGCCTGACGAAGGATCACGCCAATGATCTTGCGGCGAATCGTCATCACATTGTGATAAGGCAACGCGACGTCCGGCGCATCCTCCTGGGTCAAAACCTTGTCGCCCAGCATATATTCGAGCGGCGTGTTCAACAAATGCGCCAACACCTCGATCTGCGGCAAAGTCAAACTCGCCTGCCCCTGTTCGGCCTGGACGATCAACTCGGCCGGACACGACAGTACCTCGGCACACTCGTCGATCTCTTTATTGGCCTGTAGCCTGGCATTGCGCAAAGCAACGCCAATCATTTTATTTTGAATGAGGGCTGCATCTTGGGAAACCATCCACTCCTCCTCACACGACTCAACGTAAGGTGTTTCCAGTATTATAACACAATCTCTATGCACGTACAAAGATGGCGGCATCGCGGGATATATTTCACTTTTGGGGCGAAACCGGGCCTCGGAATAGGGATTCCGAGGCTACGAATTGGACAAACCAGAAACATGGCGACGGAATCACCATTTTGTGGTGGCGGAATCCCCATTCCACCACCACACTATCCAGCGCCGGCTCTTTGGGCCAACCCCTCTCCATATTGGCGTTGACGTGGTAACTTGTCTTTGGTATAATGTGAACAGTTCCCGATGATACAAAGCTGATTAGAGAGGGCGAAATGGCGGAAGCGCAAAGATACGTCTTGATCGTCGAAGATGACCTGGAATTGTGCGAATTGTTGGCCCAGGCGGTGCGAGACCTGTCTGATACCTATGATGTGAAAACGGCCAAAAATGTCGACGAAGCTATGGCGCACGTGCGCAGGTTTCAAACACGCGCCAAAGCGTTCGATCTGGTGATCACCGATGTCAAAATGTCGGGGTTGAGCGGCCTGGAACTGCTGCAAGTATTGAACAACATTTCGCCCGAAGCCAAAACGGTGGTGATGACGGCCTACAACTCGGCCGATTTGGCCGAGCGCGCGCAAGAATTGGATGTATATGCCTATTTGACCAAGCCCTTTATCATCTCCGAGTTTCGCCGCATTGTCCAAGCGGCGATCGCGCCCCCCAAAACCGAGCCGGACACAGCCGCCGTCGCCCTGTCGGCCGCGCAGCAGCGAGCGGTGCGCAAGCAGCTCTCCTCGCTGCGCATGATGACCGGCGCCAACATTGCCCTGCTCATCCACCACAGCGGCGTCACCCTCGCCAGCGACGCGATCGAATCCGATCTCGAGGTCATCGGGTTGAGCCAGGCATTGATGACCGCCCAACAACACGTGGGTCAGCAAATGGCCCAAGATTTGAACGCCGAAACCGAGATCAAGCAAAGCTACTTTGGCGCCGACACGTACAATGTTTGCACCTATAGAATCGACAAATCGCTCTTTGTATCTGTCATCTTTGGCCCGGCGGTCAAAGAGGGGCAGGTCTGGTACTATTTGCGGGACGCCGTCGAGGGGCTGGCTCTGGCGCTGGAAGCCAGAGAAGGGGAAGCAGTCGATGAAGGAATGAGCGTCAAGGACGAGTTGATGGCAATGCTCGATCAATACCTGCCCACCGAACCTCGCAGACGCCGGGGGCGGCGACCAGGCACGCCGGCCAGAGCCAAAGCGCAAACGGCGGCGACGACGCCCAAACCGGCCAAGAAACCCTCCCCGTCCAAAACACCCGCGCCGGCCAAGGCGCAGCCCGAACCGCCCGTTTTGGAAACCGAACCAGATGTTTCCATTGACGATCTCGATTGGGACGTCGATACCGAGTTGGATTGGGACGCCCTGGTCGCCGAGACCGACCAGGGCTTTGGGGGATTGAGCCTGGAAGCGGCGCAAAAGCAAGGAGTTGTCGCGCCCGAAATCGTCCCATCGCCGCCGGATCAAGCGCCGCCAACCGGAGAAACCGCCACAGCCGAACAGGTCGAGATTGACGACATTGATTGGGACCTCGACGCCGCGATGGATTGGGATGAACTTGTGGCCGAGACCGATCAGGGCTTTGGCGGCCTGAGTATGGAGCAAGCACGAAAAAACGGCATCATTGACGAACTGGACTAGAAAACCGCACGCTTTTAGCTCGTTACCGGATCACCTGGTACACCAACGGCGGCGGCTCGACGCGATCATCGGCCCAACTGTAGGCGGCCAACAACTGCCTTTTGGCGTCCTTTAGCCGCGCCTCATCGTTGGCGTGAACGGTAAACAAGGTCTCCCCGGCCTTGACCTCTTGGCCTACTTTGGCCGCCAGGACCACCCCCACCGCGTGATCGATTGAAGCGCCTTTTTCAAGCCGCCCGGCGCCCAAGTTGACCGCCGTCCACCCCACCTTCATCGCGTCGATGCCGGCAATGACGCCCGAACGCGGCGCGGCAACCGGGCAGACGATGCGCGCCTTTTCGAGCGCCGGCGGGTCGCGCAGCAACGCGACGTCGCCGCCTTGCGCCGCAATCCAGGCCAAAAATTTACCCATCGCCCGGCCACTATGCAGCGCGTCGACCAGCAGCCCGCGCGCCTGCTCGACCGTGGCGGCCTTTTCGCCCAAGATCAACATCTGTTCGGCAATCGCCAGACAGTGCTCCACAAAATCGGCCGGGCCGCGCCCGCGCAACGTGTCGATCGCCTCGACCGTCTCTAGCGCGTTGCCGACCGCCAGCCCCAAAGGCTGGTTCATGTCCGACAGCACCGCCGACACGCGCCGCCCGACGCCGTGGCCGATATCGACCATGATGCGCGCCAAAGCCTGCGCTTCCGCCAACGTCTTCATAAAAGCGCCGCGTCCCATTTTGACATCGAGCACGATGGCGTCGGCCCCGGCGGCGATCTTTTTGCTCATGATCGAGCTGGCGATCAACGGCCAAGACGGCACCGTGCCGGTCACGTCGCGCAGCGCGTACAATTTGCCGTCTGCCGGCGCCAGCGCCCCGGTCTGCCCGGCGACGACAAGGCCGATCTCGCGCAGTTGGGCCTTGAACTGCGCCCTGGTGAGCGAGACCCGGCAGCCGGGAATGGCCTCCAACTTGTCGAGCGTGCCGCCGCTGAAACCCAGCCCCCGGCCGCTCATTTTGCCCACCGGCAGGCCGCAGGCCGCCACCAGCGGCGCAACGACCAGCGTGGTCTTGTCGCCCACACCGCCGGTCGAGTGCTTGTCGACGACCAGCGGGGCCACGTCGTGCAGATCAAGCATTTCCCCCGACGCGGCCATACTCGTGGTCAGATGAATCGTCTCTGCTCGCGTCATTCCCTTGAGCAGCACCGCCATCGTCCACGCCGAAGCCTGATAGTCGGGAATGTCGCCGCGCGTGTAACCACGGATGAAAAAATCAATTTCTTGGCGGGACAGCTCTTGCCCGTCCCGTTTTTTGATGATAATGTCTACCGCACGCATTGTCTACCTCTCCCAACCTACCCTGCGCCTCAAAACTTGTCTATGAGCGGGAATCTCGGCCAGCACCGAGACGCCAATGTTTTCCAACTCGGTCCGGTCGCGGACGGTGGTGTCCAGGTAATCGAGCAAGAACGCGCCGGCGACGCCCATCGCCAGAGCCAGGCCGAGGCGGATGGGGATGTCGAGTTTGTCTTTGAGGCTGCGCCCAACCGGGACGACGACCGGCGGATCGATCAGCGGCAGCACCGGCTGCGATTCGCCCAATGGGCCGACCAGTTCGCCGGCCTGTTCTTGAAGCACGGCGACGGCGGCGTTGGCAATGCCGGCAAGTTGCGCCGCGTCGGCCCAGGTGATCGACACGGTCAGCACGCGGTGGTCGGTCGCTGCGCCAATCGCGCCGGCCAGGTTGACGTTGTCCTGGTTGAATTGCTGCGCGACGCGCCGGGCATAGTCTGCGCCGCGCACGGCCGAGGCCAGGTCATCCATCAGGTATTCGGAGGCCTGCCAGGTTTCCAACGGAACGTCTGTGTACTGCGCGCCGGGCTGCGGCACCGGCTTGAGTCCCACATTGAACTTGAACGACGCGGCGTACATTTGCGGCGGCGCTCGATAGGTTGCGGCGACGACGACGCCAACGACGAGCAAGAGCGCCGTGGGCAGCCACCAGCGTTTGCGCACAATCGTCCAGTATTGGATCAGTTCCACGTTCGATGCTCCTCGAGTTTTTTCATAACGTAATGTTGTATTTTCTGCTTGAAAATCGCCGCGTCAAACTGCTCGGCGTGGCGGCGAATGACGGCCGGATCATAGCTGTCGGGGTCAAAGCGCCGCAAAGCATCGCTCAAAGCCTCGACCGTTTGTTCGTCAAAGAACGTCCCCGTCCGCCCCTCGATCACCGTGTCCAGCGCGCCGCCGCTGGCATAGGCGATCACCGGTCGCCCGGCGGCCATCGCCTCGACCGGAGCGATGCCAAAATCCTCTGCGCCGGGGAATAAAAAGGCGCGGCAGCGCGCCAACAGGGTGGGCAGTTGCTCGTCGGGCACGCGGCCCAAGAATTCGACCGTCGGCCCGGCCAGCGCTTTGAGCCGCGCCATGTCGCGCCCGGTGCTGCCGACTTGGAGGCGCAGCCCCAATTTGCTACAGGCCTGCACGGCCAGATCGATGCGCTTGTAGGGCACCAGTCGCCCCACGATCAGGAAATAGTCGTCATAGCCGGCCGACGGCGCAAAACGCTGCGTGTCGACCGGCGGATAGATGATTTCGGACTCGCGGCGGTAATATTTTTTGATCCGCCGCTGAACCTCGGTCGAGATGGCAACAAAATGGTCGACGCGGTCGGCGGCGAGGCGATCCCAGATTCGCAAACAGGTCAAAAACGGGGTCAGCAGTACACGCGCCGTTTTGCCAATGCCCTCTCGCGCCGCGTAATCGTGATAGCGCCACACATAGCGGGTTGGAGTGAGGCAGTAGCAAATGTGCAAGGTCTCCGGCGGGGTGACGACCCCGTGGCAAAAGCCGCTTTTGTTGGAAAGCACAACCTCGTGCTCGCTCAGGTCCAGGCTTTCAAAGGCCAGGGGGTAAAGGGGTAAAAAGGGCTGATGGCGGCGCTTGACCAGAGGCAGCTTGTTCATCCAGGTGGTGCGAATATCCCAGCGGCGATAAAAGTCAGGCATCGACCGGGGCGCATAGATGCTGGTATAGATCGGCGCGCGGGCATAGAGATCGACCAAATTTTCCAACACCCCTTCGGCGCCCCCGACCTGGTTCAGCCAGTCGTGGACAAGGGCGATTTTCATTTCCTGGCCGTCACTCTCCATTTTGCACCGTAAAGGGTATTTTTTGTTGCAAGCGGTGGTCGATATAGATGTGCAGCTCGTATTTGCCGGGGCGGACGTTGATATAGCGCCACACCAGACCGCGCGCGCCGCCATAGTTCCACAGTTCGGCAGAACTCCAGTATTCAACCATTTGGCCGTCCGTTTCGATATACCAGGCATGTACCCAGGGCGCGTTGCGAGCCATACCATCAAAGGTGAAAAAGGCATAGACCTGTTCGGTTTGAGCCGCAAAGGTGACGCCGGGATTGACCGGCCGGCCGCCTTGCTCGCCGGCCGCGAGGATCAGTTCGATCAGCGCGGCATCGTCGCCGGGGGTGACGGCGCGGGCAGGAAAAGGCGTCAGCAAGGCCGATGGCAGGTTGGCGTCCACAGGAATGGGGGTTTCGGTCGGCGTTGGTGTGATCGTCGGTGTGGCGGTGGGCGTCAATGTTGCCGTGGGCGTGCGCGGCGTCGGCGATGGCAGGAGGGTGGGGGTTTGGGTCGGGACGGGCGTGGGCAGCAGCTCCGGCCTTTGCGCCGAGACGCCCCACAACGCGCCGCTGGCAATCGTCAAGACGAGCAAGAGCACCAACAAGATGAGCAGTCGTTTGGCGCGAATTTCCGATTGTTCGCGGACAAAGCCAAAGTGGGTCGATTTTGCCGTTCGGCGCACCTGGTAGAGGCTGCCCAGGCTGCCGAGCATACTCGCGCCAAATAAAAGCGTTAGAATTGGGGCTAATCGAGAACCAATGATCTGCCAGTCCACAACCTGTCCTCGGGTTTATTCAAGCGACTCGGCAATCTGTAATATTTCGTTCAAATTCAACGAGCCGGCAATTGAAAATTGTAAATCGTCCTCGCTCCACGTGACCACAATGCCGCCGTAATCGGGCTGCTGCACCAACGTAGCCTGCCGTCCACGCAGCGGGATGAGCGTTACGTCTTGCTGCGGCACCGCGCCAATTTTTGGCCCCTGGACAAGCGTGAACGCATACGCGCCAGTGTAAATCAATGCCATATTCTTGTCAAGTTGGTAGGCGGCGAAAAATTGGGTGTCCGGTGGAAGATAGCGAGGCTCACGCAACCGAAAACCCACCCGGGTTTGCGCTTCCTGGATCGTCAGCGGGCGGTTTTCCTTGATCTCGACCTCGTCCAGCGTTGCACCATCAGGAATATCGAGGGTAAACAAGGCGTCATCCAGGTCGGCAAAGCACTGTTGCGTGTCCAGGCGGACGACGCCGGCGCCCAGGTGTTGATCATTGTATTCGACCTGCCGGATCCACCACTGCCGGGCGTCGATGGTGTATTGCGCGCGCCCCTCCTGGCCGAGCGGGATTTCGACCTTGTAAACGACCAACCCCTGTTCTCGCACCCGGGCCAACAGTTGCGTTTTGGCGAGATCGGCGCTTTGCAGCCACTGTCGCCGGGCCAGGACTGGGTTTTCGATGACCTGGGGCATGTGGACAATATCGGCCGGGCCAACGATGGCCGTGTTGGTGTGGGGCGTATAGGAGACACTGGAACGACCGTCGGTGGCAAAGGCGATGCCCCGCAGCTGGGCAGTGCTGGCGTCCAGGACCCGGATTTTGAGGTGCGTGCCTTGTTTTTCCCACAACTCGACGGTGAGCGAATCTTTGATCATCTCTGTGTCGATGTCGATATTCAAGATCGTGTGGCAGGCGCCCATACCGGACATTGTTTGTTGGGCATTGTACACAATTTGTTCAGCCGTCAGTCTTTGGCTCAGACAACCGGCCAGCAAGAGGACAAGCCCGGCGATGATTTGTTTGGCCCAAGAGATGGATAGGTTGATTTTCAAACTTCCCCCAGACTCAGTCTTGATCGGCGGCAAGGATCGTTTTGATCCGTTTTTCGATCTTGGAACGGGGAACCAGGATGCGCCGCCCGCAGGTGCGACATTTCAACCCAATGTCGGCGCCAATGCGCACAATGTCCCATTCAAAGCCCCCGCAGGGGTGCGGCTTGCGCAGGCGCACCGCGTCGCCTACCCGTAAATTCATCGGCATCCCAGGCTCCTTTAGGGCTGTTCGGTCGTCAATCGCGTCTGGCCGGTGCGTTCATCGAATTCGATCGGCACACTGTACCATGCGCCGCTGTTCATATCGTATTCAAAGTGGATGCGCCCCCGCAGATCACGGACATCGACCGCCAGCCCGGCCCAATTGATGATCACCCGCAGCGGCGGCGACCAGCGAACGACGTTGCTCCAGTCCGTGGGGTGCGGCGGAGGATCGACGTGCAGTTCAAAGTCGGGCAATGGCCGGTTGTGATCGCTTTCGGAGAACGGCGCCGTGCGCAGCCGCACGCGGACGTTTTTGTCCAGCGCGCCGGGCGGGCACTCGATCACGATCCGCCCATCAGGCGAGACAAGCGTCTGCGTGGCGGTGGCATGGGCGCTCCAGGTGATTTCCGGCCCCCACTCGACGCTCTCTTGCTGCCCCAGGGTCAGCAGCAAGCGCGAGTTTTCGGGCGCATCTATGGCCGCAGGCGGCGGCGCAGCGAACGGGTTGCCATAATAGAGGTAATATCCGCCTTGGGCGGCGATTTCCGGCGACTGGATGTGAAACAAGATTTGCCAGCCACGCTTGTCATGACGCGGCTGCGCCCGGCGCGGAATTTCCCACCAGTTGCGGCCATCCCAAATGACCACGCGCAGGTCTGCGCCGTCGTCTCGCATCTGGCCGGCACGCTGCTGATCGCGCCCATCGAACAAGAGCTGCGCCCACGTTCCGGCGGGGGCCTCTTGGGCCACGACATCCAGCAAAATCGGCTGGCGATACAAAAATCGAGCGTCCCACCAGATCAAATCGCCGGGCGCATTGGGCATAGACAACAGCTGCGGTTCGGGCGGCCAATAAAGCCCTTCCGGCGTCGGTACGGCGTCTGGGACATAGATTGGGCGCGCCGGCGTGGCCGTTGGCGTGGGCGTTGGCGTGGCCGTCGCTGCGCTCGCGCTCGGCGGCGGCGCAATCGACACGCCGGCCGCCGGGCGACCGGAAAGCCACAACACCAGAACAGTCGCCGCCACCAACACGAACAACGTCGCGCCCATCGCCCCAACCACGAGCCACTGTTTTCCGGTCAAGTTTTTGCCTGCGCGAGGCACAGGCGGATTTTCCTGGCCGGGCGGAGATGCGCTTGTCGTCATGTGTTCCTCGTGGTTTGCATTTTTTCTCGTCTCTCACTATTATAGGGTAGGGCTGTTCAACTTTGTGACCCAAGTCACCGCTGGCGGGCACAAGCCGGGCGTCCCGCCTGCGTGGACGACCAGCCAACGGCTCGTCAGGCGCGGTTTCAACCGCTGTGATGCCACGAACGCCCAAACTATTTGAAACACCCTCATATTATACCAGGTTCGGGAATTATGCCAATGCGGGCGCCCTGGCTATATGGAGCAGAACGATGCCGTATGAATATCTGGATCACCAGGCCGACCTGGGAATTCGCGGGATGGGAGAAACGCCGCAGGAAGCGTTGAGCGCCGGCGCGCAAGCAATGTTGGCGGCGATCGCCAACCTGGATACCGTTCGCTGCACCCAGACATGGACGCAACGCTGCACCGCGCCCGACATCGGCGCGTTGTTTGTCGAGTGGCTCAACGAGCTGCTTTACCAGCGCGAGATCCACGGCGCGCTGTTTGTCTCTGCCCAGGTGATCGACCTGGAACAGCGCGCCGACGGCTGGGTCTTGACCGGAACGGTCTGCGGCGAGCCGCTGGCGCTGGACCGCCACGAGATTTACACCGAAGTCAAAGCGGCCACCTATTCGGGACTGGGCTATGGCTATTGCTCTGAAAAAGGATGTTATGTGGTGCAGTGCGTGGTCGATGTGTAAACTCGAGCCGGTGAAACAAGACCCCACCCGCGATCGTCAAACGTCGTCTGCGCGGCATTTTTCGAGCAGCGCGTACAGCTGCGCCTCCGTCGCATTGCCACCGAGAACCGCTTCAAGAGGTTCTCGCCCCATCGACTGGACGCCTGACAGCGCCTCATCGACCGCTAACCGCCGCCCCCAAACCAGCCAGGCCGCGAGAACATGGCCCGTGCGTCCGAGACCGCCGGAACAATGTACCACAACCGGTTCTTGTTTGGCCTCGGCGTCGGCGAGAAAGGGGAGAATTTTGGCGGACAATGTGGTCTGATCGACCAGATGAAAATCCTGGATCGGCGCCCAGCAAACCTTGTTCCGGCCAAATGCACGATGGTACGCGCCCAGCAGGTCTTGCTCATAATCGTCCAACTGCACCGGCGCCAAAAGGCAGCAGACGCGCTTGATTCCACTTTTTTTCATGAACGATATCCAGGCTCGAACCTGGTTTGCGGACACCCGTTTGGCGGGATAGCCGGGCCTTTGCGCCCCAAACACAATGCGTTCATTCCGAAAAGCAGGGTCAAAGCCAAATTCATTCATAATCTCACCGCCAAAACCGGATTTTCGCCGCAACGCGGCGCGTCGATAGAGGCGCGCCGCGTTGCGTACACATTACCAGGTCCCTTGAAAAAAAAGGCTTGACCTTGAAACGCCCTTTTTTCAAAACCATTATCGATCAAAAAACAGCTTGAAACATTGCCAACCTGCGGCTTTAATGCTGCGGCAGCCCGGTCAACATCCGGCTGCGCGGCGCAGCGACCGTGAACTCGAAGCGAATTTTTTGCTTTTGCCCCGGCTCTAGCGCCAGCGTCCACTCGAGTTCTTGCTGCTCGCTGCGCTGCGTTGGCTCTGGCGCGGCGCCTTCATCCTTGATTTTGATCTCTTCGTTGGCCGACACCGGCAGCTGATCTTGGACGACCACCGTCGCCGGGTGAGGTTGCCAATTTTGCACCTCGATCTCGTAGGCGTAGCGATGCACGCGCCGGTCGCCGATGAATTGCTTGCCCACCTCGTTCAATACCATTTCACGTTCGACTTTGATCCGGTCATCGATCCCCAGCGTGGTCTCGAATTCTTGTTGCGGCGCGATCTTGGACAAAGTGGCCCGTCCGACAAACTCGCCGCCGTGAAACAATGTGACCTCGCCGGGCAGCAACGTCACCTCGGTGTCGTTCTTGATCGTCGCCCGGCGGTAGACCTCGTCAGACAACTTGGGCACGGCCACAAAATCGAGCCGTGGCGCCAGGTGGATCAACAGAACGGTGGTTTTGTGCGGCGTGTTGTCGGCAGGAATATCGACCCGGCGCGGGATGTGAAACGCGACCGCCGCGCCGCTGGTGTCGACGCTGGCCTGGGCCGCTTCTGCGGCCACCGGCGCTGCCCTTTCGAGTTCGACCGGCATCGCCATGTCGGGCGCCAGCGCGCCGGCGCTCATCGTCGGAGGCATCGCTGCGCGGCGAGCGAGCATTTTCGGCGCCGGCGGCGGCTGGGGGCGGAAAACATCCACGTACCACGGCGACAGGTCGGGGATTGTGGCCGATACCGATGGTCTGGCCGTAGACAGGGTCAGATCGACGTCGCGCCAGTCCTCGCCGGTCGATTGCCGGACCTCGCCCAGGTAGGTCAGTTCGACTTGCGGTTCGTCCGCGCCGGTGAGCAGACGCAGATCGTAGAGCGGCTGCCAGCTCGCGCCGCCGCGCGTGGTGTATTCGAGTTCAAACTCGAAATCGCCCTCGCTCAACACCTCGATGCCGATCAGCGCCTCGTAACGCTGGCGCGGCCGCGCGCCCTGAATGTGACCCAGTTCTTGTTGCAACACATCGATCTCTTGGGCCAATTTACGTCGTTCGATGCCGATTTCGCGTCGACGGCCGGCAAATTGGCCGTATTGCGCGCTCACAAAATTCAGCATTTCGCTGCCGTCGGCCACTTTGGCGCGCCCCCGCCCGATGCCGTTGGCCAGACTTTTGCCGGCGTTCGCGGTCATGTTTTTCAAAAACTCGAGTTGGTTTTTCAACAGCTTGTCCTCGTCTTCGAGCGCCAGGTCGGCGTCTTGAAGGCTTTGGATTTGCGCTTCCAACTCGGCGGCCCGCTCGGAAGGCGTTTCGACATAGTACGTTTCTCTCACATCTACGCCGAGCAGCCGCACGCGGGCCGCGCCCTGTCCGCCGGCGCGCACCGATTGGGGATCGAGCAGTTGGGTCAAACCGGGTATACACAGTTCATGAGCGCCGGTTTGCAGTGTCACCGCGCCGCGCCGGGTAACGCGCGCCCGGTCGGGGTAGACGGTCACGGCCACAATGGGAGCATCAACATTCATTTATACACCTCCTACATCAAACAATAATATTATGTCCGGAGTTGCGCGGTTCGAGTCATGGAGGGCGTTTTGCGCCTGAAATATATCAAAAAGCAACTCGTTCTATCCAAGAACTCGACGTTTGGGCCTTTCTAGTACTAGAGCAAGACTTGCCTGGAACCATCATTCCGAGTTTCCCATGGCGCTGACGCATCACGCTT
>CAYZYE010000037.1:0-24529 GCA_964481205.1 uncultured Anaerolineae bacterium | reverse complement strand
CCCTCCGGGAGCGAGTTCAGCCGCAGCGCAGACCGTGGTAACACCCCCGGTACGACCTCTTTTACTCTAGCTCCCCTTTGTCCAGCATCTCTACGATCCGCTGACGATACGTCAACTCGCGGCCAGCCAACTCTGGTTCCAGTTTTGCCCCTTGCTCGTAGAAATGCCGTATTCCTCTGCCCCTCGCCCGTCCCTCTGCTGTGTGCATGTCTATGGCATAATCCGGGATCCTCGCTTTTGCTTTTCCCTTCTCTACAGCCTGTATGACCCAGTTTACCATTTCATCACTGGAGCGATCCTTCTCGCACCCGCACAGATACCGCACTGCATGCACGGCAAACAGCTTGCGCTCACCCATACTCTGGTCAAACCCCCGCACCATCTGGTACAAGGCATAAAGCATCACCGGGGCATTCGGCTCGCCAAAACCAATGTCCTCCACTGAAATGACCATCAACCGCTGCCACAAATAGTCTTCCAGCGCCGCACTGGTGACCACCATCTCGTAAGCCAGCAAGACGGCGTTCTCGACGTGGCCCCGTCGAATTTCCTTTTGTAGCGCCGAGATGACCTGGTCGGCGGCCAGCCCGTGATAGGTTTTGACATCAACCCACGGGTCACGTTTTTTGATCGGCATATTTTTTTTCCCCCTGCGCCAAGTGTTTTCCATTTGTTGTTTCCACCCAGTGTACCGTACTTGGCCTGTTTTGCCAAGTACGATTTGGACGTCTGTAGCATAGCCCCTTGCGGGTGGTTGGAGCAGCCGTTCCCGCCGGATCGCCAGATCCGGCGGCTGGACAAGCTGAATACGACCGGGTTTGCCATTTTGGACTGGATTGCCCAATCCGGGACGAGCGCAGATCGAGCGCCGGTACGTTTTTATGGGCTTGTTGGCTTTTGCACCGCCGTTTTGGCGTCCAGCCAGTCAAGATGCAAGTGCCCTGGATCAAACGCGGGCGGTTTGGGGTTTGCGGGCGCGCAAGATCAACCGCTTGCTGTTGGCGGCGTCAAAGGATTTCCCGTCGAGTGAGCCATAGCTGGCGATCTCGACAAATTTTTCGTCCCGCAGCATGGCGATCATTTCTCGTTCCGGGTAGAGGCGCACCGATTCGTAAAAGGTGCGTGTTTGGCCCGACGTGGTAGTCACGGTGGTGGTCTTGGTGACACGTTTGCGGTCGCTGCTGAGGCTGCGCACGTTGCAGATGTGACGGTCGGGCAGCGTTTTTTCGTCGTGTTCGACCAGGTTGTCGATTACCGACGTGCTGTTGAGATAGTCGATCAGGAATACGCCGCCCGGTTGGAGCGATCGCCAGACGGCGGCCAAGACGGCCTGGTTTTCCTCGTCTCGCTCAAAGTAGCCAAAGGACGTAAAGAGCGAGAGCACGGCGCCAAAGACGTTTGCAAATGGAATGTCGCGCATGTCCGCGCGAACCAGCCGCACCTGGGTCCGGTTCAGGCTTTGTTGGGCGACATTGAGCAGCTCGGCTGACAGATCGAGTCCGATCAGGTTGGTAAAGCCCAGTTGGCGCAGCGACAGCAGGTGACGCCCGGCGCCGCAGCAGAGGTCGAGCAGGGGTTGGTTTTGGGGCGGGGCGACCAGTTCGGCGATGGCTTGAACGGCGGCGTGTGCTTCGGCGGCGTCGCGGTGGGCGTACAATGCCAGGTACTCGTAGCCAAAGCTGTTTTCATACCAGGGTTTGTCTCGATCCGTGGTCATCAGTCGATCCCATGTTCTTTTTTATAGGCCGCCCAGTTCTTTTTGAGTTGGACAAAGGATTCATAGTCCGGCTGGGTGAGAAAGGGGTTGCTCTCGCGTTCGCCGGCGATGGTCGATTCGAGGGCCACGCCGACATTGTGCCCCGGCAAGACGCGGGTGTCGCCGGGCAGGGCCAGCAGTTTGTGGTGCAGCGATTCGTATTCGGCCCTGGCCCCCGCGCCCAGGTCGGTGCCGCCGACTTTGCCCACAAAGAGTGTGTCGCCGGTAAAAACGGCGCGGGTGTTCGAGACGGCGTCCTCGATGTAAAAGCAGATGGCGTCATGGGTGTGCCCAGGGGTGTGAATGATGACGATTTCCAGGTTGCCCAATGGCAGTCTCGCTCCATCGGCGATCGCGATCCCCGTCGTCGGGTCTGTGTCGCCAAAGAGCAGCGCCGCCTTGGCGCAGAGTTTTTTCATTGTGTCGTTGCCGTTGGTGTGGTCCCAATGATCGTGTGTGTTCAGCACGTATTCGATCTGATAGTTGTTTTGCCGTGCAAAATCATGGATCGTTTCCGGCGCATAGGACGGATCGATGACCGCCGCGCGGCGCGTCGTTTCGTCGGCAACGAGATACCCCAGGTTCCGGTCGCCACCGGTGAGAAATTGTTTGATCAACATATTGCCTCCAATTTCGAGTTGGATTGAAGAATTTGATGCTTGACCAGGACTGTTCAATTCTAATTTGTGACCAAGTCACCGCCGGCGGGGCCTCGTCCACGTAGGTGGATGACCAGCCAACGGCGCGCCAGACGCGGGTTCAACCGCTGTTTGTTTTTTCGGCGCAGTCAAGCATAGCAAAGAATGCCGTTTTTGGCAAACGACTGCCGCGCCGATTTGACACGATTCCTGGGGTTACGATACAATACGACGATGGAATGGAGGTGGATATGAATTTGAACGAGATCGATGCCCTGGCGACCGAGGGGGTCAACGCCGCGACGGTCGATATCGACGCGCTGGACACATTGTCGATTGTGCGCGCGATTAGCCGGGAGGATGCCCGCGTGGCGGGAGCGGTCGCGGCCGAGGCGGCGCATATCGCCCGCGCCGTCGACGCCATTGTGGAACGGTTTGTGCAGGGCGGATGTCTGATCTATGTCGGTGCGGGTACGTCTGGGCGGCTGGGCGTGCTCGATGCGTCTGAATGCCCGCCGACGTTTGGCGTCCCGGCCGGGATGGTGCGCGGTCTCATTGCCGGGGGCGACCGGGCGCTGCGCCGGTCGGTCGAGTACGCCGAGGACGATGTCAATGCCGGCGCGCAGGCGGTGGCGGCCGAGAATGTGACCGGGATCGACACGGTGGTGGGGATTACGGCCAGCGGGCGCACGCCGTTTGTGCTGGGCGCGGTGCAAGAGGCCAAACGTCGCGGCGCGTTTACGGTTGGGGTGGCCTGCAATCGCCCCTCGGCGCTGCAAACGCGGGTCGATGTGATGATTGCCCCATTGGTCGGCCCCGAAGTGATCGGCGGGTCGACGCGGATGAAGGCCGGAACGGCGCAAAAGATGGTGCTCAATATGCTCAGTACGGCGAGTATGATTCGGCTGGGCAAAACATACGGCAATTTGATGGTCGATGTGCAGGCAACCAATGACAAGCTGCGTATCAGAGCGGTGCGGATCGTCACGCAGGCGTGTGATGTGACGCCTGAGCAAGCGCAGTCGGCGCTGGCGCAGTGCCAGGGCGAGGTCAAAACGGCGATCGTGATGCTGGGGGGCAATGTCAGCGCGTCGCAGGCGCGGCAACGGCTGGCGCAGGCCGGTGGATTTGTGCGACGGGCGCTAAGGCAATTCCAGAGAAATGATCGTCCCTGATTAGCATAGGCCATAGAATAATGTTGGCATAAGATAAGCAAATTTATGGAATTGCTCAAGCTTTTCCAGTTTGTTTCAAAGGCGATTTGATCAGTGCTTGCCAGTTTTGGGACATTTTAAGAACTGGCAAGGCCTGAAAGGGGGATAGGTGATGACGGATTACATTATTGGCGTTGACGCCGGCGGGACCAAGACTTGCGCCTTGTTGGCCGACGCGGACGGCGGGGTGATTGGGCGTGGTTTTGGCGGGCCGGGCAACGTACACTCGGTGGGGTTGGCGAGCGCGCGCCAGGCCATTTTGGACGCGGTGCATGCCGCTTTTGACGAGGCCAAACTCGCGCCGCGCCGGGTGGCGGTGTTGTGCATCGGCGCGGCCGGCGTCGACCGGCCGGCCGAGATCGAGGTGTGGAGGGCGTGGTGTGAGCAGATGCAGTTGGCGCGCCGGGCGCAGATCGTCAACGATGCGGAACTTGTCCTGACCGCCGCGTTGTCGGGTCAGGCGGGGGTGGTCACAATCGGTGGAACGGGGTCGATTGCGTTTGCCCAGAACAAGAGTGGGCAGCGTGTTCGCGCCGGGGGGTGGGGGTACATTATTGGTGACAAGGGCAGCGCCTATGACATTACCTGTCAGGCTTTGAACGCCGTGCTCAAAGAGTTTGATGGGCGCGTCGCCAAGACGGCATTGACTCCGGCCATTTTGTCCGTGTGCGGCTGTACGCGCCCGCCAGAACTGGTCGGATACGTGTACAACTCGGACATCGATCGCCACAAGTTGGCCCAGCTGTCGATTGTCGTCGACCGGGTTGCCCAGGCAGGCGATGAGGTCGCGGGGGGCATTTTGGACCGCGCCGGCGATGAATTGGCCGATCTGGCCGTCGCCGCCTGCCGTTCGGCCGGGCTGCAAGGCCCGGTGCGTTGCGGTGTTGCCGGCGGGGTGCTGCTTCGATCTGACCGGGTGCGGGGGCGTTTTGTCATGCGGATGCAAGCGCGGGGAGTTGCGCCGGAGCCGATCGTGTTGGTCGACGAGCCGGCGCAGGGAGCGGTCTTGATTGCACGCGCGTTCGTCTAGGCGGCCGCTGAAGAACAAAGGATTGACCAGGGACGCAGAGATCAGCCCATGTTTGCGAATATCTACGGTGCTACCCGGTGTTTTATTTCTTTGCGGTCTTGGCGGCCCGCGTGCCCGTTCAGGTATTTGCGCCGGTCGTGCATAAAGTCTTTGTAAATCCGGTACAGATCGGTTTCTTCATAGCAGACGGGCCGGATCGGAACGTGGTCAAAGCTATAGATGGTCGCGTTGGGGCAGGCCAACAGGATCGGCGAGTGGGTGGCGATGATAAACTGGGCGTGACCGGCGCCGCCCATTTTGATCAGCACATCGAGCAGCTCGAGTTGGCTCTTGGGCGAGAGGGCCGTTTCCGGTTCATCGAGCAAATACAGCCCTTTGATTTTGTAGCGCGCCCGGAAAAATGACATCAGCGATTGGCCGTGCGACTGGGTCATGAGCGATTTGCCGCCAAAGTATTCGAGCTGACCGGGGTCGGCGGCGGCCCATTCGTCCAATAGCCGGGCAAAGTTTCCAAAGATCGCTGAACCAAAGAATGACCCCGGCACGCGGCGGTTGGCCCACTCGATGGCAATGTAATCGCAAAATTTGTTTTCATACAGGTTGACCTCAAAGCGCAGCCGCTCGGGGGCCTGCCAGATGTGGATGCCGCATTTGCGGGCCAGCGCTTCCAGCAGCGTCGATTTGCCGGCGCCGTTTTCGCCGATAAACAGCGTGACCGGTGTGTCAAAGGTCAGCTGTTTGGTTTGGTGAAATGTGGCGAGATTGAACGGGTAGCAATTTTTGGTTGGGTATCGTTGTGCGTCGAGTGTCACGCTTTTCAGGTGCATTCTGCAAAACCTCAATGTGATAATTAGTGTATTTCTAACGCGCGCTTGATCGTTTTGACGAGTTTGGCGGTCTCGAAAGGTTTGGTGAAATAGGCGACAATGTCGGGGAAATCGCGTTTGGTCAGCAGGTCAATATTGTCGGCGACGGCGGTGATCAGGATGATTGGAATGTTTTTGCTCTGTTGATTGTGCCGGACCTGGCTGTAGACTTGCCACCCGTCCAGATCGGGCATCATGAGGTCGAGTAGAATCAGGTCGGGATGTTCCTGGCGGATCAGCGCCAATCCATCATTGCCGCCGCCGGCGGTCAGGGCCTGGAATCCCCGGCTTTCCAGGATCAGGCGCATCAAGCCCAACATTTCCAAATCATCGTCAATGTACAAGACTTTTTTCGAGGCCATTTGGTTGTTGTCTTTCTGCCAGAGATGGCTGTCTGGCTAGGGCAAAGGGTCGCGCAGCTGCCAGATCAGGCGCCCGATCACCCGCCGCATCCGTCTCGGTTCGGTCAGGTTGAGCACGCGCATGTTTTGAAGCGCGGTGGGCAGTGCCTCAATGCCGGCGATTTGTAGCAGCACAAGTTGTTTGTCCGCCTGAAACGCCGGTGTTTGCGCGATGGCTTGCTGCACCTCGGGCCAGTCTTGATCCAGGTAGTCCGGCGAGAGGATGAGCAGCGTGCGTGTCGCCTGGCCGATCCCCTGTTCGGTCGGCAGCGGGTGGATTTTTGGGTCCGGGTAGTCAATGTCGGCGCAAATGGCGATGCGGAAACGCTCGGCGACCAGTTGGGGCAGCAGCTGTTCGCGTACCCACGTTTCGTCGTCGACGCCAAAAGAGATAAACAGGTCCAAGGCCGCTTCGGCGACGGGGCGTACCCCCAGGTCTTGGAGTTGCGCCAGCGGGCTTTGCAAGGTTTTGATCAGGCGGCGCAAGTTTCGTCCCCGGCGGCCAAACAGGCGGTTGAAATCGGCGACCGGCCGGCCTTGTTCGCTCGCGTCAATGTGTTCGATAATGTTGGGGCCGATGCGCGCCGGCGTTTGCCCCGGATCGAGCGGCCGGATGACCAACGCCGTCATACGCGCGCGGTTTTCCTCGATGCTCATCGTCTGGGTGATCGTGTTTTCAAACTGCCCCCACTGATCGGCCAGATAAGCGGGCGAGAGGACGAGCAGTGTTCGCTTGCATTGGGTGATCCCGCGTTCGATGCTGGCGACGCGGGCCACACCGGGGTCGCGCACGTCGTCAGAGGTAGCCACGCTCAAGCCCACGCTGTCCAGGTAGGGCAGCAACACGTCCCACACCCAATCCGCCTCGCGGTCATTGCTTTCGGCATAACTGATATAAACGTCGTAGCGAAAGCCTTGATCGTGGCTGTCGCGCGGCGTGACGCCTTTTTGCCCGCCCAGGTAAAGCGCAACGGGAAAATTTTCCTCGATCTCGGCTTTGAAAATGGGGTGCTGGTTGGGCTGCGACGCGGTCACGTGAGGTTGGAGATATTCAAACAAGTCAAAGATGCGAATCATACCATCGTCGCTGGCGATGCCGCCGCGCATGCCGGCGAGGAGTTGTTTGGTAAAGAGGCTGTTCTCGTCGCCGGGCAGCACCCACGAGTATTCGTCAGAGCGCGAAGAGGCGAGAATGACCCGCCCTCGGCCCTGCTTGAGCCGGTCATAATAGTGGTCGGGCAGGCCGCCCTTGATCGCCGGCGCGGTTGCGTCTTTGGGCTGGCCGATGCCGCCGGAATGGCAGCAGTCGAACAAGATCAGCACCCGGCGCGCCGGTATTCGGCGCAGCGCCTCGGTAAACTCGGCGCCCGAGATGGCCGTCTGGGCGATGGCGGCGTCGGAGGCATAGTCTACGTCAACGGGTAAAATGTATTCGCCGGCATACGGGCCGGACTCGACCTGCCCACCGTGGCTGGAAAGATAGATGGTCACAACCGAGTCCTGGTTGGCGCGCGTCGCCAGACCGGACAGCGCCAGACGAAGCGCGTCGCCGGTTGCGTCGCGATCGAGGAGCAGCTGCACATTGTTGGCAAAATAGCCACCAAAATTGGGGTGGATCAAGGTGTTGTAAATGTCTTGTGCGTCTTTGAGCACGGTAGGCGGCAAGGGATTGATCGCGGCATAGTTGGCGATGCCGATCACCAGCGCGTGTGCGTTTTCCATACCGGGCATAAAAGAAACTCCTTTCGGGCTTTTCCAGTTTTCAAAATGTTCCAAAACTTGCAAGCATTGAGGTCTGTTGACACAAAGTTGCCTTTGAAACGGACTGGAAAGGCTTGGACAATTCTCTCTGGAATTGCCTCAAACGGCAAATGAGGCAGGGTCATTATACAACATCCAACACATGAAAACAAGACGCGCCGGGTATCGGGAGCATTTCAATTTGGAGGTCAGGGGGCGGCGGAATGTAATTTAGATGCAATTGCCCTGACCCCCAGGTATCACTTGACCCAGGCGAGGCGAAAGGGTAAAATAACGCTTGCTCGCCAGCAGAATAAAAAGGAGATGCAAATGAGCGACACAACCATCCGTTTGGCTACAACCCAAGATGCGTCGCAATTGCTGCCGTTGATCCGTTCATTGGTCGAGATGTATGGTGAATCGCTGCCTCCGCCGGATACTATGCTCGACATCATTCGCCAGCAGATCGAGAGCGAATACCACGAATACGTCGTCGCCGAGGCGCAAGACCATATCTTTGGCTGTTTGTTGATCTGCTACTATTTGTCGACCTGGGCCGGCGCGCCGTATGCAATGTTTCAAGACTTTGCCGTCGAGCAGGGGTGGCGCCACCAGGGAGTCGGTTCGACGATCCTGGCTTATGCTCGCAACCGCGCACGGATCAAAAAGTGTGTGCGCATTGACGTGGTCGTGCATTCTTCTCTTGACCAGGCCAGACAATTTTTTGAACGTTGGGGCTTTCGTCGCATCGAACGCGATTTGCTGCGTATGCAGATCAAACGCTCCAATGCCCACTGACGGAGGCGCGTTATGCACCGGGTGCTGTTGACAAACGAATCGACGACCGTTTACGAATCGCCCGATCCGGGGCGCATCTATGCCTATACGCCCGGCATTGTCCGGCTGCCCGGCGGGCGGTTGGTGGCGACAATGGATCAGGGCGGCCCCGGCGTGATCGATTTGCCCGGCCCCAAGGGGTTGCGCGGCGAGGGCGTCCATGCCTGGCAGGGACTGATCTTGGTCTCGGACGACCGGGGATCGAGTTGGCGTCGCTGCGGCGTTTTCCCCTTTATGCACGCTCGTCCCTTTGTCGCCGGGCGTTTCTTGTACGTGCTCGGTCACGCCGGCGATTTGACCATCATCCGCTCTGCCGACGGGGGTGAAACCTGGTCGGCGCCGGTGACGCTTACCCACGATGAACAATGGCACCAGTCGGCCTGTAACGTGCATTATGCCGGCCACCGCCTCTATTTGGTGATGGAGAAACGCGCGCGTCGCACCCACGCCGGTTGGCCGGTCAGTGACCTGGCTCCGATCCTGATGTCGGCCAACGTCGATGACGACCTCACCCGGCGCGAGGCCTGGACTCTGGCCGATGAACTGGTCATCGGCGATCATTTGCAGCAGGCCGATTGGCTGGGGGCGCCTTTTTGGCCCATTGGTCCGCTGACCCCCGACAATGCCCGCGACCGTCGCAGCATGGCGCCCATCGGTTGGTTAGAGAGCAACGTCGTTCAATTCGTCGATCCCGACCACGTGTGGTATGACCCCGCCGGGCGCACGTTTTATCTGTGGATGCGCGCCCACACCGGCTCGACCAATCTGGCCTGCACCGCCAGGGTAACGGAAAACGACGACGGGACGTTGAGCACCGATTTTGCCACTTCGCCGGCGGGCGTGCGGCAACTCTATGTGCCATGTCCCGGCGGGCATCTGCGCTTTCACATTCTCTATGATGAGCTGTCGCGCCGCTACTGGCTGCTTTCCTCGCTTTCGACGGACAGTATGACCCGCCCCGATCGCTTGCCGGCGACGCGCTTTAACCTGCCCAACAACGAACGCCACCTTTTGGCGCTCTATTTTTCGCGCAACTGCATCGACTGGTGTATGGCCGGCCTTGTCGCTCGCGGGGAAACGCCGCAGCAGGCGCGCCATTACGCCAGTATGTGCATCGACGGCGATGACCTGCACGTACTCTGCCGCTCCGGCGACGCTCGCGCCAAAAGCGCCCACGACGGCAATTTGATCACCTTGCACACCGTCCGCCATTTCCGCGATCTGGTCTATGCGTAACGTCGAGTCCGTTACAGAACCGCGAACGTTTCCGCCAACCGCAGAGAGCGTCGAGAGGAGGTTGGCCGCCGTGCAACCCCTCAGTTGGGTTTTGCGTATAAAAGGCACAGAACCATCAAATTGAGGTCATTGTTGGAAAGGAGCCGCAAAGATGTCTCGTCGAGATCCTTTTGCAGCGTTGGTTTTAGAAATCGTCGGTGGATTTTTTGGATTTCCGGGCATTGGGTGGATTTATGCCGGACAGGTGGGCTGGGGTCTGGTTTTTATGGTTGGTTACTGGCTATTCGATTGGGTCTTGGGGATTACACTTGCCATTTTGACGGTGGGTTTGTGGTGCGCGATCTGGCCTGCGCAAAATCTAATCGTCGGCGCTATATCGGGGTTTCTCGTCTATCGCTGGCTTGAACGCCAACGTTGAGTAAAGCCAGGATACCCGGAGGCGATGAGCCGGCCGGGTATTTTTTGTGCGTCGCCGGTGCCCCAATCACGGTCGCCCGTCAGTATCGAGTCGGATAGCGGTCGGTCAGGCGTCATGAGCGCAACCCGAATTTGAGCTAAGATCGAGACTGTGGCACAAGACATTCGGCGAAACCGCAAAATGTCTTTGCCATTACACAGGAAATCGGCTATAATAAATTCAATCAACCAGATGGCGTTTTTCAGTATCCATCGCAAGGAGGAAAATCTATGGATATGCGACAGGTCGTGGCCGGCGGAATGAGCGGCTTGGAAAAGCTCATTAACAAAATTCCAGGGTACAGTGGCTACAAAGAAAAGGAAATGCGCCGCGACGCGGACAAGTTGCTGCGCGACCATATCTATGGCGTGTTGACCGAACAACGACGACGCATTGAAGACATTCAAGGCGAATTGGGCATAGAATATATCGAGTCTGTGGAAAAGATCGGCAAGGCCAGACGGCGCTTGCAAACGCTGGCCGATACCGTGCATACCGCCGCTTATGGCTATGCCGGCCTATTTGATGCCGTGCGGGTCAAAGAAGACGAGCTGGATGCGTTGTATGAATTTGACAACGGGCTGCTGGCCGAAGCGGAAGCCATCGTTGCCTGCATCGACTCGTTGCAGGCCGCCATCGACAACAGCGAAGGCATTGGCGGCGCGATCCGTGAATTGACCACCACGATCACCAATTTGCAAGACCTGTACAACCGCCGCAAGGACGTCATTACGGGTATGGCCTAGGTTTTCAGGCAAATATGTTTGAGCAAATCAAGTTTGTGTACTAGAGGAGAGCAAAAATGGCGCGTATTTTTGACGTGATTGAAATGCCCAATATGGGCCAAGATGAACTGGTACGGCGTTTCCCTGAGCACACTTCGGGTGACTTTCGCATCGGTTCGCAGTTGATTGTCGGCCCTGGTCAAGAGGCCGTCTTTGTGCGCAGCGGTAAAGCGCTGGACACGTTTGGCGCGGGCACGCACACCATTACCACGGCCAACGTCCCCTTACTGACCGACCTGATCGGGAAGGCTTTTGGCAACCGCACGCCGTTCACCGCCGAGGTGTACTTTGTCAATACCCGCGTTTTCCCCGATATGGGCTGGGGGACGCCCAACCCGATTCCAGTGATGCATCCCGGCATCGGTCTGGGCGCGTCGCTGCTCAAAGCCTACGGCACTTTCAAGATGAAGATTTCCAATTCCAAGTTCTTTATCGAAGAAGTCGTCGGGCGGCGAGGCAGTTATTCCAAGGATGATATTCAGGATTGGCTGCGTTCAGCCGTGTTGACCCAGTTCCGCGATATGGTCGGTACGCTCAAAAAATCGGCTTTCGAGATTCAGGCGCTTACTTCCGACATCAGCGAGATGATGATCTCAAAGACGCAAGATGATTTTAGCGCGATGGGGTTGGTGCTGGTCGATTTCAAGGTGGCCGAGATCACGCCGTCGGCCAAGAGCGCGCAAGAGTTGCGCGATATGGGGCTGATCGACATGCAGACCTATATGCAGCTCCAGGCCGCCGACGCGATGCGCGACGCCGCCAATGCCCCCGGCGGCAATCTGGCCGGGGCGGGCGTGGGGCTTGGCGCGGGGATGGGCATGGGGCAGATGATGGCCCAGGCTTTCCAGGGTGGGATGCAGCCGCGACAGCAGCAGGCTGCGTCGGCCGCTCCGGCTACAGCTGCCGGGCCGACGGTCGCCTGTCCCTCGTGCGGGCATCAAAACACCGGTGGCAGCAAGTTTTGCAGCGAGTGCGGCACCAAATTGCCGGAAGCGACCGGCAAGCGATTCTGCAACCAGTGCGGTCAAGAGATTGCCCCGGGGGCCAAGTTTTGCGGCAACTGTGGCGCCAAACAAGGATAGTTGATAGCCAGATGAAGCATCTCAAGATGTGGATGGCAAAGCAAGCCAGGTCGGCGTTTAGCCTGGCTTGCCTTTTGCTGTTTACGATCATTGCCCTGAATTTGCTGGGATACGACGGCGCGCGATCGATGGCGTTTTCGTCTCCTAATTCGCCGCTGCCCCATCTTCCGCCGATTGAAATGAGGTCGAGCGATCTCGCGGATATTTCGACCACGGCGCATGACACGGAATCCAGCCCGCGTGCGGGTTGGGCCACCCCGTTGGGCGTGGTCATGATTGTCCTGGGCGTCGCATTGATCGCCGGCGGCCTGGTTTTTGCAAGACGTAGACGAAATTTTAAAGGATAGGTTCAGATGGATGTGTCTTTGAAGAAAAGGGGCCTGGTTCTTTGGTTCGGGTTTTTGTCGATGGCCGTGGTTCTGGCTGCTTGTTCTACCCCGTCGCCAACGGCGACGCCTGAACCTGCTCCCACCGCGATGCCCGTGCTCACCCCCGAGCCGTTTTCGTTGACCCTCTTGTACACCAATGACGGTTGGGGTTACACCGAGCCGTGCGCCTGTGAACCGCGAGCGGGCGGGTTGGCGCGGCGTGCGGCGTTTATCAAAGCGGTGCGGGAGCAACGAGAGAACGTTCTGGTGGTCGATGCAGGAGACAGTTTGCTCACGTTGCAGCGCGTTGGCGACCTGGAGCAAGGCAAGTTGCTGGTCGAATCGTTCAACCAGATGGGCTATGACGCCATCGCTCTGGGCGGGATGGATTTTCGGATGGGGCTGGATGTTTTGAGGGCGCAGATCGAGACCGCAAATTTCCCCATTCTCTCGATCAATGCGCTGGACGCGCAAACCAAACATTTTTTTGACCGGGATTATACTCTGGTTCGTATGCACGGGCATCAAATCGCCATCATTGGCCTGACCGATACCAAAATGGCGCGCGAGGTCACGCATGGCGAGGTCACGCTGCTCGAACCTGTGCAAAGTCTGGCCGATCTCGTCCAACATATTGAGGATGAGGCTGACATCGTGATCGTGCTTTCACACCTGGGCGCACAATTCGATCTCAATTTGGGGTTGATGGTCTCCGGCATCGACGTGGTTGTGTCGGGGCAAGACAAACAAGCATACTCGGAACCGGTCGAGACAAATGATTATTTGATTGTGTCGGCGGGCAGCCGGGGTGAATACGTCGGGCAGCTCGATCTGGAATTCGATGCGGAAGGAAATGTTGTGTCTTATGACATGCACTTGCAGCGACTGACGGATGAGATCGATGAGGATGCGGCGATGCGGAAATGGTTGGCGACCAGCGGAATGATCCCTTCTACGGCGCCCAAGTCTGGAGATGACGGTGGGCAGGTTTCGCCGTGAGCGGTGGTTTGGTTGAACAATAATGCCCCGACCAGGGTTATGTCTTGGTCGGGGCGTTTTACAAGAGTGTGTTGCCGATCCAATTTGCCGAGGTTGCCAAATATCTCGAGGTTCTTGTGGGCCAGCGTGTCGATATTCTTGCCTCTGCCGGTATCGCAGAGAGCACCGAGATCGCCAAGAAATAAAACATCAAGAGGCGCGCGGTCCTCAGCCGTTCACACGGACGACGCTAAAGATCGGAATCGCCGACCAGTCATAAGCCACGTACAACTCTTGCCACGTTTTGCCCTCTTGCGCGACGATCTGCTGGAACGTCTCCCAACGATTGCGGAAAATCGGATAGGTGATGTGGAAAACGTACACATTGTCCGGGTTTTCCAGGCGTTCGCGCAAGCGGATGGCAAACGCCGGATCGACGTCGTCGCGGTTTTCATAGCCAAAAATCTCGTCGGGATTGATCTCGCCCCGGCTCAAAAACTGCACCGGGTCCTGAATGCCCATATCCATTGCGATCACATCGTGGATATTCTCCGCTTCCAGGTATTCGATCAAGGCATAAGACGCCGGCGTGTGATCGCCCTTGCCGCCAACGATCCCCAGTTCGTGGTGATAGGCCGCGTCTACCTCTAGATCATCATAGATCAACATCCCGCCCAGCGCCAGCACGGCCAATAATCCTCCGCTCAACGCCGACGTCCACGCATATCTGGGCAGCAAGCGCCCGGCGTGGAGTCGATCCAGGCCGCTGTTCCGCGCAATCATGTCGGCCGCGGCCGCCACGGCCAGCACCGGCCACGGCGTAATGATTGCCAGGTGGGTGAACCACAACGCCGTCGGCGTGAAAACGCTGAGCGCCAACATTAGCGCGACGACCAATACCGGGAACAGCGCCTTGCGCGCGTCATCCCTGGCCCGCAGCCACGGCGCGAGCAGCAACGTCATAACCCCCAGCAGGTACACCTTGTGCGGCGGCTGCCACTGCCCCAACTTCCAGGCCAAATAAATGTAGAGGATAAACAACCCCACTGCGCCCAGGGCGGTCGGCGCAAACGCGAGCCAGGCTTTGATCCCCTGCCGGCGGGCATAAAGCAGCCCGGCGATCAAGGTGGCCCCCAGGCCGAACCCCAGCACCCATACGGCCCAGGGCGCTTTGTCCAGGTTCACCTTCCAGATCGCCGCATAACTCGGCGCCACAACCAAAAACACAATCAGCCCGTTTGGCGCCAGTTTTCGATACGATTGGTTTTTGGCGCCAAACAACGCAAAAGCCACCGCGCCGATGGCGATCAAAAATATCGATGGGTATCTCCAACTTGCATAATTATGAATAGCCAGGTACCAAAAAGTCTCGCCGTTGAGCACCGAACGCAGTTCTTTGATCCGCTCGCGCAGATTCTCGGCAACGTGAGTGTTGTCGATCTCCCAATACGAAGAAGAGGACACGTTTGCACTGACGTACTTGAACGTCGATTGGGTTTGGATGTTGAAAATGATCTGCGGCAGCAGCCCGACCACAAACAGCCCGCCGGCGATCAATGCCTGGCGCCGGTGCAGCCGAATGTGCAGCGGCGCGAGCGAGCGTTTGCGCACACAGGCCGGCAGGCGATTCAGGTTGAGCAGTACGAACGCCCCGCCCACGCCGGCGATCAGCCAGGCGAACAAAAACTTGGCGCTGATCCCCAGGCCAAACAAAAACGACGCCGCGTACAGGTACCCGCTGCCGCCGCGCCGCCGCCAGCGCAGCCAACACCACACACCGGCCAGCGAGATCGGGATCGTCACCGAGGTGACAAAAACGCCCTGCCGGCTCCAAAAGATGAACGAAGGGTTGACCGCCAGCATCCACACGGCGAGCGTCGCCGCCCGCCGGTTGAACAACTCGCGCGCGAGGAGGTACAGAAACACCATCGCCGCCGCCGACTGGACGATCGGCATGGTGCGCAGCGCCGCCACATTGATGCCCAAAATGGCGAAAAACGGGAGCGCCATGTAGGTATTGACCGTGGCAATGTACTCGTAAATCATCACCGGCAGGCGCAAACCACCGAATTCGAGGCATACATCTTTGAAACACTCGACCTCTTGGCCGCGCAGCAGTTGAACGGCCGGGATCACTTCGAGCGCTTCATCGGTGTGAAGACCGGGGAGCGAAATCTGGAAAAAAGAGATGGTGAAAAATATCTCGAGGGCTAACCCAAGCGCCAGCAGTTCCAGGCCCAAACCGAGCGCGCGTTTCAAGCGGCCTTGGCTCATACCGCCGGCTCCACCGTTTTAGTCGCCGGCGGCGCGCGATACACGCCCAAAATACATACCCAATGGAAAACCAGGCGCGACAGCACCGGCTCAAAGCCGTCGAACAACGATTGGAGCATAGCCAGCGTAAACGGCGCGTCGGGATGCTCGTCGATGGTCTTGCGGCTGCTGAGCAGACGGCGGAAAAAATCGTACCGCACATAGGGATGGTAAGCCCAGGGCACGGTGGCGATTACCATGCCGCCGGGGGCAAGCAGCCGCATCGCCTCGGCGGTGATTTTTTCCGGCGCATCGGTGTGTTCGAGAATGTCCACCAGGAGAATGAAATCGAAACTGTGATCGCGAAAAGGCAGCCGCGTGCCATCGGCCACCGACAGCATCCCACTCGCCAGCCCGGCGCCGGCCAGATAACGCCCGGCCTGATGCACATCGTGCGTGCTGATGTCGATCCCGACCACATCATAGCCGGCGCGTCGCAGGGGGATGAGCATCGGGCCGGTGTTGCAGCCCACGTCGAGGGCGCGGCAGCCCGGTTCGATCCGCAGTTCGGACCGGATCAACCGGAACAGGGTTTGAATGCGGTTGGTATGAAACACTTTTTCAAAAAAGTTGCCCCGCAGCTGCGCGTTGTACAGATCGTGTCCAAAACCGTCGTTGGATGCGCCGGCGATCATCAATGGGATGCCTCCCTCGACCGCGTACACATTTCCGCACCCGGTGCAGCGGATCGACGCCCCGGCAAATTCGAGTGTGCCGTGGCACAGCGGGCAGATCAAGATTTCCTGTAACCTGGACTCGACCATAACCTATGCTTTCTATTCGAGCTGAATCGTTCTTATTCCATCACCTGGAGCGAGATGTTGGTGATCGCGCTCTCGAAATCCCACCCCGAAGCATAAACACGTAAACTGGTGATATATACCGGCGCAAAATCGCCCAGCGATTGCATCAAATTATCGGTTTCAAACAGATACCACTCGTCCTGCACCACCTTGATCCCATTGACCAACGTTTTCCACTCGGGGCCGGCGCCGGGATCGAGGTAATAAAATCCCCAGTGTTTGGAGCGAGAATCGCCCAGGGCGTCTTTGTAAATCAGCTCAACCATGATCGGAAACTCGGTGCTTTCGTAACCGCCTCCGGCCAGACTTTGCTGCCGCACCTGAACCTCGCAGCTAAAGCGGAGTGACGAAAAGTCGCGCACGTCTTTTTCTACCATCTGGATCGTGCTCAATTCGCCATGCGTCCTGGCGCCCCGGCGGTTGAACGACAGCATCGTCCGGCCATCGACGGCGACGATTTTTGCCTCTCCCCACGGGTCGGCCTCGTCCTGCCGGTTGCGCACCGGTTCTTTCCAACTGCTCCCCAAGATGGATGTGAAATCTCCATTGCTGATCAGGTTTTGTTCCGGCGGCAGCGGCCCTTCGATCACCCCGCCCGGCGTGACGCGGCAGCGTCCATTGCGCCACGTTTGCGTCTCGCTCTGCGTCTTGATCGTCGCCTTGCCCAGACGTGATGTCACCTGTGTCTCGGTTTTGCTCACAAACACCGAATAGCTGCCCTCTTGCAGGACAACCTGCGCGTGCGGCGTTTTGACCACCATACGCAACGCCCGCTCATCGGGCGGCGCCGGCGATGCCGCGCCGATCGTCACCCGCCCCCTGTTGACCTCGATCACGATCTCGTTGGCGCGCGCGCTCATTTTGTAGCGCGGCGTCCGGACGCGGCTCAACACCACTTGCGTGTCATTATAAAGCGTCAACGTGCTGTTCTCGAACAGCCGCACAAAGCCCCGCGAGTGCTTTTCGGTGACAATGACCGTCCCCTCGCCAACATCGTCCCGGTCTTGGGTCACGGCCCGGAATTCGCGCTCTTTGGACGCGCGAATTCGCACCGACGAGTCGATGGGTTTCAACGACGTCGGCGGCGCAACGGTCGCATTGATCACGTACCAGCGGATCGAAAGCGGAACGGTGATCGCCAATATGCAAAAAATGGCAAAGGCCGTCAACAACACGACCCATGCTCTGCCCTCAGGTGTGCTTAACATCCAGCCCCTTTTCATCAAAATCTGATTTGAAAACCGCGAAACGTCCCGCTGCCGGAATGTCGCTGGACGTCGACGGCGCGCACCGAGGCCATCGACGGCCCCTGATGCAGCATCGACAGCAACGCATCGAGCGCCGGCTCGGGACCTTGCGCCACCACCTCGACCGTGCGATCCGGGCGGTTGCGCACATAGCCTTTCAGGTTGAGCCGCCTGGCCTGTTGACGCACCCAGTACCGGAAACCCACGCCTTGCACATCGCCATGCACGATGGCCTCGAACTGTTTTTGTTCAGACATCGACCTATCACCACTCACTCTATTCTGGCAAAAAAGCAGCGGCAGATTATAACACAACGCCCACAAATCGCCAAGCGGTCAGGCGGGCAGGGCTGTTCAATTCTAATGTGTGACTAAAGTCACCACTGGCGGGCTGAAGCCGGGCGTCCCACCTGCGTGGACGCCACCGTCGGCGGGGCCTCGTCGCCGTAGGGGGACGACCAGCCAACGGCTCGCCAAGCGCGGTTTCAACCGCTGGATTGTAGAATTGAACAGCCATGGTCAGGCGGGTGTATTTCACTTTTGGGGCGAAACCGGACCTCGGAATAGGGATTCCGAGGCTGCGGATTGGACAGACCGTGGCGGCGGAATCCCCACCTGTGGCGGCGGAATCTCTCTGCTCCTGCCGGATCGCCAGATCCGGCAGCCGAACAAGATAAATGCGACCAGCCTCGCCTCGCCGTTTTTGGCCTGGATTTGGCAATCCAGGCCGAGCAACCCGTGGCGGCGGAATCCCCATTCCACCGCCCCCTGACCACCAAATTGAAATGCGCTCCCGGGTCAGGCAAACGCTTTTTGCACCTTGATCACGGCCGCGACTATGTCGTCAATGTCCGTGCGATCGCCAAGCAGCATGTTTTGCTTGAACCACACCGTGCGCTTGCAAACACTTTTGGCGACGGGGCACGCCGGCAGCACGGGCAGGTCGGCGTCTGCGATCTGCCACGGGCCGACTTGGGCTTCTTGTTCGGCCAGCGCGCGGCGGATCGACGGGGCCAGGTTTAGCGGCCCGTACCCCGGCGAGCAGGGAATGCCTTCGGCGTTGAGCGCGCGGATGAACGCGCGGCACGATTGTCCCCCAAACGCATCGAGGTCGTAGGTCATCATGTACAGATGCCAGGCGTGCCGGGTGACGCGCGGATCGACCCTGGTCGGCGTCAGGCCAGCGACCTCGGTCAGCCGTTGACCGAGGTAGGCCGCGTTGCCAGTGCGAATTTCGAGTTGTTGGGGCAGCCGTTCCAACTGGGCCAGCAAAATGGCCCCTTGCCACTCGGTCATGCGATGGTTCCAGCCCAAGACCTCGTGCTGGTACCACTCGCCGGTTCGCGTTCGCCCGCAGTTGTGCAGCGACCAGCACCGCTCATCCAGTTCCGGGTTGTTGGTAACGATTGCCCCGCCTTCGCCGGCGTTAATGTTTTTGCTGGCCTGAAAGGAAAACGTCCCCAGGTCGCCAATTGCGCCGACCGGCGTGCCCCGCCACTGCGCGCCCCAGGACTGGCAGGCGTCTTCGAGCACGTACAAGTTGTGCCGGCGTGCCACGTCGAGCATTCCATCCATATCCGTCGGGCAGCCGGCGATATGCACGGGTATGATGACCCTGGTCTTTTCGGTGATTGCCGCCTCGACGGCGCCGGGATCGAGCATATAGGTTTCGGGGTTGATGTCGACAAAAACCGGTCTGGCGCCGACCAGAAACGCCGCGCTGGGTGTGGCGACAAAAGTATATGGTGTGGTGATCACCTCGTCGCCCGGCCCCACCCCCAGGGCGCGCAGGGCGATCTCTAGCGCCGACGTGCCGTTGGTCACGCACAAGGCGTGCCTGGCCCCCTGGAATTGGGCAAACCGGGCTTCGAATTCATGTACTCGTTCGCCGTTGAGCGATCCCCAACGTCCCGAATGGAGCACCTGGAGCAACAACTTTTCCTCACGTTCGTCCCAGACCGGCCAGGATGGAAAAGGTCGCGTCCGCAGCGGCTGCCCGCCGTCGACAGCCAGTTTTTCGCTCATTTTATCCTCCAGACTCGAGATTGAACCAGATGTTTCTAGCGAATGATCGAAATGACCACGCTCAATGTGATCGCGCTCAACAGCGTGGACAAGAAAATCGTGCCCGTCACCGCCTCCGGTTCGAGGTCGTATTCGAGCGCCAGAATGATCGCCGTCACCCCAGACGGCGTGCTGGCCTCCAGCATACAGGCCTGGTACGCGACGCCCTGGACGCCGGTGAGCCAGACGATGGGAATGGCCACTATGGGCGCGACGATCAACCGGAACGCCGTCGCGATCAAGATCGCGCCAAGATGCCCGCGCAAATTCGAGACGCTGCGCGCCAGCTGCATACCCAGGATCAGCAGCATCAGCGGGATGGCCGCGCCGCTCAACAGATCGATGGGCCGGGCGATCAATTGAGGCAGCTGCACCTGGCCCACAAGCATGACCACGATCGCCGCGACCACGGCATAGAGCATTGGAATATGCACGATATTGTTCAATGCTTTACGCCAAGACCTTCCGCCCGCCGAGAGGATCACCCCCAATGTGCTGACGATCAGAGCCGTGGTCACAAAATAGACCATAGCCCTGGCCTGGGCTTGCGCGCCAAAAGCAAACAAGACCACCGACAGGCCAAAGTTCCCCGAGTTGATGACGAGCACCGGCAAGACCAACGCCCGCCGCCGTTTGCCGCGCCACCCCAGCGAGGTGGCTACGCCCCAGGCCAACGCCGCCGTCGCCAACGTCGCCGCGGTGGCAAACAAGGCCACCAGCCCCGTTTCGGCGCCGGTCAGTTTGGCCTGGGTCAATGATGAAAAGACGAGACACGGCGTCAGGGCGTAAAACGTCATCCGCGAGATCGATTTGACATTTGGTTTGATCGTCAGGCCGAGCAGCACGCCAATGCCGACCACGATAAACACCGGTAAAAGATTATTAACAAAGATATTCAATATTATCATCGGCTTCCAGATCATCCTCGTCGTCCAGGGCGGGGGCAAAATCATACATTGAAAAGTCCAGCGCGCCTTGCATAAAATCCATCTCGGCCAGCGCCTCATCGGCGGCTTCGCGCAGCGCTTCGTCGCCTTGCCCGCAGCAAATTTCCAACACGCGCGTTGCTTCCGGGCCGCCAATCTGCCCCAATGCCCAGACGGCCATCACTCTGACCTGGGCATCGGCGTCGGCAGCCAGACGACTCAACGCCGGTATCGCCTCGGCGACATGGAGCGCGCCGCACGCGCGCACCGCCTCGTAGCGAATTTCTGCGTCTGGCGAGTCCAATTCTTCTTGCACGACATCGACCCACGCCTGGTCGGCGCTGTGCCCCATGGCGAACACGGCGCTGACTTGCATCTTGGGTTCGTCGTGCCGGTATGCTTGCTCGATGATCGTTTTGACCTCTGGCCGGCTGAAATAGGCAATCGACTCGACCGCCCGGCGGCATACGGCCAGGTCTTCGTGTGCTCGGTGAACGGCGTTCCAGAGCGCGTCCCAGACCAAATCGACGTAGCGGGGTTGCAATTTACCCAACTCGGCCAGCAAAGCAAAACGGCTCAACGACACCGCCGCCGCCTCGCGCACCAGAACCGACTCGTCCTCCCCAAGCAGGCGCGCCAGCGGGCGAATGAGGGCAAAATCCTCGTTCTCCCACAGCCCTTCGATGCATGAAACGCGCACCAGCGGGTCGCGGTCATGCAGTCCCATGGTAAAGACCTGACTGAAATCAAGTTCAAAGTCTGCTTCGGCGTTTTCGACCATGCGGGCGACAAGGGCGCGCCGGCGCTGGGTGGACAATTGCGGCCAGAACGCGGCCAATTGCGCCAATTCATCGTTCAACAGGTTGGACAATGCCCTGACGGCGCTGTCCGACAGTTCAAGTTGTTCCAAAACTCGGTCAAAATCGTTCATCATCTTGAGGTGGGTTCAATAACGCTATGGAACCCATCTTGCCTCCTCCCAGGGTCGTGCTGGAAATTTTTCAGCGCATCTGCCAACCGCAGAGAATGTGAGATCGCAAGGAAATAAAACATCGAGTAGCACCGTGGATATTCGCAAACATGAGATGATCTCGGCGTCTCGGCGTTGAATTTCAGATTTTCCGGCGGCTTTTCAGGTTCGATAATGTGCATTGATATCGACATAAGCGTGGGTCAAGTCGCATGTCCACACCGTCGCTTCGGCCCGGCCTTGCCCCAGGTCGAGGCGGAATGTGACATGATCCTCGGCCAAAATCCTGGCTGCACGCGGCTCATCGATCTCGAACGGCGCGCCGTCCTTGAGCAAGTGCAGCGCATCGACTTCGTTTTCCATCCACAGCGACAGACGCGCGGGGTCAATCTCGACGCCGCTGTATCCGGCGGCGCAGATCACACGCCCCCAGTTGGCGTCCTCGCCATAGATCGCCGTTTTGACCAGGTTCGAATGGGCAATCGCCTTGCCCACCTGCCGGGCGGCCTCGAAATGTTTGGCGCCGGTCACTTGAATGGCGACAAACTTGGTCGCGCCTTCGCCGTCGCGGACGATCGCCTGCGCCAGAGTCAGCGCCACCGCCTCCAGCCCGGCGACAAATGCGGCATACCCGGCCGAATCGACGCCGGACAGCGCCGGATTCCCGGCCAGGCCGTTGGCTAACAAAAGCACCGTGTCGTTGGTGCTGGTGTCGCCGTCGACGGTGATCATGTTAAAGGTGCGTCCGACGACATCGATCAAGGCCTGCTGCAACGTTTCCCGCTCGACTCTGGCGTCGGTGACAATTGTCGCCAACATTGTCGCCATATTGGGGTGGATCATTCCCGCGCCCTTGCACATCCCGGCGATGGTCACTGTTTTTCCGCCCACCCGAACCCGCACTGCCGCTTCTTTGGGCCGCGTGTCGGTGGTCATGATTGCCCGCGCGGCGGCGTGCCCGCCATCGACCGTCAACATTTCTCCCGCCGCCTCGATCCCGGCGGCAATTTTGTCCATCGGCAGCGGCAGGCCGATCACGCCGGTCGACATGACCCACACCGCACCGGCGCCGACGCCCACGGCTTTGCCCACCAAACGCGCCATCTGCGCGGTATCGGCCTGGCCTTGTTCGCCGGTGCAGGCGTTGGCGTTGCCGCTGTTGATCACCACCGCCTGGATCGGGTTTCCCGCCTGGAGCAGCGCCTGGTCGTAAAGCACCGGCGCGGCTTTGACGCAGTTGGTCGTAAACACGGCGGCGGCGGCGCAAGGCGTGTCGGCGCGGATCAAAGCCAGGTCGAGCGCGACGCCGTCTTTGAGGCCGCAGGTCACGCCGGCCGCCCGAAAGCCGGGCGTTTGGGTCAAATGTGGATCATTCAAGTGAACGCTGTTGCTCATCGTTGCTTTACCTCGCGCAATTGGTTTACATATATAGCTCTAATTTTCTCAAATAGCGTACAATATTCTGGCGTAGCATAGTCGGGATAGGTACATTCCCAGGCGCGAAACGCCTTGCGGCGATATTGCAGCGTCACCTCGGCGTAAATCCCGACTGCCGCCGGCGTCCGGCCAATGTAAATGCGGTGCCCGTGGTTTTTGGTGGTTGCCAGCACCAGTTTGGACAGACTCACATAGCCGGAATCGAGGTTGACGCGCCGTTTGCCGGCCGCGGCCAACTGCCATTCCAGGGCATTGGTGCGCGTCTTGATCGCGGCCAGGTCGCCGGGGTCGATCAGCCGGGCAAAGGCCCAGACTCGCCGCACCAGTCTGGGGCCGAATTCCCTGGCGTAATAAGAGGTGTGCTCAAAGGGCAGCAGTTCGCTTTCAAAGTCGATGCTCCCCCACTCGTCGACGAGCAGTTTTTTTGACGCCTGCAAGAGTTCGTCGTCGGGGGCAAAGGCGCTGACGATCAGTTTGACCGCTTGAGGTGGTTTGGATGTTCCCATTGTTATTTGAATCCCAATTTGCGTTCTTTGAGGCTGATAAAGCGTCCCTTGCCGATGATCAGGTGGTCGAGTACGTCGATGTCGAGCAGTTTTCCGGCCTCGACGATCCGTTCCGTCACCCGCACATCTTCGGGCGAGGGCGTCGGATCGCCGCTGGGGTGATTGTGGACGACGATGACGCTGGCGCAGTTTTCGCGCAAAGCGTAACGAAACATTTCGCCCACGCGGATGACGCTGGTGTTCAGGTTGCCAATGTAGACGGTGGGCATCTTGAGCACGCGGTTTTTGGTGTCGAGTAAAAAGAGGCGCAGGTGTTCTTGTTCGAGCAGTCCCATTTCCAGCATGACCAGGTTGGCCGCATCGGCCGGCGAACGGATTTGTGGGCGGTCTTGGGGCGATTCGACCAGCAGCCGGCGGCCCAGTTCGAGCGCAGCCTTGATTTGTGTGATTTTGGCCGGGCCCACTCCATTGATCCTTTCCAGTTCGGCAAAGTTGGCTTTGGCCAGGCCGCTCAATCCGCCGTACTCGACCAGCATCCGCGTTGCCAGGTTGATCACGTTTTCCCCTCTGACGCCGGAACGGAGCAAAATAGCCAACAGTTCCGACGTAGACAGCGCCCCGGCGCCATAGTTGATCAGCCGTTCACGCGGGCGTTCGCTGGCGGGCAGGTCGTGGATCGTCGGTTGGTACTGAACCGGCGGTGTTTCTCTGGCCTCTGTTTCTTTGTCTTGCACTTGTTCCGGCTCGTGAGACATTGCGGCTCCTTGAAATTTTGTCTTGTTATTGCTCCAATTGTGTCAATGTATCGAATGATAGCCTTTCACGAGATTCTTCACTGCGCCGCCTGCGGCGGCTGGCTCAGAATGACACAGATTA
>CAYZYE010000036.1:0-25007 GCA_964481205.1 uncultured Anaerolineae bacterium | reverse complement strand
AATTGAACAGCCCTAAAAACGCCCCAGGCCGGAACCCGGCCTGGGGCGTTTGACAACATACAAGCTAGATTATTTTCAATTATCGAACAACAATGTTCACCAACCGTCCGGGCACGACCACCACCTTGACGATTTGCTTGTCTCCGCTATGGCGCTTGACGCCGTCGCTTTCGCGGGCCAGCCTTTCGGCCTCCTCGTTGCTGACCCCCGCCGGCACCTGGATGCGATCGCGCACCTTGCCATTGACCTGCACGATCAGCGTCACCACCTCTTCGGCAGCGACGGCCTCGTCCCACACCGGCCAACTGTGCAGATGCACGCTCGTGGTTTTGCCAATGCGCTGCCACAACTCTTCGGCGATGTGCGGCGTAAAGGGCGCCAGCAACAGCAGCAGCGTCTCCACGGCCTCATCCCAGGCGGGCGTGTGCGCTGCCGCCGTCTCTTTGGCCGCTTTCATCGTGTTGCGCAGGCTCATCATTGCTGCGATGGCGGTGTTAAAGGCAAACGCCTCGATATCCTCGGTCACTTTTTTGATCGCCTGATGGGTGGCGCGGCGCAGCGCCTTGATCTCGTCTGCGCTGGCCGGCCCCTTTTTCTCCGGCTTGGGTTCGACCACCAGACTCCACACGTCATCGACGAAACGCTGCGAGCCGCGAATGCCCTGACTGTCCCACGGCCCGCCCAGGTCCCAACGGGCAAAAAACATCAAATAAGTGCGCACCACGTCGGCGCCATACCGTTGCACCAGGTCATCGGGCGCGATGACATTGCCCCGGCTCTTGCTCATCTTTTCGCCGTCTTCGCCCAGCACCATGCCCTGGTTGTACAACCGCAGCATCGGCTCGTCGAAATCGACGACGCCAATGTCGCGCATAAACTTGGTAAAGAATCGTGTATAGATCAAGTGCATCGTCGCGTGCTCGATGCCGCCCGTGTATTGATCGACCGGCAGCCAGTATTCGGCCTCTTTGGGATCAAAGGGCATCGAGTCGGACGCGGCTGGTTCATCCTCTTTGTAATAGGGGCTGAGATAGCCGTACTGGTACCACGATGAGCACATAAAAGTATCCATCGTGTCCGTCTCGCGGGTGGCCGGGCCGCCGCACTGGGGGCAGGTCGTGTTCAAGAACCCCTGGTGAAATTTGAGCGCGTTCTCGCCCGATTGCGGAATGACCGCGTCTTCGGGCAAGAGCACGGGCAAATCCTGATAAGACACAGGCACCACGCCGCACTTGTCGCAATAGAGCATCGGGATCGGCGTGCCCCAATAGCGCTGGCGCGAGATCAACCAGTCGTGCAGGCGATAGTTGACCGCCGCGCGGCCCAGCCCCTTTTTGTCCAGCCAGTCGATGACCCGCTGCTGGGCCACCTCGCCGCGCGTGCCGCTGAACTTGGCCGAGTTGATCATGTCGCCATACTCGTGGTGAAAGAGCACGTCGGCGTAAAAGGGCCGGCTGTTCAGCATTTCCATCGTCGTGCTAAAGGTCTTGGCGCTTTTACTCAACGCCTGGCAGCGCGCCAAAATCTCGGCATCGGCCTCGACAGAATCCAGGTTGACAATCCCTTGGGCAAAGGCAAACGCCCAGCGTGCGCCCACCGTCTCGATCCAGTGGCCGGGCAAGACCAACTCCCATGTCGTCTCGATGTATTTTTGCGTGGCGCGGCGGCCGTGAACCGTCACCAGCAGCCCTTCGCCGGCCTCGCCGAGCGGCTGTTTCTCGAACGCCACCCCGGCCTTGGTCAGCCGTTCGGCCAGCGCGCCGATGTCGCGCACGGCGTCGGGGTAGACGATGCTTTTGGAGACGCCGTCGGGGCGCTGGATGACGGGAATGATCGGCAGGCCGAACTTGATCGCAAAGGCGAAATCACGCTCGTCGTGCGCGGGCACGGCCATGATCGCGCCGGTGCCATAGGTCATCATGACGTAATCGGCGATCCAAATTGGAATGCGCGCCTCGTTGACGGGATTGATCGCAAAAGCGCCGGTAAACACGCCGGTCTTTTCCTTGTCCGCGGCCGTGCGTTCGATCTCGCTCTGCCGCGCGGCCTGACGCTTGTACGCCGCCACTGCGTCGCGATGCTCGCCGGTCGTCAACTTGTCGACCAGCGGGTGTTCTGGGGCGAGCACCATGAACGTCGCTCCCCACAGTGTGTCGGGTCGCGTGGTAAAAATCTCAAATACATCGCCCTGTTCAGATTTGAACGTGACCTGCGCTCCCTCGCTGCGCCCGATCCAGTTGGTCTGCATAATCTTTACCCGCTCCGGCCACTCGATCTTGGAAAAATCAAGCAGCTCGTCGGCATAGGCTGTGATCTTGAAGAACCATTGATTTAGCTCCTTTTTGATCACCGGTGTGTTACAGCGTTCACAGTGACGGTCTTCGCCCCATACCTGCTCGCGGGCCAGGGTGGTGTTGCAGTTGGGGCAAAAGTCCACCGGCGCAAAAGCGCGATAGGCCAGCCCGCGCTCGTACATTTTCATAAAGAACCACTGCGACCAGCGATAATAGCCCGGCAGGCAGGTCACCGCCTCGCGCCGCCAATCAAACATGGCCCCCATCGAGCGAAGCTGCTTGCGCATATTCTCGACATTTTTGATCGTCCAGGTGTAGGGGTGGATGCCGTGCTGGCGAGCGGCGTTCTCGGCGGGCAGGCCAAAAGCGTCGAACCCCATTGGAAAAAGCACATTGTAGCCATTCATGCGCAAATAGCGCGCGCGCGCGTCCGACGGGGCCATCGCGTACCAGTGCCCGATGTGCAGGTCGCCGCTGGGATAGGGCAGCATAGTCATGGCGTAATATTTGGGCTTGTCCGGGTCAATGTCCGAGTGGTACAGGCCATCGTCCTCCCACCGTTGCTGCCATTTTGGCTCGATCTCGGCCGGGTTGTATTTGTCTGTCATTGTCTCCTCCTTGCCTGGAACCAACGACCGGAACATTTCTCCGGCGGCGGGTTCCATAGCTGTTTCCAATGTCAAATCTGCGCGAACGCGGAAAAAACAAAAACCCCCTCGTCGCAGGGACGAAGGGGACTCCGTGGTACCACCCTGGTTGGCACAGACAAACCCGCTTCCGAATTTGCCCGTACCCACTCGATGTCGATAACGGCGACAGCCGTTGCCGCCTGCTGGGCCAGCCCATTTGACCCGATCAGCGACACGGTTCCCAGGCGAGTTCGGCCTTGTGGTCTCCTCGAATAGACCCGTGCGGCGTTTCACCCACCCGCCGCTCTCTGCGAGGCCGGCCTACTGCTCCTGTTCACAACCTTTGAAACAATAATCGCCTATGCAATCGGCTCATTCATAGGCGATCTTTGGTGGTGGAGCTGAGGGGACTCGAACCCCTGACCCTCTCAATGCCATTGAGATGCTCTCCCAGCTGAGCCACAGCCCCAAATATTTACCAACCCCGACAAAACGGGGCTTGGCGCCTATCCGAAAGGTAGGATGTCATCCCTATGCCGTCCGCCGCGCATAGGGATGCGCGGCTACGGGAGCGATTTTTCGGACAAGCTTTTAGTGGAGCTGAGGGGATTCGAACCCCTGACCTCATCAGTGCGATTGATGCGCGCTCCCAGCTGCGCTACAGCCCCGCCCACAGGTCAAAGTATAACCCAAAGCGCCCTGGTTGTCAAATATCCCAATCCGGTGTATACTCGATTTTTCTTCATCTGATCTGGAAAAGCTTGAATAATTTCATAAATTTACTTATTTTATGCCAACATTATTCCATGATCTATGCTAATCTGGGACAATTATTTTTCTGGAATTGCCTTTGCGTTTTGTTTCTTTGCGGTTGATGTTTTTTCAGTTCAGGGAGGAAAAATGGAACTTGGACTCGTGACCTACATGATCGCCGCGCAGTGGGACGTGCCAACCCTCCTCGCCAAATGCACCGAACTCGGCTACAAGGGCGTCGAACTGCGCACCACGCACGCGCACGGCGTCGAGTTGGCGCTGTCGGCTCAAGAACGCCGTGAGGTGCGCGCTCGCTTTGCCGACTCGCCGGTAACACTGTGGGGATTGGGCACCACCTGCTGCTATCACGCCGCCGACCCTGACGAACTGCGCCGCAACATCGACGAGACCGGGGCCTGGGTGCGGCTCGCCGCCGACGTGGGCGCCGCCGGCGTCAAAGTGCGCCCCAACGGCCTTCAGCAAGATGCGGGCATTCCCAAAGAGAAAACGTTAGAGCAGATCGGCCTTGCTTATCGGGAATGTGGGAAATTCGCCCAGGACTATGGCATTGAACTGTGGATGGAGGTGCATGGGCGCGGCACTCAGGACCCCAGACATATCCGCACCATCATGGATGTTGCCGATCATCCCAACTGCTGCATTTGTTGGAACTCGAACCCCGGCGAACCGGACCAAACCGGATCGATCCGCGCCAGTTTTGATCTGCTCAAACCCTGGATTCGCTCCTGCCATATCCACGAATTGACCGACGCAAGCTATCCCTGGCGCGAGCTATTTGCCCTGCTGCGCGAATCGGGCCATACCCGGTTCACCCTGGCCGAAATTCAAGACAGCCCCGATCGCGAGCGGCTGCTCCGTTATTACCGCGCGCTGTGGCTGGCGATGAATAAATAACAAGCAGCTTGCGCTCGGCCTGGCCGTGTGCTCCTTTTGAAAATCAACCGGTTTGTGATACAATAGACATCATACACTGCATCCATCAGTTTGAACTCGTTCAACCGACTTGTGAAAGGAGATATTGATGAATATCCGAGGTAAATTATGGGCAGAGACGCCGGCTTATCGTGGAAACGCCCGCAAAACCCTGTTCACCCGCGACGGCGACGGCACACATCGCTTGCTATCGCTGGCCGGCGAGATTTCGGGTACGGCTCAATCACTGATGGACGCCTTTATCGGCGAGTCGCGCAACGGGCGCAACACCGGCCTGCTCAATCAGATGTGGCTGCGTCTCTACGGCGAACAAATGCCTCGCCGCCTGATCGCCGGCGTCAGCTGCAAATTGTCCAAACAAAGCTATCCCACCGACAATCTGTTCGATATGCGTATGGGGCTGCGTCTGGACGAGGATCGCTGGGCCGCCGAATCGAACGCCAACTATAAAATGGAAACCGTCTTTCGCCACTCGGCCTTTGACTTTGAAATGACGGTCAACGATAACGAACTGCGGCAAGGTGACAACAAGGCGCGTCTTTATTACCTGCTGCAAGAACTTTACGAGGGACGCTTTTGGTTTGGCGCCGGCAAAAGCAAAGGCTTGGGCCGTTTCCGCCTGGAAGGCAAATTGCCTTTTGCACCGGGCGATAAAACGCCGCCGGTCGATGTTGCCGCCAACCATCTGACGATCAACCTCGCCTTTGACGCCAGCAACCCCATCCTGGTCGGCTGGAATTGGGGCAAAGTCGACCCCAGTGTGCCTTCCTTTGCCGCCGTCGAGGGGCGTCTGCTCGTCGAAGCGATGCGCGATTTGCCGGAAGCGGTGCAGACGAGAATGGCCCTCAGCCTGGGCGGTCCCATCCTCGGCCCAGAAGACTGGAAAAAGAAATTCGCGGCTCTCTTGCCCCGCGCCCTCGCCATCTGGCTGCGCGAGCGATCGGTGCGCCAGGTCGAAAGCTGGACGCTCAAGGCGGCGTCGCTGACCAAGTTGAGCAAAGGCAAATACGCCCTCTCGAAAAAGATCGTTGCGGCTGTCAAACCGCTGGTAGACAAACCATTTCCCGACCGGGCGGCGGCTCAATCTGCCATCGACGAGGCGTTGGGCGGAAAATCCAATATGGCCAAGCGCCTGCTCAAAGCGATGACCCGCTCCAAACAGGCCCGCCACGAACTCGACGCCGAGGTCTGGCAAATCCTGGTCGATGACCTGGGCCTGCCTCCGGCGCAAGAAGCCGAAATTGCCGCGCACCTCGGCAACGAAGCCGACCTCACGCGCGTATTGAGTCAGGCCTGCCAGCAAGTGCTGCCTCGCCTCAACGACCAGGTCGATCAACAAATCCATCTCTTGCAGAGCGACGCCTGGGTCGATGACGAGATCGCGGCCCGCCGGCAACACTTGCAAATCAAGCAGATGCTCTTGCGCGGCCAGATCAAGGAAGCGCAGTGGAGCGACCGCAGCCATCCGCCGCAGGGGATCGGCGCGACGGTGTGGCGCAACTTTTTGAGCGACCACCGCCGGGTGCGCTATCGCCATATGCTCAACCGCCGCAACCTGGAAAAAAGCATCGCCAACGACGAAAACATGATCGCCTTTCTCCAGAGCTATCGCAACCACGCACGCCAGGAATTGGCGCAATCCTACAATGTCGATTTCAGGTCCGGCGGGCCGTTCAACCGCGTCGTGTCGCGCAAATACGGCAAGCCTTACGACACCGTTTTTATGCGTATGCTCTCTTGGGCGCCGTCGGAGCAAGAACAGGGCGCGTGGGAGATTTACATCCCCGGCAGCACGATCAAGGGCGCATTCCGAAAACGCGCTTCGCAAATATTGCGCACCCTGTGGGGCGAGTCCGGGCGCACCAACGCGATGCTCGATCACCTCTTTGGCGCACAGGGACGGCGCGGCCTGGTCTTTTTCTCCGACGCCTATCTGGTCGATCCCGTCGATCCCGAACGTGACTGGTGTTCGATTGACGGCGTGCGTATGGACCCATCTACCGGGCGGCCCATCGAAAACGCCAAACTCGACTGTCTTTATGCCTACGGCGCCAAACTGGCCTTTCGCTGCCGCCTCGATTTGCAAGACCTGGAAAAGGACGACCGTGAATCGCTGGACGTGCTCTCTCACCTGCTGCGAGACTTTCAACGCGGCGACGTGCCCCTGGGCGGCTCCAAGACCAATGGGATGGGCTGGGTACAGGCCACGATCACCGGGCTGGACTGGCTCACCGGCGCCGCCGACGGCGTGCATCGCCTGTTCTTTGGCGACCGGCCGCTGACCCAAGACGGTTTGTGGCGCCGGCTGACCCTGGACGGCCCCGCCGCCGCCGAGGTGTTGGGTCAGACGCAAGCCAACGCCATTGCCACGCTGCCGGCGTCCCAGGGACAGCCGGCCGTGCCTCGCGCGCGCGACGGTTTTGTCTCGCACCGCGCTTTTGGCGGTTACTGCGGCACGCTGGTTGTCGAAGCCGAGGTGTTGACTCCGCTGCATATCCGTGAAAGCGGCGACGCGACGCACAAAACCACCATCGACGGCAACCCGATCAACGGTTGGGACTTTTTCTCAATGTCTCCGCCCGACCCGGTGATGCGCCCCGATCAAAAGCAGTATGCTCTGCCCAGCAAAAGCATCAAAGGTATGCTCCGCCATATCTATACCATCGCCAGCGACTCCCGCACCGCCAGCGCGGACCTGTCCCACCTCAACCCCGCCGACAGTCTCTTTGGCTGGGTGGGCAACGGCCCCAATCAGGCCATTATGGGGCGGGTGTCGTTTGGTTTTGCCCACTTTGATCAGCCCGAATTGGCCTGGTTCAAAGCGCCCTATCCCTATGGCGGCTGGCGCTTTGATGGTCAGTCCTGGGCGCAAGGGGCGGTCAAGGCCGCGCACAAGCTCGTCATCAACCAACAGTGGCGTCTCTTTGCTCACGCGCCGCTGGCGCCAATCGTCAAACGGCAGGCCGATTTTGCCCCGGATTCGCCCCAGGCCGGCTATTTCAGGGCGATCCTGCCCGGCGCGCGCGCGCGTCTTGACATCCGCTTTTGGAACCTCGAAAAAGAAGAAATGTCCCGGTTGATCTGGAGCATTGTCCTCGAACCGGAACTGGCCCACAAAATGGGCAAAAATCGCTACCTGGGCTTTGGCAGCCTGCGCCTGCGCATTCTGCCCGACAGTTTTACCATCGACTGGGCCAGGCGTTACGCCGACGCGCCGCCATCAGAGTGGAAACAGCCGATCCCGGTCGCACAGTGGCTCGATTCGTCCAAAATTGCGCATTACCAGGCCCTGAAAAGAGCATTGAATGCAGAATGCCTTTGATTGGCTGCGCCGCTGTCACAGCGGCGCCGAGCTGCTCGCCACGCTCGAGTTTATCCGGCGGGCCGACCTGACCTTTCCAACCCAAGATCAGATCGGCCCGCCGCACTCGGCGCTGGATGGCCCATGTCCTCGCTGTTGGATCTATCCCCGCCAGCAAAGTCATGCCGGGCAGAGTTATTGTTCCACCTGCGCCTGGGTGCTTGACCGCGCCCGGCATCTGGGACGTACCTCGATGCGGGCCGCCGTGGTTTGGGCCAAGTTGATCCCCCTGCCCACCAACCTGGTTGCCGGCGAAGGGTTCTATGCCGATCAAGCCCTGGGTTTTTATGTCCACGATGCGCGCCACTTTTTGCTTGTCTTGCCTCGCCAGACGATCAAGGACTGGCTGCAAGAGTTGATGCTTTATCACGGCGCCGACCTCAGAGGCGCAATCCAGATTTTTCCCACCGTTGGCACCAATTTTGCTGTTGGCATTGGCGAAATGCTCTGCCGGATCATTCACCACGAGGTTCGGCTGAGTATGAGACGGCTGCAAATTCGGTTTTACGCATCGCCTTACCAGGTGCTCAAACCGCACGTCCGCGACCGCCAGGGTTTGCTTACCTTTGAACTGGATGATTTTCTCAGTTTGCTCGAAATGGCCGCCGTTTTTCGGACGATGCTGTTGCCCGATGAACAAGAGCTGCTCGAAGCCTTACTCAAACTCGACGACCCCCAGGAAGAAATGTTTTACTGGGGGCGTTTCCTCGGCCGGATGACGCCGGCCCAACGCGATATGTTGCAGGCGTGGCAAATTCGCAATTGGAGCGCCGAACAAGTCAGGTTGCTTTACGAACTGGTGGACTATGTGGACTTTTATTGAACCGATCCAACTGATTCGCTACCTGATCGTCTGGCGAGTCAATCGCTCCCTGGTGCGCCAGAGCGCCATTCCCGGCGCCGCGTTCTCGCGCGTGCTTGGTACGATCATTGCCGAACGGTTGCCCACCAGTCAGGCCGCCGAATGGAAAAAGACCGTCCCGCCCTGGGACGACGATCTGTTGGTCTGGTCCGATCCTGCCGGCGTTGCCTGGCCGATCGAGGCCGTGTTGTTTGTCTATCCCCAAAAATCACAGTATGGTCAGGACGAGTTGATCTTGTGGGAATTGGAACTGCTGGGCGAATGCGCCGACCACGGGTTCTTTCTCCAGGTGATCCTGCCGGCGATCGAGCAGGCCAGCGCCACCACCGATCCGCGCTGGTACAAACCCAACCAGGTGTGGGGACATTTTGACATTCAGGCGATCTATGCCGCCGCCGGGTCGCACTGGGAAGCGGTGGTCGAACAGGGGCAACTCGATCTGCGTCGCCGGATCACGCCAACGCAGTGGGGTGAAACGTTGACCTGGGACGTCGATCCAGAGCACGTCTATGATCGTCTGATCTGGGCCACGCCCTTTGACCTTGGTCTGGCGACGGGCAAACGCCGTCAGGTCGTCGCGCCGATGCTTGTTGACCTGATGGACGCGCTGCTTGAGCGGATGTGTGTCTTTATCCCCGGCAAATACACCACCCCTCAAGATGTCTGGAACGCCTTGCCGGAACCGGAACGCGCGGCTTTGCAACGGGTCATCGATCAAGTGCGCGACATCCCGCTGCGCAGCCACAAACTCAAAAGAGCCTACCGGCGCTGGCCCGGCTTTTTTCATGGACAACAAACCTTTTCCTTGATCCCCCACAATGTATTGCCCTATCTGGAACTGGCCTCCATTCTCCACATTGGCCGGCAGACCCACCTCGGCTTTGGCGCTTTTCAAATCTATTGACGGAGCAAACCGATGATCCTTGTAGCAAGCAGCACCGCCCAGGCGGGCATCGTCCGGGCGGCAGAAATACTAGAGGCCGGCGGCAGCGCGCTTGACGCCGTCGAGCAAGGCATTCGCCTCGTTGAAATCGCGCCGGATGTGCGCAGCGTGGGCCAAGACGCCTGGCCCAATCTGCTCGGCCAACACGAACTCGACGCCAGCATCATGGACGGGCGCACGTTGAACGCCGGCGCGGTCGGCGCGTTACACGGCTTTGTCCATCCGATCAGCGTGGCCCGCCGGGTGATGGACGATCTGCCCCACGCCTTGTTGGTTGGCCGGGGCGCGGCGCGTTTTGCAGACGAAATAGGCGCCCAACGTGCCGATCTGATGAGCGACGAGGTCAAAGCGGCGTGGGCCGGCTGGATCAAGGCGCGGGCGCCGGCGCAAGATTGGGCCAACTGGCCGCCGGATCGACTCGCGCCCTATGCCCGCCTCACCGCCGACCCCGAAACCGCGCACGGCACGGTCTGCTTTTTGGCGCGAGACGTCCAGGGCGACATCGCTGTGGGGGTGAGCACCAGCGGTTGGGGGTGGAAATACCCCGGCCGTCTGGGCGACTCGCCGGTGATCGGCGCGGGCAACTATGGCGACAATCGCTACGGCGCGGCGGCCTGCACCGGCTTTGGCGAGATGACGATCCGTGCCGGTACCGCGCGCGCTGTGACCCTGTATCTCAAGATGGGGTTGTCGATCCAGGCGGCGCTGCGCGCGGCCGCCCAAGATTTGCACGCGGCGACGTGGCAGTACCGGGGGCGGGTGACGATCTATGCTTTCGACCGCGACGAAAACCACCACGTGCTCACGTACAGCCGCGTCGATGACCGTGTACACGACTATTGGCTTTGGCAAGAGGGGATGGCCGCGCCGGAGAAACGCAGCGCGTCTACCAGGAGCGTGCTGAACAAGTCCTCAGCGCATCTGCCAACCGCAGAGAGCGCCGCGATCGCAAAGGAATGAAATATCGGTGAGTATCATAGATATTCACAAACGCAGGCTAGTCTTGGTAGATGCCGGGTTGGTTGGTGGAATTTGAAATTCAACGCAGAGACGCCGAGTCGATAGATAGCCAAGTTGGCGGTATCCTGTGTATATTATGGTCGTATCTCTGCGTCTTTGCGCCTCTGCGTGAAGCCCATTTTTTGCAGCAAGGTGGGATTTCCATCTATAGAGTCTCGGCGTCTTGGGCGGGTGCGCTGGCGTGTTGTTCAGCGGCCTACCAGGCGCTGAACAAATCTCGGGGCGCGTTTTGGGGCACGATCACCTGCAAGGCCTGGGGCAAAACCTGGGCCACGACTGGTGTCTGGGTGAACGGTTCATCGTCGGCGTGAACGGGAAGCGGGTGGGTCGATTCGACCGCCAGCCGCCGGCATTGGTAATATTCAATCGCCGGGTCTTGCATGTGTCGCTGCGAGAGAACGGTGAGCGCGTGCCGGACAAAGGTCAGTAGCCCTTCGCCCTTGAAAATGCACACGTCGAGCAGGCCGTCGTCGACGCGCGCTTTGGCTCCCAACGGCAGCACTGCGCCGTAGAGTTGAATGTTGCTGACCACGATCAACGAGGTCCTGGTTTCGAGCACGTGATCGTCCACCGTCAAGGTCACATCTACGCTGTGGTATTCCTGCACGGTGTCCAACGTTGGGATCACAAAAGCCCACGACCCCAACGCGCGTTTCTCTGCCGGCGGCACGCTCTGTGTGATTGCCGCGTCGAGACCAATGCCCGCCCACATCAAAAAATAGCGTCCGGCGATCTGTCCCACGTCGACGGCCACGGTGCGGCCATGCACGAGCGTTCTGGCCGCGCGGAGCAAGGTGGCGCGATAGTGGTTGATCGGCAGCGGCTCATCGAGTTGCTCTTCCAACTCGGAGACGAATTTGGCAATGTGCCCGCCGGGGCTGATCGGGTCGAGCGCAGGAATCTGCATTTGCAGCGCCCAGACGTTGGTTGTGCCCACCGGCAGCACCCCCAGCGCGGCGTCTGCGCCAACCATCCCGCTGGCGACTTCGTTGAGCGTTCCATCGCCGCCAACGGCCACGACCACCTCTGCGCCGCGCTGAACGGCGCGTCGCGCCAACGCCGTCGCTTCACCCGCTTGAGTGGTTTCCCAAAGCTGCGCCTGCCAGCCGCTCTGCGCCAGGTACGCCAGGACATTCTGCATCTCGCGGCGAACAAGGGCCTGTCCGGCATGAGGGTTGTAGATCAAAACGGCATGCGTCATTATTCTCCACCATAATCAAGACATCCGGCGCGGCGAGGCCGGTTTTTCAAAAAGGCCAGTTGTGATATAATAGCACAGTTTGGAACAGGCCGGCCAGTTTCGTTGAAAAAACTCGCTATAGAACGTTCTCGCGATGAAAGGTAAATTTAATGTCGTCAAATCCACCACAGATGGTGAGCGTCAATTGTCCCTCTTGTAAAAGGGCGTACAATGCCCCCGTAACCGGCGTTATCGACGCCAATCGGACGCCGCAACTCAAATCGCTGCTACTCCAGGGCCGTTTGAACGTCAGCACGTGCCCGCACTGCGGGCTGTCGGGCATGATGAGCGTACCACTCGTCTATCACGACGCAGAAAAAGAATTTTTATTTTGCCTGATCCCCCAAGAGTTACAGGTCAATGAGAGTGAACGCCAGCGAATCATTGGCGAAATGTCCAGGGCAATTATGAACACTCTGCCGCCGGAACAACGCAAAGGCTATTTGCTCAACCCGCGCATCTTTTTGACCGTTCAAACCATGGTTGAGGCGGTGCTCGAAGGCGACGGCATCACCAAAGATATGCTGCAAGCGCAGGAAGAAAAGCTCCAATTGATGCACCGCATGGCGCAGGCGACCGGCGATTCGCTGGCCTTGACCAACATGATGATCGAAAACCAGGCACAGATCGACCAGGAATTTCTTGTCTTGCTTTCGACCAGCATCCAGGCCGCGCAGCAGCAAGGTGAAACCGAATCGGTGGAACGGTTCAACGCGCTCTGGGCAAAGCTTTTGGAACAAACGCCGGCCGGTCAAGAGATCGCCGCGTGGCAAAAGGAACTGGAAAGAATTTTGCAAGGCGTTAACGAAAATATTACCCAGGAGCAGCTGCTGAACAAGGTCATTTCGATCAAAAAGGAATCAGAAGACGACATCTTGGGCATTTTGATCAGCATTGCCCGGTCGCTGATCGACTATCGCTTTTTCCAACTGATGACGGAACGCATCGAGCAGGCCGAACAGGCCGGAGACACGGCCTTTGTGGATAAAGTGACCAGGCGGCGCGCTAAAATCCTCAATTTGATCCAACAACTCGACGCTCAAGTGCGTGAAACGATGGCCAATCGCGCCGCGCTGCTGCAAGAGATGCTGCAAAGCCGGGACCCCAAATCGGTCATCCGCGCCCACCTGGGAGAATTGGACAACGCATTCATGTCCGTCCTGGGCCTCAACATCGAACAAGCCGCCCAACAAGGCGAAACGGAGGCTCAGAACAGGCTCAAACAAATCGGCACGTTCGTGACCGACGTGTTGACCGAAAACGCGCCGCCCGAAATACGCTTTGTCCAGCAGCTCTTGCAAGCCGACTATCCAGAGCAGACGCGCCAGATGCTTCAAGCCAACCCGGCGCGAGTGACCGCGCAGTTTATTCAAACCCTCAAACTGCTGGCCCAAGATTTTGGCGATCGCCAACAAGCGGAAATAGGCGAGAAACTAGAACAAATCGCGGCGCAGGCGCAACTCGTCGCCGGCGCTGCGCCGTAATTCCCCCGGCTGGGGAGACCGCTGAAAAGCCTGCCAGTACACCTGCCAACCGCAGAGAGCGAAGAAAACATCAATAAGCACCGCAAGGCACCGCAGGTATTCACAAATACCAAACAGTCTCTGCCTCCTTGCGTTCTCTGCGGTTAATCTTGGCTTTTGCCGGGCTGTACCAGGAGCCTATCCGAAAAATCGCTCCCCTAGTCGCGCATCCCTATGCGCGGCGGACGGTATAGGAATGCCGTCCTACTTGGCGGATAGATTCTAACAACACCCGCCGGTTGGATCCAGGCGGAACCCGTACCCGCGAACGGTGACGATATATTGTCCTTCTGGCTCGGTCTCGGCCAGGCGTTCTCGTAGACGCCGCACCAGCGCGTCGATCGCTTGCTCGGTCACGCCATCTTTGTCCTCGCCGCTCCAAACCGCCTCGATAATCTGATCTCGACTGTACACCCGCCCCACATCTGTAAAAAGCAGCTCTAGCAATTTATACTGCGCCAGCGACACCGGCGGATCGATCTCGCGCGCGCCGATCCACACGCGGCGCGACTGGTGCTCGACGCGCAGTTCTTTGGACAGTCGAATATCTTCCAGCGGCAAAGTCGCGTCTGCGCCGACAAAGCGAATGCGCACGCATAGCGCCAACTGAATTTCGTCATTGTCTTGCAGCGGCGCCATATCGCGCACCGGCTGACCGTTCAAATAGGTTCCATTTTTGCTGTTCAGATCGCGCAAATAATATCCCCCATCCTGCCAGATGATTTCTGCGTGCCGGCGGGAAATCTGCCGCTCGGGAAAAGCCACATCACACGACTGGCTCACCCCGGCGCGCCCGATGATGATTGACGGTTGACCCAGCGGCATCCTGGCGCCGGCCAGTTCGCCTTCCTCAACAAGTAAAAAAGCCTGCTCAGACAGCGCATCCATCGCGGTCTCCTTTGCTTGACAAGAATCGGATTATGATATAAATTTGTACCAGCCCATTTTGAATCTTGGAATTGACCATCTTTGGGAGGAGCAAATCCCCGTGCCTGTGCTATTGCCCACCGGGATCGTTCTGCGATCTCGGTACAAAATTCTTGAATTTATCAGCCAAGGTGGCATGGGCGCCATTTATAAAGCGGAGGACTTGAGACTCGAAGGGCGAATGTGCGCGGTCAAAGAGATGTGGACCGATCTCAACGCGACGCCCGACGACACCCAACAAGTACAAGCTCAATTTCACCGCGAGGCCAGCACACTGGCCCGGCTGGACCACCCCAACTTGCCCAAAGTCTCGGACTATTTTACCCAGGATCGTCGCGATTACCTGGTCATGGACTTTGTCGCGGGCCAAGACCTCAAAGAACTGATGGACGAATCCCGCCGGCAGGGAAAAATTTTGGCCGAAAGCCAGGTGCTCGATTGGGCCAAACAAATCCTGGACGCGCTCGAGTACCTGCACAACCAGGATCCGCCCATTCTACATCGCGACATCAAACCGGCCAACATTAAACTCACGCCCACCGGCACGATCAAACTCGTCGACTTTGGCCTGGTCAAGCTGATGGCCCCCGATGAGGAGCGGACGATCACCGTGCTTCAGGGGCGGGGCACAGCGCAATACACGCCGTTGGAACAATACGGGGGCGATACCGGACACACCGATGTTCGGTCTGATATTTATTCGCTGGGCGCAACGCTGTATCATCTGCTGACCAACCAACCGCCCCCCGACTCGAAAACACGTTTTCTCGAGCCGAAAGGCTTGCGCCAGCCCAGCGATTTGAACCCCGGCCTTTCACCGCGCATCGAGCGCGCCGTCTTGCACGCCATTGCCATGCATCCCGACGAACGGCCGGCCGACGTCGCCGAATTTCGCACCGAGCTTTTTTCCTCGCAACCGCTGGAAATCCTGACCGACCAACTCGACCACAGGCAGCGACGCCGTTGGGGGCAGGCGCTCCGCGAAAACGTGATCTTTTTTCTGCTCTGTCTCATCTTTTTCGTCGTCGCCCTGGTTGCGACGGCGCTGTCCCCGTATTTGCCGCCGGTATAGCAAACGAGCGGCGCGCCTCAGACCACATCTCGCCGCAGCCGTTGGTGAAGCATCGTCACCAGGATGCCAATCGCCACGGCCAGCAGGCAGCCCAAGATGGTCGTGATCAATGCTCCCCACTCTTGAGAAATGTACCGCGCTTGCAACGCGCCGGGCACGCCCATCGCATACACGTCATAGCCGGCCAACCCGCCGACGATGCACAACAACCCCCAGCGTATCGCCAGACTTGGCCTCATTCCGGCCCACAGCACGGCGGCAAAGGCCGCTCCGCCCAAGACAAACACCATCACCAGCGCCGTCGACAGCGTAGAACCGGTCACTGCCTTGACCGGCACGGGCGTGACCGTCGGCGTGATCGTCGGCGTCCAGGTTGGCGTCGGCGTGGCGGTGGGCGTGGACGTCGGTGTGGCTGTCGGCGTGGTCGTCGGCGTGGCCGTCGGCGTGGCCGTCGGCGTGGCCGTCGGCACTACCGTCTCGAACTTGACCGACTCGTCTTCGGGAACTTGGGCCAACAGTTTGAAATCCGAGCCGACGACCGAGATTTCCAGATTGCCCACGCGGTCTAGCTGATACTCGGTCAGGGCAACGCCGTTCACCGTCAATGCCGTCTGGCGCGTCTCTAATTTTTCGTCTGGATAATAAAATCGAAATTCGACCCAGGTACCGTCGGGCACCAGGTTGCCATTCCGGTCCAAAATGGGCGATGTGTACAGCTGCAACTTGTCGCCGACTTTGACTTCGAGCGGCTGCGGCGTGCTCTCGCCGTTCGATTCGGGCTGCCCGGTTTGATACACCTGGATCACCTGTCCGGGATCGATCTCGAGTTGCACCCGCAGGTCGTAATTGATCCCATTCACCGTGACCGGAGAGATGCCCAACGGTGGAAATTCTTGAAACAGGGCGCGCGCCGAGGCGTTGACGAAAATGGGCAGTTTGCTATAGACGCCATAATAGGCCGATAATTTGCTGACCTCGGTCGTGTCGAGATAGTACGGCGCGTGAAAAGCCCAGACGACGACTTTTTTACCCTGAATCAAATCGTCGCGCAGCGCCAAAAATGCCTTGAGCGCGTCCGAATCGGGATAACGTTCCGTGTCCACATCCAACATCCCAAACAGTATCCAGTCTGCGCGACTGAGCCGCGCTTCCAGGGTGGCCGACAGCTCGGGGTCTTGATCGAGCAAGAATTTCTTTAGATCGGTAAACGTATAGGTATGTATTCGTTCTGGGATCACGCGCGCGCTGGCGTTTGGGCCATACAATCGCACCAGCGTTCGCTTTAATTCATCGGGCAAAAGCAGATACTCGGCCTCGCAGCCGGCGCAGTCGCGTTCCTGCCGGTCATCGACCAGGATGACGATTTCTTCATCCGGCAACGGCGGCGCGGGCAGGCGATCGACCGATTCGGGATACAGCAGCGTGATCGACTCGCGGGTCATGCGCACGATCTCGGCGTCACCCTGTCCCAACACTTTATTGGCCTCTTGCAGGTCCGGCTGCGCGGCCTCGAGCGCAAAATCGGGATAAAGACGATGTTTGAGCAGCAGGATACGTTTTACCGCTTCATCGACCCGCGCCCGAAAGTCCGGCTCGTTCTCGTACTGCTCGCGGAAAAACTCGATCGTGTCGATCATGTTGGCGTATTGGGTTTGCCAGGTTCCATCCAGCGCAAATTCGGCAAGAAGCAGCAAGTCGTTTCCGGCAATGAACGCCTCGCGCGCAATGTAGCGATGGTTGAAACTTTGCAGGTTCGGATCATAGTATTTGCGCACCGCGGGCACGCCCAACGGCCCGCTGACCATCACCCCGCCCGCCCGTCGCCACCGCGCCAGTTTCTCGAAACTCATCAGCGCATGCATCGTCGCCGCATCGAAACTGACCGGTTTGGTTGCTGGCCGCACCCCGCGAAAACTCACGTGGGCGGTCATCATTGCATCGGCGACGCCATTCGCGTCCTCTTGGCCGCCTGGCCCCGCGACGGCGAAAAAGGGAATCAATTCGCCCCGCGCCAGTTCTTCCAGCGATTTTTGCACCGTGGACACTTCTTGGTTGACGCGGCGGTCGCTGCTGCCCAGGCCGGGAAAATGCTTGACCACCGTCGCCACCTGTCCGGCGCTGCCCAAATGCACTCCTCGTATGTAGGCTTTGCCCATCACGCCCACCCAATATGGGTCGCCGCCAAAACAGCGTGTGCCCAAATCGCTGGGCTGCCCCAGGCGAGGTTGATCCAGCACATCCAGCGATGGCCCAAAAAGCATATTGAATCCCAGTGCGTGCATCTCGCGCCCCAGGATTTGCCCCACACTCAAAGCATTGTCCGCGTCCCATGTTGCGCCGATCGCCATGTTGCTGGGCAGAGGAGTCATCCCCGAACGGAAATGAGCATAAGGATACGCATCGCCTTCTTGTTCGAGCGAGATAAACAGCGGCACAAAGTTTTCGCGGGGGGTTGGCACCGTCACCTGCGCCGTCGCCGTGATGGACGTGCTGGGGCTTACAATTGCCCCCGGCGTCATCGTGACCGTGATCGACGTCGTCGCTGTGGGGACAAGCGTGGTCGTCGGACTCGTCGTCGGCGTGATTTCCGGCGATTCGATGATGGGCGGAAAAGCCTCGATGGCGGCCCAGGATTGAAGCGTCTGATTCAGCGCGATCACTTGTTCGACGGCAGATGCGTCGTTGACCCAGTTTTGGTTGCGATCGGAGAGTATTGCGCCGCCAACCTTGTAATCGACGATCAGCCGCGCTATGTCCGCTTGCGCGTCCGGCTCGCTTCCAGAAAAGGGGACGATGAACAACTGTCCCACCTTTTCGGCCACGCTCATTTTAGCCATCAACTCGTCGACAAATATGTCGGCCTGAGCGTCGGTTTCGTCCCCGTCGCTCTGCGCCATCGAACGCCTGCCGCCGCCGGCCAGCAGCATCGGCGTCAGCGCCAGGACAAAAATGATTAAAATGCGCGTCGCCCGGTTGTATATCGCCGCGCTGCGTCCAGCCATGCCACGTTTGAGCATATCTATGTCCTCAAAACCTTTCTCAATGACCCCAAGTATACCCTTCTTTGAAATGAACGTCAAACAAACAAGCCGTTTCACGCGCTGATCGGCGAGTGGCGAAAACGGAAAAAACAGGGTATCATTCTGGTACTCGTCGATGAAATGAACCAGGAGGCAAAGATGTCTTTACTCGATCTCGATCGCGCCGTGGTCTTGACGCCCGGCGATTCGCCGCGTCTGGTGTCCAGGGCGGCAACGGTGTTGGTTGAAGAGGTTTGCAAACGGACGGGCATTGCCTGGCCGGTCGTCGAGCAATGGCCCGGCGCATCGAGGCCGGTAATTGTGGTCGGCGCGGCGCAATCTGGGTTCCCGTTCCGCATACCCGCGCCGCCAACGCCGCCCGGCCCGGAAGGGTATCGCGTGTGGGTCGATCCGTCCCGCCAAATGGTTGGCGTGGTGGGTGCCGACGCGCGCGGCGCGTTCTATGGCGTGGGGCGGCTGCTGCGCAACCTCGATTTGCGCCGGGGCATGATCCGCCTCGACGAGGCATTGACGATATCGAGCGCGCCGCGATACCCAATTCGCGGCCACCAGTTGGGCTATCGACCCAAGAACAATACCTATGACGCCTGGTCGCCCGAACAATTTGACCAGTACATCCGCGAGTTGGCCCTTTTTGGCGCAAACAGCATCGAAATTTTGCCCCCGCGCACCGACGACGAGCCGGCCAGCCCATTGATGCCTGTGCCGCCCCTGGAAATGATGCGCCGTCTGGCCGAAATGATCGCTGGCTATGGGCTGGATGTGTGGCTCTGGTACCCCAACATGGGGGATGACTATGGCGATCCCGCTTGCCGGCGCGCCGAACTGGCCGAGCGGGCGGCCATTTTCGGCCAACTGTGCCGCGTCGATGCCGTGTTTATCCCCGGCGGCGACCCGGGACACCTCGAGCCGGCGGCGCTGTTTGACTGGGCAGCCCAGGTGGCCGACCTGCTGCGCCAACACCATCCCCGGGCCAAAATCTGGCTGTCGCCGCAGGCGTCCAGAACGGGCCAGGACTGGCTGGATCAGTTCTACGCCCAGGTGCAGCAAGAGCCAGATTGGCTGGGGGGCATCGTCTTTGCCCCGTGGGTCAAAACGCCTTTGCCCGAATTGCGCCGCATCATCCCCCGGCGCTACCCCATCCGGCGCTACCCCGACATCACCCACAGTTTGACCTGTCAATACCCGGCGCCAAACTGGGATGTGGCCTATGCGCTCACCCTGTGCCGCGAGCCGATCAACCCGCGACCGTCAGATTTCAAACATATTCACAACGTGTTCCAAGATTACGCCGTTGGCGGGATCACATATTCAGAGGGCATCAATGACGATCTCAACAAGTTTGTATGGGCCGACCAGGACTGGGACCCCGAGCGCCCGGTGTTGGAGACGGTGCGCGATTACGTGCGCCTGTTTATCGGCGCCGAATACGAGACCATACTGACGCGCGGCTTTTTCGCTCTGGAAGAAAATTGGCGTGGCCCGCTGCTGGTCAACGATGGCGTCGAGCGAACATTGGCGCTGTGGCAGTCGGTCGAGCGCGACGCGCCGCCGGAATTGTTGGGCAATTACCGCTTTCAGATGGGGTTGCTGCGCGCCTACTATGACGCCTATCTGCGCCGCCGGCTGCTGCACGAGACCGAATTGACCCGTCAGGCCATCGACCGGTTGCGCGACGCAGCGACGATTGGCGCGTCCAGGGCGTTGCTCGATGCCCGGACGACCCTGGGACGCATCCAGGCCGAGCCTGTGGCTCGCACCTGGCGCGCGCGCTGCGAGGCTCTGGCCGGCGCGCTGTTTGCGAGCGTGGGCGCGCAGCTGTCCGTGACCAGGTATGGCGCAATCTCGTGGAGCCGGGGGGCGTTTATGGACGGCATCGACATCCCCTTGAGCGACGCGCCGTGGTGGGCGTTCGAGTTGGAACGAGTCGCGCAACTCGATGACGAGGGCGAACGGTTGCGGGCGATCACCGCTCTGGTGGATCGACCGGCCTCAAAGCGGGGGGGGATTTATCTGAACCTGGGCGCGTCTTCCGGCCTGCCCGGCGTCGATCCGGGTGTGGGGTGGCGCGACGATCCGGGCTACCTGGCGTCCGCCCTGGTCGATTTCTCGATGCGCGCCATCGCTCGTTTTCACCTGGACGGCCCGCCCCCTCGATTGGCCTGGGTCACTTGCGCCAGCGCGTTGTACGATACGCCGCTCACGTTGCGCTTTGATCATCTGCCGCCGGGGGCGTACACCTTGCGTGTGGTTTATGCCCATCGTTGGGCCGAGGGGATGCGCTTGACGGCCAACCGGCGGTACACAATCCACGATCATTTGGAACGCCGGGACCCGCCGCTTTACGAGTTTACCATCCCGGCCGGCGTGATCCGCGACGGCGCGCTCGAACTGGTTTGGACGGCGCCGGGCACGCGCGGCGTCAGCGTGTCCGAGTTGTGGTTGATACCGCGCCTCACCAAAGCAAACGAAACACGTTTGGTGGCAAAATAGACAAGTTCACGTAAATTTCTGCGTCACATCAAAAGCCAACGTGTATCCGCCCAACCATAGATGCTGGCCGGGATAAATGGGCATCAATGTCCCCACCGGCACCGGTTGGCCGTTGACCTGGGTTTTGTTTGTGCTCCCCAAATCCTCGATGGCCACATATTCTCCGTGCCAAACCAACCTGGCGTGTCGTCGAGAAACGGTGCCCGCCGCGCCCTTTTCTGCGCCCAGATCGATGTCCGGCTGAACATTCAACCGCGCGTCGGCGCGACCGATGGAAATAGTGTCCTGGTCGGGCAGCGCCAGGTAATGCCCCGTATAGGTCACATAGAGAAAACATTGACTGTGCGAGAGCGGCAGTTTCCACAAGGGCGGAACCAGGTCGAAAAAGAACGCACAGTCGCCCAAACGCACCACATCGCCGACTTGTAAAGTGTGTCTCTTTTTGAATTCAAGCATCTCGTCATTGACCCTGGTTCCGTGGCTGCTGCCCAGGTCTTCGATCATGTACTCGCCGCGCCACCCAACCACTCTGGCATGCCGGTAGGCGATCCCTTGCACCCGGCTGCTTTCAAAACTCAAATCGACATCCGGCGCGCTTTTCATCAGCGGGTCGAAACGCCCCAGCACCAGTTCGCCATCCTGTGGCAGCGAGATGCGGTGTCCATTGACCAGCGAAATGAGCGCCCTTGGGCCGGGGCGGGCCGAAGGCATAGACAGCGGGGGCGTTGGTTTGGGATAAGAGATTTTGGGCGCGGTCCGGCGTTTTACGTCGGTCGCTTTTTCGTCGCGCTCAACGATGGGCGATGGTTTGAGCGGCGGTGTGTGCCTGCTCGACGCAATGGGCGGCTCGGCTGCGCGAAAGGCCGGTCTTGGCGGCGGCGTGCGCCCCGGTGAGGCCGGCGTGGCTGGCGTGTCCGATACGGGCGTCTGGACCGTGTCTTCAGTCTGGCGGAGGCGATCCCGCAACCCTCCCTTTTTGACCTTGGGCGGTTCGGCAGTCTCTTGATCGCGCCGCAGCAAAAGACAGTTGTGTTGAAGCGCGCGCCATGTGTCTGTCGTGTCCGTCCTGGATTCAAAAGAACGCGCGACGATCCGCTTTGCCGCCGGGGACATGGCGGCCTCTTGAATGCACTGCTGCCGGATATGCGCCGGACACTGGCGGCACAGGTATTTGTACTCGGACACCTCGTTCTCCCTCAAAACCAAACTCTCCCCATGACTGGATTATATCATTGAACCTCGTTGCTGTCCATACTTTGATTTGCATTTTGCACGTTTCTTTGATACAATAGGGAGCAAAGTTGAACGTAAAGACGTTTTTTCCAACATAGAGACAGGAGGGCCTTAAAATGGATGCAGCCAATCCCATCATGACAATTCAAGACTTGTCCGAGTACTTGCAGCTCAACCCTCTGACGATTCGGCGTCTGGCTCGTGAAAAACAGTTGCCTATTGCCAAAGTGGGTCGTCAGTGGCGCACCACGCGCGTCGTGATCGAGCAATGGTTTGAACAAGAGTCGCTCAAAAACGTCGCCGCGCTTTTTAGCTAGGAGACTGCTGAGAAACAAAAGATTAATCGCCAGGTAGGGCTGTTCAATTCTAATTTGTGACTAAAGTCACCGCTGGCGGGCTAAAGCCGGGCGTCCCACCTGCGTGGACGCCGCCGCTGGTGGGGACTCGTCGCTGTAGAGGGACGACCAGCCAACGGCTCGCCAAACGCGGTTTCAACCGCTGGGTTGTAGAATTGAACAGCCCTGAATCGCCAGGGACGCTTTGCCAAGTCAGTCCGCGAACGCCGAGGCTGACGTGTATCTGTGAATATCTGCGGTGCTACTCGATGTTTTCTGCCTTTGCGATCTCGGCGCTCTGCGGTTAGGGACTTTTTCAGCACGCTCTCAGGTGTGACGGTACAGCAATCAGGCCTTGCGGGGTCAAAAACCCCCGCAAGGCCTTGTTGTGTAACATTTGCCAATGAAATCAGGTTTTTCCAGTTTTCAAAATGTCCCAGAACTTGCAAGCACTCAAGCCTGTTGACCAAAGCTGCCTTTGAAACGGACTGGAAAAGCTTGAGCAATTCCATAGATTTGCTTATTTTATGCTAACATTATTCTATGGCCTATGCTAATCTGGGACAATTGTTTTTCTGGAATTGCCTTACAACGTTTTGAGCAACTGCCTCAATCCCCCGGCTGTGTCCTTGCCCAGGTGAAAGCGGATGACCTGCCGGTTGACGTTTGACAAGGCCTGTTTGTCGCCCAAAGCCTGCGCCATCTTGAGCACGCCAAAGCTGATCGACGACGCCGGCGCGCCGGCGCGGTCTGGAATGGGCAGGTCTTGGGCATCGTCGGCGGTAAACTGGATATAAAGACCGTGCCCGGCGTCGCCTTTGTGCAGCTGCCCGGTCGAGTGCAGAAAACGAGGGCCATAGCCGACGGTGGTGGCCAGTTTCGACTTGTCGCGCAGCCTGGTGCGCAGCGCCAACAGCGCCGCGTCCGTCTCTGCGGTTGGTTGGACAAAGGCCTGTAAAGCAATATAGCTGCGCCCGGCGCCGGTGATGGGGTCGCCGGGGTGCGCGTGCGCCAAAAACTCGTGCAGCGTTTGCGCCGTAAGCGGCGCCGCCTGGTCGGTGGGCAGCGTGCCCCTGGCGGTGTACTCGGCGACCATCTGGCGGGCCAGTTTCTTGGCCGATTCGACGTTGGGCTGATCAAAGGGATTGATGCCCAAAATATGCCCGCTTGTGGCAGTGGCGATCTGCCACAAAAAAAACTGCTCGCCCAGGTCGTACACATTGCGCAAACGCACCTGGATCGCCGGGAAACCGGCCTGTTGCAGCCTGGACAATGCCTCCTCCCAGGTGTCATCGCCGTCCAGGTTGAGAGAAACAAAGAGCCGATCGGCGCCGTACACCTCCGGCTCGCCTAACGGCTCACCGACCACCGGCAGGATGCCCTGTCCCTCTTTGCCGGTGCTTTCGGCGATCAGTTGTTCCACCCAATCGCCAAAAGCGGCGATCTGGGGCGACGCAACCAGGGTCAATTTGTCTCGACCCGCGCGCGCAAGAGCGCCCAGCATGGCCCCCAACTGCGCGCCGTTCCGGTCGCCGTCGGCGGCCAGCGCGCAATCGAGCAGCCGTCTCAGATCGACGCCGATCAGCGCCGCTGGAAACAGGCCAAAATACGACAGCGCCGAATAACGTCCGCCAATGTTCGGATCGTTCAGCAACGTCACCCTGAAATCATACTCGTTTGCCAGGTCTTGCAGTTTGCTGCCCGGATCGGTGATCGCCACAAAATGCGCCCCGGCCTGCGCTCGTCCCACGGCCTCTGAAACCCGGTTGTAAAAAAACTTGAAAAATGAGAGCGTCTCGACCGTGCCGCCCGATTTGGTGGAAACAATGAACAATGTTTTGCGCAAATCGAGCCGGTTGGCCCAGAACAAAACCGCGCCTGGGTCGGTACTGTCCAAAACGGCCAAATCCAGATACCCCGCCTTGACGCCGAAAGCCTGTCGCAGGACGTGCGGCGCCAGACTCGATCCCCCCATCCCCAGCAGCAGCGCGTGGGTGTACCCATCGTCGCGTACCGCTTGCGCCGCCGCCTCCAACTGGGGAACCTTGGCCCGCATCGACCGGGCAATGTCCAGCCAGCCCAGACGGTTGGTGATTTCCGTTGGTTCGTCCTTCCACAGGGTGTGGTCGTGCGCCCGGAGACGCGCCATCACCCGGTTTTCCTTCAACCTGACCAACTCGTCATCGACAACAGCCTGATACGCGCCCAACCGCGCCGACAACCGCCGCCCGCCGGGGCGCTCGTCTTGTTTTGCCATACCGACCCTCCAAATTTATCTAAACCGTATTGACGCTAAAACATCATGCCGCCTTGCGCAAACCAGGTGT
>CAYZYE010000035.1:17066-25243 GCA_964481205.1 uncultured Anaerolineae bacterium | reverse complement strand
ACGAACAAGGGGTCCTGGTGGATGTCGTGGGCGCCGGCGGGAGCCTGGTAATAGTTGTTGTCCCAGTTGTACACGTCGTTAAAGTCCCGGTCTATGTCTACCCCTGGGATGTTGACGACGGAGTAAATGCCATACTCGATGGTCGAATTGGACTTGCCGTCGGGCAGGCAAGAGACGATATTGTTGACGATTTTGGGCCGACCTAAATTGCTATAGATGCCATAGCCGTACCCCGCGCTGCCCGCGCTGCCGGATGAGCCGGATGCCCCCACGCTGCCAGAGGGTGTGCCGTTGCCGCCGCTGCCGCCTGACCCGGCAGCGCCGCCGGCCACGACCCCCGCCCCGCCGGAGACGATGTCGTTGATCGTGTTGTTGAACACATAGGTGGTGGTATAGACGGCGATCCCCTTGCCCTCGCCAATGTTGCCGCCGCTGCCGCCATTGCCGCCGGCCCCGCCGGCGCCGCCGCTGCCCCAGGTAGTGCCTTCGCCGCTGTTGCCCCCTTTGCCGCCGTTTCCGCCGTCCCCGCCGGCCGTTCCTTGCCCGCCGGCGAGGGTATAAACCAGGTTGTTCCGCACCAGGTTGGGGCCGGGCGCAAAGAGCAGCAGGCCATAACTATCCCCGCCTTTGCCCCCTGCGCCGCCAACGCCGCCGTTGGCCGCGCCGCCATTGCCGCCGTTGCCGCCGTTGCCGGTGACAGCGCCGCTGCCGCCGTTGCCGCCCTGTCCGCCGTTGCCGGCATTGCCGGCGCTATCCGCGCTGCCGGCGTCGCCGCCTTTGACTCTGGCGACGGTGTTGCGCGACAAAACCGGAGCGGCCTGGAATCCGGTGATGCTCAAATTGTAAATGCCCACCGCCGACCCTCCGTCGCCGCCGTTGCCGCCCTTGCCGTTGCCGCCGCCGGCCCCACCGTTGCCGCCGGTTCCACCCGGCCCTATTCCGTTATCATCACCCGCGCCGCCGTTGCCGCCCTTGCCGCCGTTGGCCCCGGCGCTGCCGTCTCCTCCCGCGCCGCCAATGATGATGCCGCTGCTGCTGTTGTGGATCAGCAAGGGAGTGGTATTTTTAGAGTAGGCATCTACCAGAATGCCCATAGCCCCGCCGCCGACGCCGCCCTTGCCGCCAGCGCCGCCCTTGCCGCCGCTGCCGCCGTCGCCGCCGTTTGCGCCGTTGCCGCCGGTAGGGCGATAACCGGTTCCTCCGCTCTGACCGTTTTGGGGCGTCCCGCCATTGCCGCCGGCTCCCCCGGCAATGGCGTTGTAGCCGATGGCAACGTCGTAGAGAATGTTGTTGTCCTGTACGGCGAGGGTGGAATCGACGATATAGATTCCTATTGCGCTGCCGCCGTCGCCGCCGTTGCCGGCGTTGCCACCGTTGCCACCGTCGCCGCCAGTGGGGTGGCTTGATGTGCCGTTACAGCCCGCATAGCCCGCGCCGCCATCGCCGCCGTGGCCGCCGTTGCCGCCCAGGATGGCGATGATGGTGTTATAGGTAAAGGTGCCGCCGGCGGTGTCCACGTGAATGCCGTCAGCGTCACCGCCTTTGCCGCCCCAAAAGCCACCGTTGCCGCCCCAGGCGCCGTCGCCAAAGAGCGTACAGCCGCTGCCGTTGCCGCCTTTGCCGGCGTTCGCGCCGTCGCCACCGTGGACGAGTTTGATCGTGTTGTTGCTTACGGTCGCCGCCGCGCCGTCTTGCACCCAAATGCCGTAGGCGTGACCGCCGTCGCCGCCGCTGCTGCCGGCGGTGCCCGATGCTCCGCCGGCGCCGTCGTTCCCGTTGAGACCCGGCACGCCATTTCCGGCGGTGATCGACTCGATCGTGTTCGAGGTGACCTGGGCAGTGGCGGCGGTGCCAGAGATGACGACGCCGGCGGCCCACCCTCCATCGCTGCCCGCCGGCAAAGCCGGGGTGACGCCGCGCATATCGGCGATGCGATTTTGCGTAATTATTACCAGTGATGCGCTGTGAACGGTCACGCCTACTATGCCCTTTTCGATGGTCGCGCCGCTGACGCTGCCGCTGCTGCCGGGCAAAAAGACAATGCCGTACCAGTCGCCGGCCGTGTTGGCGGTGAGTGTAGCGCCTTGTTCTACCTCTAGTGCGCCGCCGTTTTCGACAATGATCTCGATCTTGGGTGAGAGACCACCGCTGTAGGGCGCGGCGTCGGAGGCGTTGGCGGTGACGGTTATATTTTTAATGGTCAGTGTAGCCCCAGATTGCACCACCACGTCGGTACTCAGCGTCCGGTCCGTGCTCCAGGTGGTGTCGCTGCTGATTTGTGTGTGGCGCAAAGGCGTGGCTTTCACCATGGGGTATCGAGTGAGTGGCAGCGATGCCAGTGCAAGGATCAAGACCGTCAGGCCGTTGAACAAATGATTGCGTTTCATTCAAATTTCCTCCATTGATAGACCGGGTAGGTCTTTTATGTCAATAGCTATAGTTGCGCAGCGCCAGCGGGAGGTAAATGTTGTATCCACCTGGGCGTCCTCCCCAAAAGCCGCTGTTCAGCCCCGCGCCAGAGGTGGCGTTGACCGGCCCGGCCACCGGCTGGCCCAGCGCGCCGCTCAGACGGTAGCTGCCGCTGCCGGATGATGTGATCCCGCCACTGCTCAACGCCGTGCGCGGCAGTTTGTAGCTTGCCTGCGCCAGCGCCGGCGCAACTGCGACTATTCCGATCAACACCAGCGCCAGTCCGGCCGCCCACCGGTTTCTCGTGGTTTGCTGTTTGCTCATCACGTTTCTCCTAATGTTTGCTGATCGTGTTGTCACTCAAGTTCACCACCCAGATGTGGGAGCCATCAAAGGCGATGCTGTTGGGATAGACGCCGGTGGGATATGTGCCTATCACCGTACCATCACAAGCGCGCACTTTGGAGACGGTGTTATCATTCGCGTTGGTGACCCAGATGTAGCCGCCGTCAAAGGCAACGCCGCTGGCGTTGATGGTGGTGATGGTGCGCAGTATCGCACCGTCGCTGGCGCGCATGCAGGTCAGCCCAGCGCCGCCCCTGGCGACCCACATATTGGCCCCGTCGAAGGCAATACCCCACGGAGAGCCGTCCAGAGTGTAGGTATCGTTGATCGTCGGATTGGAGGCCAACATCTTGACCACGTTGCCGGAGCCGAGGGTGAGCCACATATAGTCGCCATCGAAAGCCAGGTATGTAGGATAACTGTTGGCAGGCAGGTTGTATGTATCAGAGATGGTTGGATTGGAGACCAGCAGACGGGTCACCTTGTCGCCGTCGTATTGCGTCGCCCAGATGTAGGCACCATCAAAGGCTACCCCTTTGAGCGAGTAAACACTGGTCAGGTTGGTGACGCTCACCAGGCTGCCATCGCTGGCCCGCACTTGAACTACGTAGCCGTTGCCGCAGGCGACCCACAGGTGGAGGCCGTCAAAGGCGACGCCATTTGGTATAGAGCAAGCGCCTCCCAGGCTGTATGTGCTCATAGACATCCCATCTGAGGCGCGGACCTTGATCAGGTAAGCAGATGCCCCTCTGTTACCGGTTACCCATAAATGGTCGCCGTCGAAGGCGATCTCGGCAATGCTGGTGTTCATCGGCACGCTAAAGGGTTGGGTCATGCTGATGGCGTCGTACCAGCGCAGGGTGGCGATTTGCCTGGAGGTGAGGCCGGTATCCAGCGAGGGGCCGTCTATTGCCAGAGCGTGACCGTTAGAGCTGTTGAAATACCCGCCGTAGCCGTTGTAACTATTGCCCCATACGCCGGTAGCGGTATAGGTGCTGTATCCATATATGCCGGCGAAATTGCCACTTCCGTCCGATTCACCCTGCACGCCGTCTCCCATAACGTTGTGTACATGGAGACCGCCATAGTTATCCGCTGATCCGTTCCAGGAGGAGCCAAATCCGGCGTTCATGGCATACGGTACAGAGGTCACGCGCTGGGCGGCAAAGTTGGTGTAGGCGCTCTCGGAAGGCGCTTTGGCGCTCACCCGCAGCCAGCGCTCGGGGCCATCAAAGGTGGAGGCGCTGAGAGAGCTGACGCTGCCCAGGATGACGGTAAAGTAACCATCTTGGACCGGGACGCCAGCGTGGTTTTCTACCCACACGACCCAGCTGCAGGCAGGGCTTGCGCAGAGATCAAAGTGGAGGTCATAGTTGCCATCTGCAACCGGATCGCCCGAGTCGTTGCTCAGAAAGCCCTGGTAGGTGACGAGGTTCGGCGGCCCGGCCTGTGTCTGTGCCAATGGGCTGGCATTGGTAGATTCGTCCGTGAACCAGAGCAGTCCCACCACAACCGCCAGCGCGACCAGGATGCTGCCTGTGAGAACCAGGATTCGCTTGTACATAGGGTTTCTCCTTTCCAGGCCCCAGCGCGTCCGCCAACCGCAGAGCGCCGAGATCGCAAAGAAATAAAATATCGATGAATACTTTTAATATTTATAAATACAGGCTAGTTTCAGCAGTTTGGGGTTTTCGGAGGTTTTTTAATGGTTGCGCAGCGCCAGCGGGAGGTAGATTTTGTGCTCACCACCGATTCCATACCAGAATCCCGGGCCGACCTGGCGGTTTCCACCGGTCAGCAATCCCACGCCGACCCCCGGCTGGCCCACCGTCCCGTTCAACTGAAAGCCGCTGCTGGTCATCGCGCTGCCGCCACCGCTGACGACGTTCCAGGCGAGATCGAACCCACCGCCGGATTGGGCCAGCGCGGCGCGGCCAGCACCTGTCGAGGCGATAACGCATAGCGCCAGCAACAGGAGCGCGATGACCCAATGCTTCCGTTCGAGTTTCATCGTTCCCTCCTACTCGGTTCGCCAGATGCGGATGCGGACTTTGTCCGCATAAGTGTCGTCATTGCCTTTCCAGACCGTGATCTGCGAGTTTGTCAGATTGCGCCAGGTTGCACCCCATATATGGCCGTTGTGATCATAATCTATTCCATAAAACATCTGATGTACCCCATTGCCCCCAGTTTCTTTGAATTGCATATCCACAATATAGTTGTCGGCATTTCCACCCAGGTCGTGTTGGAAAGTGTGGTTGGTGCCGCCGACAGTCATCGTGTACCACCCACTGTCCCAATCCGGCGTGGGGAAGCGGTTGACGTACTCGGCGCGGAAGGCATAGGGGACGGAGAGCATCTCGGAAGAGGGAGAGAGTTCCTGACCGTTGACTTTGACGACCAATATCACACCACCCTTTTCTCCCCAGGTAGAGTCCCAACCGGTATAGGCGGTAAAGAGACTGGGAGTGATGGGTGTCGTCTCGCCCAGGACGACGGTGAACAAACCATTGGTGATCGGCACGCTGTTGTGAACTTCGCTCCACGCATCGCTGCAAAAGGGATCGCACTGCTGAAGCGCAAAGGTCAGCTTGTAGGCGCCATTCAAAAGGGTACCCGAGTTATCGTGCAACACGCCCTGATAGATCATTTTTGCGGGTATCTGGGGATAGAGATTGTGGTCCCACGTGCCGGCGGCGGCCATCTGCGCGGCCGGCGGCTGTGCCAATGACAGCGCGTAAGCGTCGTGGGTCAGGTGCAATATGCCAAACAGCCCCGCCAGTAGCAGCAGGTTGCTGGCAAAGACGATGAACAAGACTTTTTTGGTAGACATTGTTTCCTCCGACTAGTTTCAACAGTTTGGGGTTTTCGGCGGTTTTTTAATGGTTGCGCAGCGCCAGCGGCAGATAGATCGGGTACGTCTCTTTCAGGCGCCCCCAGGTTGCCCCGCTCAATTTGACGTCGGTCAGCAGGTGGACGATGCTGGTGCCATCCAGGCTGCCGTCGTTTTTGACCGTGATTTTGTCGAGTGTGGTTTTTGTTGGATCCGTCCAGTACGAGTAGAGCAGTTTGTCGCCGTCAGGGCTCCAGCCATGCAAGGTGACATTGACAAGCGTGTATTTGGTGTCTGTAAAAGTGATGCCGCCCAGATAGCTCCCCGTGGCATTGTAGACGTAAAGATGCGTTTGCCAGCCGGCGCCAAAATCGTAGCAAGCCTTGAAGGCCACCTTGCTCTCGTCGGGCGACCAATAGACCTCTCCGGCGCCACACCAATTTGAACCTGTCGCTTTCATATCGATCAGCAATTTCACATTGTGGCCATCTTTATCTGCCGTATAGAGGCCTTTGTTGGTGGGGCAGCCCGTAGCATAGTCCATAATAGCCAGTTTGCCGCTCTGCGAGCCAACGTCAAAGCCGTTGATCCGGGGGAGGGTGCAAGTTCCAGCAATTTGATAAACGGTGGTAAGGGATGATACATTTACATCGGTATATTCGATGCGGTTGAAATCCAGCGTGTGGTAAATGCGATCACCATAGATGACCGGGTACTGGAATTCGATAAAAGAATCAGAACCGGGAACCAGTTTGGAGGTCCAGGGTGCGCCTTGGGTTACGAGGATTTCTTCGGCGTCAAAAGCGGTTGTGTTTCCCGGATCATAGGCCACGATCCAGCGTTTGCCTTCGGGGACGTTTTCAAAGCGGAATGAGCCATCCGCCTTGGAGTATTGCGGATCCATGCCTTCCAAATAGATCGAGCTGCCGACGAGGGGGTCTCCATTGGATTTCTCGACCGTTCCCTCCACGACGCCGTAGGGGCCGGGTTGATTCCACAAGCCGGAATGGATGTCGGGAGTGATCTGGTCCCACCAAAGCCCGTCGGAGGCGATGCGAAAGAGGTTGCGGCTGGCCGGCGTATAAATGTATGCGTTGTCAGAGCCAAAGTAGATACTGCCGCCGCCGGGGGCGATGCGGGGTTGCCAAATGCGCGCCGAGGTATCCTTGGGGTGGTGGTGAAAGTCGAACAGTTTGGTCTGCCCGCTGCCGTCGGGATTCATGGTGTAAAGTGTGTCGTCGCTCCAGATGCTGTCGTTGGATATGGAGACGAGGATTTTTTCCTGGGTCGATCCTTGTGCGCGCATTGCTTTGCTTGCACTCTCTGGTCGCCATGCCAGTATCGACAGGAGGAGCAAAATGAGAATTGGCGCAAATATTTTCTGTTGTTTGTTTTTTATCATTGTGTTTTCCTTGCAAGTTGTGTGTTCTCGTTCGACGACGGCCTCAACGGCCCTGTTCGCGCCTCGACAAAAGCCAGCAGGTCGCCCAGCTGTGCAAAGTAACTGCTCTCGCCAGAGGCGGCGTGTTGCACCCAACCGCGCCAAAATGTGCCGGTTGGTCTTTGTTCCCACCAAATGCGAAGGACAAAAGAGTTGCTCCGTTGTTGCGCTTGATTCATATCCATCCTATCCTTGCTCTAATTGGGCATATACACGATTTCCAATGCCGGCGCGTTATAGCTGATGTCGTCGGTCTCGCCGTCAAAATCGGAAGACACGGGCCAGCTCAGGGTGATCTGATAATAGGCGTCGGCTTTGTGCGCGTCGATCGAGGTGGTCACATCGATCTTGGCGCCGGGACAGTTTTGCACGCTGTTCAGGTATTCGCCGCCGGTGGCGTTATAATCGCCGGCATCCAGGTCGCCATAGTAGAGATAGTTCACGTAAAGTTGCCCGGCCAGGTCGGTGAAGGGATGACCGGTGATGGAACACGTTCCCAAATCGAGTGAGGCGGATTTGATGGTGACATTGCCCGGCAGACTGGTGAGATCAAAAGTGATAAAGCCGATATAGTTGCTGTTGGCGGCATCATCTCCGGGATAGATCGAATTGCTGACTGTGCCGCCGTCAGAGACGCTGCCACTCAAGTTGGGGACAAAAGGAGCATTGAGCACTTGCGGCTCAACCCCCACGATGGTCAGGGATCTCGTTGTTGTCTCTTGACCGTTTGTGGCTTGTAGATTGAACTCGTTTGCCCCGCTGCCGATGTCGCCATAGCAAATCGTGCGGTCATCATTGGCAGACACGGATTCGCCGTTCAGGGAGACCGAGGTGGCGTCTTGGGTCGTCCAATAGATGACTGTGCATTGGTTGGGGGTAAGGGAATACATATCGGCGTAAAAGCCCGTGATCTTGGGTGAGGGGATGGGCGTACCTGTGGGCGTGGCCGTGGGCGGCGGTGTATAGGTTGGTGTGGCTGTGGGCGGTGGTGTATAGGTGGGTGTGGCCGTGGGCGGTGGTGTATAGGTTGGTGTGGCCGTGGGCGGCGGTTTGGTCGGTGTGGCCGTGGGCGGCGGTTTGGTCGGTGTGGCCGCGGGCGGCGGTTTGGTCGGTGTGGCCGCGGGCGGCGGTTTGGTCGGTGTGGCCGCG
>CAYZYE010000035.1:0-16966 GCA_964481205.1 uncultured Anaerolineae bacterium | reverse complement strand
GCCGCGGGCGGCGGTTTGGTCGGTGTGGCCGCGGGCGGCGGTTTGGTCGGTGTGGAGCTCGGCGTAGGTGTAGGCGCATTTGCCACAGCTTTGACAACGATGATCGAGACGGCCGCCGGCCCACTCTCTTGACCAGAGACGCTGTGGGCGTTGAGCACCAGGGTAAAGGTACCGGTCGCGTTCGGCGTCCAACGCAGGATGCCATCCAGGGGAGTCTGCCCTTCTTTGAGCGGGGATTGCTGGGTGGCGACGACGTCATTGTTGACCATCATCTGCACCCAGGCGATCGGCCCATCCCCCTCGGCGTGGAACTGGACCTCGACCGTTTGTCCGACGGCTATTTGCGTTCCGTTGGGTGGTGCAACGATGGCAACGGTGGGTGGTTTGGCCGGCGTTGATCGGCAGGCAAGTGTGCCCCAGACCAGTCCCATCAGGGACAAGAGAATATACAAGCATCGTTTATGGTTCACAACAAAACCTCCTGTGATCGGTGTACACATTGCAGCCAGTGTACCACAAGAGTGTCTCGTTGTTGTCTCGACAAGAGAGCGGATTGAGGAAACCTTGGGGACGTTGGAGGAAAAATTGCGATTTCGCCGGCCGGGTTGCCCTGCGCCGACTCTTTAGGGCCGTGCAGGGTGGCTGCCGCGTGTTCGCACGTCGTGCCCGGCTGTGCGCAGCGCGGCCAGATCGCGTTTGATCGTCCGCTCGCTGACCCCCAACGTTTGGGCCAGCGTGGCTACGGTGGGGGCGGCAGATTGCGCGGTGGATTCACGCAGCAAACGCAAGATGCGGTGATGGCGGCGGGCCGTTCGCCCTGAAATTTCATCGTCTTCCGGCGCCGAGATGGTCCAGGCCACCTCGACGAACTCGTCCTGGCGTAGTGGACGACCGGTGGGAGCGTCGGTGTGGGGCAGGCGCACCGTTTGTCGTCGGGGTGGAGCAGGGATATAGCCAAGGTCATGAGCGGCGACAATTGCTCGGTTTCCGGCCACGTTTTTCAGAAAAGAGCGGTGCATGGCGGGGTCGGTAATGCTGGCCGCCGTATCCTGTAACGCCGTGTATGCCTGTTCCAGGTGGGGGCGGGCGGCCTCCAATCCCTCTGTGGCAGCAATGACCTGGTAACGTACAAAATAGGCATCGGTCAGCCGGGAGACCAAATCTCCCAACTCTTCCAGGGTGGCGACGGCCTGCTCTGCCAGAGAGCGGGCCTCTGCCAGGTTGCCCTGGCGCAGATGAGCCAGCGCCAGACAGGATTGCTGCACGGCCTGGTCCATGACCTGTTTGCCGGTGCGGGCCGCCTCGACGGCCTGACTCAGGTAGGAAATAGCCTGCTTGCAATCGCGTTGCTCGAGTGCGATCAAACCGAGCGCCCCCAATGATTCGATCTCAAAATTGCGGTCGCCGACCTGACGACAAATATCCAGCGCCTTTTGCGATACTGCTTGCGCGCGCTCCAGGTCGCCCAGATTGAGGTGATTGATTCCCTGCCAGTGGAGAATGATCCCTTGCCAGTTACGGTCGCCGAGGTCGATGAGCGCCCGGTACGCCTCGGTCAGCAGCGTTTGCGAACGCCGGTAGCAGCCCAACAGGGTGAGTGCGATCCCGGCGTTGGCTTGAGCGGCGGCGGCTCGATATTGATCGCCAGTGGCGCGGGCAACACGTTCATTCTTCTCAAAGCAAGCCAGTGCATAGGCATAGTTGCCGGTCATTCCCAGGTGCAAGTTGCCCAGCATGTTGAGCACATTGATTTCGCCCTGGCGGTTGTCCGTCGTTCTAAAGATGGCGCTCGCTTTTTCGATCGCTGTCTGGCAACTGTCCGTGTCGCCGATGCGCCACCAGGCGCGGGCCGTCACCGTCAGGCAGTTGCCGAGCAGGTCGTGCTCGCCGGCGGCACGGGCCAATTTGGCCGCGTCGTCCAGCAGTTCCAGCGCGCGGATGGGGTCTCCGGCCAGCACCTCCAGCCAGCCTTGCCGGTAGCGCGTGCGAGCCTGGCGCGCGGTGTCCGACAAGGCTTTTGCCAGATGTTGCATCTGGGTCAACACATTGCCCTGGGCCGCCCGGCGGCCCAGGACGCCGAACGCGTTTTCCTGATGAGCCAGAATGTCCCAATGGGCGGTCGAGTTTTGGTCTGCCCATGCCAGCGCACGGTCATAATGTGCCAGCGCGCTTTCGTAATCGCCGATCTCCTCGGCCTGTTCTCCGGCCCGCATGGTATAAACAAGGGCCTTGGACGGCGTATTGCCCCGGCTAAAGTGCAGCGCCAACGGTTCAATCTGGTCGGGGCAGAGTGTTTCCAACGCCTTTCCGGCGCGGCGATGCAGTTCTTGCCGTCGTTGTGGTTCGATGTTCCGATAGGTATTTTCCCACATCAGGTCGTGTCCAAAGTGGTATCCCTGGGACGCTTCGACGAGGAATCCTTGTTGCACCAACGCGCTCAGATGCTCGATCAACTCTGACGGCGCGATCTGGCTGCCGTGGGCAAGGATGCCAAAGTCGGCGTTTTCGCCAAGTACCGCGACCCATTCTAGCGTTGCGCGCAGCAGAGGCGATAATCGCGTCAACCTCTCGCCGACGAGTTGCCGGATCGAGGCTGGGACGGGCAGCGGCCGGTCGCTGGCCGGAAGGTTCCAACTGCCGTCTGGCAAAAGAACCATGTCGTTCTGCTCCAACAGCGTCTTGAGCATTTCGATGATGAACAGCGGGTTGCCACCGCTTTCGTCCCACAGGCGAGAAGCGAATGCGGCTTCTTGTGTGCCGGTCCTCAGCGCCTGCTGTACCAGGGAGACGGTCTGCTCGGCGGTGAGCGATTCCAGGCGGATGCGGCACACCGCAGGAATGCGGGCCAATTCTTCCAGGGTGTCGTGGACGGCCGGGCGCTTGTGCGCTTGTGCCGTGCGGTAGGTGATGATGATGAGCAGGCGACTGCCTTTTAACCAGCGGAACAGGTTGCGCAGCGCAGCCAGCGAAGCTTCGTCGGCCCAGTGCAAATCTTCTAGCAAGAGGAGCAGCGGCGCGCTTTGAGACAGGCCGGCGATGCAGCGGGCCAGTCCTTCCCACATGCGCTCTGGCTGTCGATCAAGTGGGCTGTCGGCGATGCGCGGGAGGTCGGGGACATTATCGGCGATGGTGGGGAAAAGCTGGGCCAGGGCGCTCAAATGGCGCGTCTCAATCAGCGTTGCCAGTTGGGCCAGCGACAGTGGCGTGAGCAGATCGCGCAAAGCCAGCGTCAGCAAACCAAAAGGGAGCGCCGGCGTCATCTGTTCCATTTTGGCCGTTCCCACTCGAAAACCGCGCCAGGCGGCGTCGGCGGCGATCTCGGCTGCCAGCCGGGACTTGCCCACGCCGGCGTTTCCCGCGAGCAGCGCCAGCCGGGTGTGTCCTTGCAGCGCGTTCTGGAGCGCATCGAGAAGCATGTTGCGCTCTTGTTCTCGTCCGACAAACGGCAGGTGGGCCAGGTCGCGCAAGATGGGCGGCGGCGGCGGCGCAAGCGGGAGGTGTGGCGCGGCAGATTTGTTCAGCGCGGCCGAGATTTCCTGGTAAAGGTCGAGTGTCGCCACGGTGGGGGGGGCGTTCAATTCTTCTGACAGCAAGCGGCGCAGGGTGTCGAATTGAGCCAGCGCGGCCTGGGAGCGGCCTTGCAGGTGGTAGAGGCGCATCAATTCGCGGTGGGTCATCTCGCGCAACGGGTCGGCGGCGACCAGCTTTTGCGCATAGATCAATGCCTGTCCGTAATCGCCTTGTTGTTTGTGCAGGGCGATCGATTGTTCCAGCGCCCCCAGATACAGTTCGCGCAGGCGTTCTCGTTCTACAAGCGCCCAGTCGTCGTAACACTCGGGGAAAAAATCAGCGCGGTACAGTTGAATGCTCGCTTTTTGCTCTGTCTCTCTTGCTTTTTGTTCAAACTCTTGCACGTCGAGCCAGTCGCCGGGATGGAACCCAAAGGTCACGTTTTCCCGCCCGGTCGCCAATCGCCCGGCAGCAGGGCCAAGGGCGGCGCGAATTTGCCACAATGCCTGCGAAAGAGAACGACGGGCGCGGGTGTCGGGGCGTTCGGGCCAAAAGAGGCCTGTCAACCGGTTGCGGGGAATGGGGCGGTCGTGATGCATGACCAGATAGACCAGCAGCGAACGTGCTCTGGCGGATGAGGGATTGGGCAGCGGTTTACCGTCACAGGCAAGTTCGAGCGGGCCAAAGAAGCGGATGTGCAAAGCGGATTCAGAGGTCAAGTGTCTGGCATCCATTGGCCAAAACCATATCCTGGTTGGCCGACAAATTGAATATTCGGACTGCAAATGCATGCTGCTTTTGTCGGTCAACCAGGATTATATCTGTTTTGGAGCAAGAAGCAAGGTCTTGTGGACGGGGAGGCCGCTGAAGACCACCAGCACACCTGCCAACCGCAGAGAATGCCGAGATCGCAGAGAAATAAAACATCAGCGGGCATCGCAGAGCGCCGTTGACTTGGCAAGATAGTCTCGTTGCTCTGCTCAGGGGGACGCATTCTGGGAGCGCAGCGCTTGCAGCTCGTAGGCGGGCAGTTTCTTTTCGGCCAGGATCGGCTTGATCCGTGCAAAACGCTGCCGTCCATCGATCAGGGGGATGCCGGGCCAGTGGTCGCCGATCAGCGGGCGGGCATAGGCGACAAACTCGTCGCTCACGTCGACGCCGCCGGGGGTGATCCATGCCTGGGGGAAGGTGCGCTCCGAGTTGGCGACCTGCTCTAGCGGCACCCGGTCGTAATACACGTTGTAAATTGGGCCAGGTTGGCGCAAAATAGTGGACATGTATCCCGACCCATCTTGGGCGGCGACGAGCACCGCTTTTTGTCCCACCTTGTAGGCTTCTTCCAGGTCGACCGTCGAGGCATAGATCATGTTGTGGCGTTGGTCGGTGCCCGGCACGTTGCCCCGCGCCGACCCGCGCGCGGCCAGCCCCACCTCGTTGAGATAGTTGACCACCGTTTGTTCGACCGTGGCGCCGCTTGCGCCAAACATGGCGTGTCCAAACGAGTCTTTGCGCACGCCAATGTCGCCCACGTCAAAGCCCTCGCTGATTACCACCAGGCAGCGCCCGCGTGTCTTGAGCGTGTCGTTGACCCGATCGGCCAACGCCTCCATGGTCAGGTTGGACTCGCGCATAAAGATCAGCAGCGGCATCTCGCGGTTGGGGTCGGCCAGACGGGCAGCGGCGGGGATGTAGCCGATCTTGCGTCCCATCGCCTGCATCACCAGCACCGGGTCGGCGGGGCAAGAGCCGGCGTTTTCCTCGTTGGCGTTTTGCACCATCAAGGCCCAATAGCGCGCCACCGAGCCGTAGCCCGGCGTGTGGTCGATCAGCTTGAACGCGCTATCACCGACATCGTTGTCGATCGTCTTGGGCACGCCGGCGCCAACCACGTCGAGGCCGCGCGCCTGCGCCAGTTGGGCGATCTTGAGCACGGTGTCCATCGAGTCGTTGCCGCCGTTGTAGAAAAAATAGCCAATATCGTGCGCCTTGAATACATCGATCACGCGCTCAAAATCCTCGACCTGATGCGCCTTGAGTTTGTAGCGGCAGGTGCCGATTGCCCCGGCAGCCGGCGTGGTGCTCAACAAGGCGATTTCCTGCGGATCTTGCGCCGACATGTCGATCAGTTCTTCCTTGAGCACGCCCTCGATGCCGTGAAACCCGGCATAGACGGCGCCAAACAGATCGGGCATCGAGCGGCAGGTTTCGACGACGCCGCGCAGCGAGGCATTGATCACCGGTGAGGGGCCGCCGGACTGGGCGACGATGACGTTTTTTGGTTTGGACATAGTACATCTCCGAAAAAATCGCAATAGCAAGGCATAGACAGCTCTAACTCGTCAAGCTCGTGCTTTTCTTTATAACGTCCTACATTTGCAATTCGCTATTTGGTTAGGGTCATTCATTTTTCGCCCGCGCCGCCCGCGCGGGGATGAATTCCCCGCGCTACTATACTGCACCGGATCAATCCGGCTTCAAGCCCCATCTATGGGACGCGATTGAGCAGCCTCAGTAGACGAAAATTTCACCTTGCTGCCCAAAATAGGCTTAACGCAGAGGCGCAAAGACGCAGAGATACGACTATAACATACGCAGAATACCGCTAACCTTCTTGCCCATATCTATCGTCTCTGCGTCGAGTTTCCAATTCTACCAACCAATTCTCCATTTACTGAGTCTGGCGACTTTTTGCCGATCAAAGGCCGGCTTGTCATTTGCGATCAAGCATTATAGGTCGAGGCTGTTGTATCCCCGCCTGTGCCGGTCCAGTTGGTGTGGAAAAACTCGCCGCGCGGTTTGTCGACGCGCTCATAGGTGTGCGCGCCAAAATAGTCACGTTGCGCCTGGAGCAGGTTTTGCGGCAAGCGGGCGCGGCGATAGCCGTCGAAAAAAGCCAGCGCGCTGGACATTGCCGGGACGGGCACGCCCATCTCGACTGCTTTGGCGACCACACGGCGCCACGCCCCTTGCGCGGCTTCGACCTCGGTCTTGAAATAGTCGTCGAGCAGCAAGTTTGCCAGATCGGGGGTTTTGTCGAACGCCTCTTTGATCTTGCCCAGGAACGCGGAGCGGATGATGCAGCCGCCGCGCCACATCAGGGCGATGCCGCCGAAATTGAGCTTCCAGCCATATTCCTTGGCCGCCTCGCGCATCAGCATATAGCCCTGCGTGTACGAGATGATCTTGGAGGCGTACAGCGCGTCGCGGATGTCGTCGATAAAGGCCGTTTTGTCGCCTTCAAACGCGACCTCGGGGCCGCTCAACAGTTGGGCCGCCTCGACGCGCTCTTTTTTCAGCGCCGACAGGCAGCGCGCGAACACGGCTTCGGCGATCAGGGTCAGCGGAATGCCCATGTCGAGCGCCGAGATCGCCGTCCATTTGCCGGTGCCTTTTTGCCCGGCGGTGTCGAGAATCTGGTCGACGACATACTCGCCATCCTCGTCGCGGTAGCCCAAAATGTCGCGGCTGATTTCGATCAGGTACGAGTCGAGTTTGCCCTCGTTCCACCCGGCAAAGACGGCGTGCATCTCGTCGTTGCTCATGCCCAGCGCGGTTTTCATCAAATAGTAGGCCTCGCAGATGAGCTGCATATCGCCGTATTCGATGCCGTTGTGGGTCATTTTGACGTAATGGCCCGCTCCGCCCTCGCCAACCCAGTCGCAGCAGGGCACGGCTGGCGCGTCAGGCGTGTTGCCTTGGACCTTGGCCGAGATGGCTTGCAAGATCGGTTTGACGTGCGGCCAGGCGGCCGGCGATCCGCCGGGCATAATCGACGGGCCGTGGCGCGCGCCCTCTTCGCCGCCGGATACGCCGGTGCCGATGTAGAGCAGTCCCTTTTCCTCGACGTATTTTACGCGACGTATTGTATCGTTATAGTTCGAGTTGCCGCCGTCGATGATGATGTCGCCCGGTTCCAGGTGCGGGATCAGTTGCTCGATAAAGGCGTCGACCGGAGCGCCGGCTTTGACCAGCATCATCACCCGGCGCGGGCGTTTGAGCGCGCCGGTCAGTTCTGCGATCGAGTGCGCGCCGATGATCTTGCGCCCGTGGGCCGCTCCGGCAACAAAGTCATCCACTTTGGAGAGGGTGCGGTTGTAGACGGCGACGGTAAAGCCGTGGTCTTCCATGTTGAGCACCAGATTTTGGCCCATCACGGCCAGGCCAATCAGGCCGATATCTGCTTTGGACATAGTTACCTCCTAAATCAAAAATGTGCAAATGATGGAAAGCGGCAAATCAGCGCGTTGAACGTTTCAACTCGGTTTTGCGCTAGTCATAGAACTGCCAAAATCGCTCCTGCCTGATCTTTTCCGGCACTTGGGTGGGGCACCCGCATTTCGTACCGCATTTTCTGGCCGTCCTTATTCGCTGATTTCCCTTGTTTATTGTTTTCTTTAATTAAACGACTTGCTCATATCGGTTTCAGCCTGTTCTTTGGTCTCTTTGACAAAGGTCGAGGCGGCGATCAGTTCCTCGAGTTTGGCCTCATAGGCGGCGCCATCGAGCGGCAGTTCGACGGGCCGGTTGGTGAACGACGAATAGAGCATGGCGTTGGCCAGTACCACCGAGTTGATTCCTTCTTTGGCCGGGGCGATCAGCGGCGCGCCGTTGAGGATCGCGTCGGCCAAGTTTTGCAGGATTTCGCCGTGCTGTCCGCCGTGCCCCTCAAAGGTAAAGGTTTCGACCTCGGTGGGCGGGCGGGCAAAGGACTGCTCGCTGGTGCGCAGGAATTCTTGGGACGGGACCAGGTTGCGGGTAAGGGTGATCAGGTTGTTTTCGTAGACCAGTTTGCCGTTGTCGCCGGCGATCTCGAAGCGGTTGGTGCCCGGCGCTTCGCCGGTGGTGGTGACAAAGAGGCCGGTGCAGCCGCCGGGATATTCCATGTAGGCCGTCACTTCGTCTTCCACCTCGATCTCGTGCCGTTTGCCGATGCCGCAAAAGCTGTGAATTTTTTCCGGCATGCCGCAGATCCACTGCAACAGGTCGAGGTTGTGCGGGCATTGGTTGAGCAGTACGCCGCCGCCCTCGCCGCCCCAGGTTGCGCGCCAGCCGCCCGAGTTGTAATAGGTTTGCGTGCGGAACCAGGTGGTGATGATCCAGTTGATGCGCAGGAACTGCCCCAATTCGCCGTCATCGACCAGCGCCTTGATCTTTTTGTAATAGGGGTCGGTGCGCTGGTTAAACATGGCGGCGAAAACGAGATCGGGGTTGGCCTGGTGCGCGGCGATCAGCCGCTCGGCGTCGGCTTTGTGTACCGAGATCGGCTTTTCGACCAGCACATGGTGGCCGCTGTTCATCGCAGCGATGCCGATCGTGGTGTGTCCATAGTGCGGCGTGCCAATCGTTACCGCATCGACGATATGGTCGGCAAAGAGTTTGTTCGTATCGTAATAGGCTTTGACGCCGTACTGTTTGGCCGCAGCCTCTGCTTTTTCGGGCACAATGTCGCACACGGCGGTCAGTTCCAGTTCCGGGATCATGTCGATCAGGCGCAGGTGCGTATTTCCAATGTTGCCGACGCCGATCACGGCGATTTTGACTTTATCCATGATATGTTTTCCTCTCGGTTATTGTCATTATTAGACGGAAATTTCGCCTTATTGCAAAAAATAGGCTTAACGCAGAGGCGCAAAGACGCAGAGATACGACTATAATGCACACAGAATACCGCTAATTTTCTTGCCCATATTTGTTGGCTCTGCGACTCGGCGTCTCTGCGTTGAATTTCAAATTCTACCGACCAATTTTCCATTTACTGAGCCTGGCAACTTTTGCCGGGCAAAGTTGCAATAATGTAGACGGCTACAATTTGCTGTTTGCTATTTTCCTCGCTCATTCTCTAACCGGTAAAGCATTTCCCCCGCGCGCGGCACCAGCAACACGCCCTCGTCCTCGCGGCCTTTCCACTCCTCCGGGTCGATGGTGTCGGGGTCCAGGTAGCCCAGATTCAGCTTTGCGCAGCGTTCCCTGGGCACGCGCGTGGCCAATGTGACCTTGATCCGCAGTTTTTCCTCGCCCGTCTCGGCGTCATACGTGCCGACCCCGCGCAGATGCGTGCTGTGGGCGATCACGCCCCAGGGATAGTGTTTGAAAGCGTCCCACTGTTTGAGGAAATAGTCGCGGCAGTGATAGCCGATCTCGTCCAGAATCTTGCCGTGGGTGTAAGAGATTTCGTCGATGTGCGGCGCGTAAATGATCACCTCGCCACCGTCGGTGATTGCCGGCTCCATCTTGTACATGCCCTTGGCTGCGGTCCAGATGTCGTCATAGAGGCGTGGCATCACCGAGAGCACACGCTTGAACGACCTGGGCACGTACTTGACGTGGTGCTGGGCCGAGAGGGCGGCGGCAGATTCGTAGGCTTTCTCCGGCGCGCCAAAGTAAAGGCCGACCAAATCGTGATGGCCTTTGACGATCATGCTAAAACAAAGTTTGGGTACGTCAATAAACGATGAAGCGCGGTTGATCACCTCGCGCACCGGCGTGTGCCTGGTGCCGATCACCTGCCAGCTGGTGATCACTGCGCCCAGCCAGTGCGAGAAATTGATCACTTCTGGCCCGGCGATGCCGGGAAAGAAATACTTGTTGCCGCCCGAAAAGCCGACCACCTCGTGCGGAAAGGTTGGCCCGCAAATGATCACCTGGTCATAGTCCCACAGCATCTTGTTGATCGTGACCGGCACGTCCATCTCCATCAAACCACCGGTGATCTGGGCAATCTCGGCCGCCGAAATGACGCCGATCTGCTTGAATGTCTCTGCTTTGTCCCACTCGTGGTTGAAAATGTTGACCCTGGCGTATTTTCGAGCTTTTTCCTCGGCGGTCAAGCCAAAGAGTTTGAGCAGCGCGGCCTCGTCCATTGGCTGGTGCGTGCCCAGGGCGATCAAATAGTCCAGTGCCGCTGCTTTCTCACCTATTTCATCATAGAATATTTTGAACATCATATCCATCGGCGCTGAGCGTGTTGCGTCGGGGGTGAGAAACAAGACTCGCTTGCCGCTCATATCGTGCCTGGCGAACGCCTGGGCGACGATCTCGCGCACCTCGGTTTCGCTCAAGGTGCGGTCGGTGTATCCCGTTCCAATTGTCATAAAGTATGCTCCTGTTACAAAAAGATTATTTGTTCACTGATAACTTTTGCTGCACGAGCAGCAGCACCGCGTCGGCCATGCGCAATGTTGTTTGGGCCATCGAGCGTGTATAGATGCGCGCCGGAATGTTGTCTGGCACGCCGTTTGGATAGCGTGTCGGGATATAGTAGGCGTCCAGGGAAGCGACTTTTTGCCGTAGTGACTCAAAGTCATGGTCAAATTCGGCGGCCCAGCGACACAGTGCCGCTATGGAATGACCGATCACAATTTCTTCACCCTGGGTATACAAAAAAGCCTTGACCGACTTTTCTGCGACTTGTTGGGCAATGAAACAGGCCAGGTGGTAACTGCCGCCGTCAAAAAGCAACTGTGCGCCGTGCCGGTCGGCTTGAGCCTGTTCTAACCAACGCCAACCATTGGCTTTTGCATTATGCTTCATACAGCAATCTCCCGCTTTCCAAAGCATTACGGATAAAGGGCGTCTGCGCCATTTGTACCATTTCGTCGGGTGTGTAGACCAGCAAATCCACGGCAACCTGTGGTTGCAATTGCTGGTATAATTCTGCGGTGCGCGTCAAAAAGTCCAACGGGGTGTCCCATACGACGAGTAAATCCAGGTCGCTGCTCAGACCGGGATTGTCTTGCGCCATTGAGCCAAAGGCAATGACTCGTTGCACGCCCAACGCAGCGGCGGTCTCTGTCAGGCGTGCCATTTCTGCGCCGAGGTCGCGGATATGTTTGGCTTTGCGGCGCGCCAGCAATTGCCTGACGCGCATAACCTCGTTCTGGGTCACAGTATTTTCCTTTGGGCAACGAGTGTGCTTGTATCCAGCGGGTAAACTCGACGCTCGTTGTCGCCGTGCGACGAATCGATAATGCAATTCATTCTACCGTTTCCACGGCGGTGTTTCGGGCATGAATTTTTGGAACTCGTCGATCAACCGGGCTTCGTATTGGCCCTCATATTCCTCGTTCAAGAACTTTTGCAATGCCTCTTGGTAGAAGCGCTGCCAACTCGCTTCCTCGTGGCCGGGATTGACCGGGTAGAACAGGGCGTTGTTGGCGCGCGCGGCGCGCATGTCGCCCGGCGCGTCGCCGATCATCAAAATGTGGTTGGGCGCGTATTTGCCGCCCGCCGCCCACTCGAGATGCTGCGACTTTTTGCCCTTTTCCTGTCCGGCAATGATCCGCACGTACCGGTCGATGCCGTGCTCTGTCCACTCGCGGAACAGCGCCTCGTCCGGCGTCTGCGAGACGACAATCATGTCGGCCTTGTCGAGCAAAAGCTCCAGGCTTTCACGCAGGTAAGGAAAAGGGGGAATGCCGTGTACCATATCGGCGATGGCGGCATTGACGGCCAAACTCCAGGCCATCGCTCGTTCCAACTCGTCCGACGGGTGGGCCTCTTTGTAGGCGGCCATGCCGTCATTGCTCTTGGGGTAGGCCTCGTCGGCGATAAAGGCGCGGACGTCTGGGGCCTCCGGGATGGGTACGCCGCGTTTAATCACTTCGGGGCGCTCGCGCAGCAGGTCGAAAACCTTGATCAGCGCCGGCCAGCGGTTGACGCCGCGCCAGGCCGAATAGAGGTTGGTGAATTCGGCGGCCTCGCGCGCATACTTGGACACGCCTTGCAGTCCCCAGTGTTTGATGATGTTGGGGCAAAAGCACTCTTTGTGCTTGATCTCCATCGTGTCGAACGCGCAGCCGTCCGAGTCGATGCCGACGAAAAAGCCGTACCTGGGTTTCATTTCGAGCAGCGGTTTTGCCGCTTCGGGGATGTTGGTGGTCATTAGATTTCTCCTTGAAAAAGACAAAAATGTGCAAATGAGGGAAATCTGCAAATGGTTGTTGTTTTGTAGATTTCCCCTATTTACCGATCTTTTTATACCCCGCTGTAGGCCGCGAACCCGCCGTCGATGGGCACGACCACGCCATGCACAAAACGCGCACTGTCCGAAAGCAGCCAGAATACCGTGCCGATCAGGTCTTCGGGGTCGCCAAAAACGCCCATCGGCGTGTGGTCGAGGATCTGCTGGCCGCGCGGCGTCCATTGGCCGGTTTCCTCGTCGAGGAGCAGAAAGCGGTTCTGCGCGGTGAGGAAAAAGCCGGGCGCGATGGCGTTGACGCGGATTTTGGTCGAATAGTTTTGCGACATATGCACGGCCAGCCATTGGGTAAAGTTGCTCACCGCCGCCTTGGCCGCCGAATAGGCCGGAATCTTGGTCAGGGGGCGAAAGGCGTTCATCGACGAGATGTTGAGAATGTTGCCCTCGCCCTGCTCGGCGATCAGCTTGCCAAAGACCTGGCTGGGCAGCAGGGTGCCGATAAAGTTGAGATTGAACACCCATTGTACGGCGTCGGCGGGCAGGTCAAAAAAGGGCGTATCGGGGCCGGTGGTGGCCTGTTTTTTGTTGCCGCCCGCGCCGTTGAGCAAAATGTCCACCTGGCCGTATTTTTCCACTACCACGTCTTTGGCCGCCTCGACGCTGGCCTTGTCGAGCACATTGCACTTGACGGCGATCGCCTCGCCGTCGGCGGCGATGATGTCATCGACGACCTTTTGCGCGGCTTGCGGGAAAATGTCGAGCACGGCGACCTTGACCCCGGCTTTGCCCAGCGCTCTGGACAGCGCGCCGCAGAGCACGCCGCCCCCTCCGGTTACGACGGCGACCTGTCCTTTGAGTTTGAATAGATCGTTGATGTATGTTTGACTGTTCATGTAACATTCTCCTTTTATATAGATTGGTAAATTTTGCGAGATCAGGGCATCTGGTCTTGGACGAGTTCTTTGACGATAAAATTGGTAAAGTCGATCAGATCGTCCAGATGGTTCTCGATCACATCGACCATCAGCCGAATATCGAGGGTTTGATATTGATGTACCAGTATGTTGCGGAAACCGACCATGTTTTCGAGATGGGCCGCGAGGTCGCGGGGGATGATATGGTTGTGGGCCAGCAGGCGAAAACTTTTTCTGGACTCTTGGGGCAGGCCGAGTTTTCTTTTTCTGGTGGTGTGATTGGCCAGATCGATACATTGCTCACATGCACGTTGCAGGTTGATGGCAATCGCGTCCTGTTTGAAATGGTCGTGTTCAAAGGGGATTTCGCTCGCCAGGGCGTAATAGAGGCGAACTTGATTTATGCGCCGTTCGATGCTCTCTTTTTTGTTCAAGACAACGTCGTTCATCAGACGATAAATCTCCCGTTTGCCAACGCATCTTTGATGATCTCTGCTCGCTCTTGGTTCAATTTTTGATAATAGGATAGCGTCAGCATTTCAAATTTGTCGGCGGCGTATTCGTCGTCGCGGTGTTTAGAACCGGTAGGATAAATCCGGCGTTCGGCGGCAATGACTTCTTTTTGCAGGGTGGTGGGGACGCAGCGCAAGTTGATCAGATCCACTTTTTTTTTGATCCGGTCTTCCAGTTCAAACTGCTTGACCGTGGGGACGCATCGTTCAGGTTCATTCTCGTGAAATTTGTGTCGTAAAACCTTGGTTGAATGCCGCCAGATGTCGATCAAAGTGCGTTTCGAGCACGCGATAATAGGCGTCTTCATTTTCGCGCAGCGCGGTAAAAAAGCGGGTGCGAAAACGCGGCGCGTTCAGCACCGAGCCAAAGGTCACGTGCAGCATTTGCCGGTTGTGGAAATTGTTCAGCGTGTTGGTCAGCTTGTCGTCGGCCAAAGACGCGGTGGTGAGCGCCTGGGCCGGGTCGGCGGAGACGTGATAGGTGGCCTTGTCTTTCGCATAGCGATCAAAGCTGAACTGTAAAATTTCGCGGAACAGCGCCGCGTCGATGGCGGCGATGGCGCGCAACGCCTCCAGATAGCTGGTGCCCGCCGTCTTGAGGTGAATCATGTTGTCCGTGTGCCGGGCCATGATCGGGTAAATGCTAAACTTGTCCGAACCAGAGTGGATGCTCAGTTTGTACGGCCCGCAGCAGCGGGCGATGGCGGCGTGTTTGGCAATCTGGCGTTCAAATTCGGCCAGGTCGCCAATGTAATCGACGCCTTTTTCAAAACGGCCCACATAGCGCGGCGCCAGGCTGACCCACTGCACGCCCAGCCGGCGCAATTCTGAGGCGATGAAAAAGTGCTCTTGGGGCGAGGTGGTGGTTTCGGTCTCGTCGACCGAGACTTCGACCTCGTGCGGCTGGGCGCTCATTTTCTCGTCCAGATAGTGGTACATTTCGGCGACGTGGGCGATGGCCCGGCCATACTTGGCGGCAGCGCGGAGCAACGTTTCCTCGTCAAAGGCAATCGAGAAATCGCCTTCTATCTCAAATATGCGTAAATATCGCTTTCGCAGCGATGTTTCGCTGTCGTTCAAGCGCGCCCACGGCAGCGCCGCGACTTTGCGCTCGAGTGTGTCCGCGCTGTCGGTGTGGGCCGCATTGTCGACGTGTTCTCGGGGGTCAAAGGTGTAAAAGGTAAACCCGGCGGCGACGCACGCATCGACATCGGCGCGGGTTTTGAGGTGATCGGCGTCGGCGCCATAGCCGCTGCGCCAGCCGGCCTGAAAGACGCCCCAGGTGCCGTCGTTGACCACGTCTTCCGGCGTGCGTCCGGTGCGCTCCATCTCGCGGATCGACTGCTGGGTGAAAATGGGCGCGACGCGAGTTTTGCGAACTGCCTGCACGTGGCCCGGTGTGGCCAGGCCCAGGCGGTCGCCGCAGCCGATCGAGGGCTTGAGGCCGAGCGGTATGGGTTTGGTAAAGGGCAGCGCGGCGTGCAGCGCCAGTGCATTCCGGTAGGTCAAGGCGCACCGGCGCAGTTTGAACGCCTTTCCATCAATGATCGTGTTGGCGTCGTCGCCAACAAAGTCGTTCAGCGTGGCGTTTTTGCCAGCGCATAGCACAAACAGGTATTTTTCAACGCCGTTGCGCCCCAAAAAGAACAGCGTCTGGTGGGCGGCGGCAATCGAACGCCTGTAAACTTGGGTCGCGGCGATTTTGTCCAATATTTTTTTGATTGGTCTGGCGGTTTCTTGCCGCAGTGGGGGGAGCAGCTCTTGGGCTTGGAACAAGGCGAGTAATTTTTGCACCGGGTCTCCTTGGTTAATCTTGTGTTTGCGGGCGGGCGGTAGACGCGCGAATTTTGAGGTGCGTGGGCAGGATGACCGGACTGGGCGCCCAGTCTTCCCGGGCCAGCATTTGCAAGATCAAACTCATTGCCTGTTGGCCCAATTCGTATTTGGGAATGTGGATGGTGGTCAAGGACGGCGAAACCAGCGCGGCCAGGCAGACATTGTCATAGCCGACGACGGATATGGATTCTGGCACCGGGCGGCCGAGTTCTTCGCAGGCGCGCATCGCGCCAACTGCCACCAGGTCATTGAAGGCCAGGAGCGCGGTGAGTTCGGGCGCGCGCTTGAGCAGTTTGCGAGTGGCGCTGTGGCCGGTTTCGACTTGGGGCGAACAGTGAATTTGCCAGCTTGTTGGGGGCCCAAGTTGGTGTGTTTGCATGGCGCGCCAGTATCCTTTGGTGCGTTCTCGCCCGCTGTGCGAGTTGAGCGGCCCGGCGAGTATGCCGATGTTGCGATGTCCCAACTCGATGAGGTATTTGATCGCTTTTTCGGCGCCGCCCACATCGTCGATGCGCACCGAGCCGGTTTGGGCGTGCTTGATCTGCCGGTTGACAATGACCAGGGGTTGGTAGCGCTCGGCCACCTGGACCAGTTCCCGCTCCGACAGCCGCGCGCTGCACAAGATGAGTCCGTCTACGCGCTGCGCTTCCAAAGAATGGATGGCGCTCGTTTCGCGTTGCAGGTTTTCGGCGGCGTTGCACAAAAAGACATTGTAATCGGCCTCGTGCGCGGCGTCTTCGATGCCGCGCACAACCTCGGCGAAAAAAGGGTTGGTTACGTCGGGAATGACCAGCCCAATGTTTTGCGTGCGGCGGCTGACCAGGCTGCGGGCAATGCTGTTGGGCCGATAACCCAGGCGATCGGCGATGGCAAGGATGCGGGACTGGGTCTGCGGGCTGATCTCGCCTTTGTCGTTGATCGCTCTGGAAACCGTTTGCGGCGACACGCCGGCCTCGCGGGCGATGTCTTTGATCGTGACTCTTTGCATTGTTATTTTTCCTCGTCGTCGTGCGCCCGTTTCGTGAACGTTAACGGGTGGATTGAATTATAGCAGAAAAGGGTGTTCTGGTCAAGAGTTGCCAGCGCGGAAAATTGGGCGTTTTTGTTCCAAGGGGATTGTCAAATCCCCGCCGGCGAGCCAGTCCTGCGTCGTCTGTTTGCGGCGACACAAATGGTTTGGGTGTCCGTGGCATAGCCCCTTGTGGGCGACCCTTGCGGTCGTCCCAGCCGCAGCGCGGATATGGGCGTAGGGGCGACCCTCGCGGTCGTCCCAGCCG
>CAYZYE010000034.1:0-25402 GCA_964481205.1 uncultured Anaerolineae bacterium | reverse complement strand
AGGGAAATAGAATCACCCTCTTGTTTGCCCCTTTGCAATCCCAAACCTATTTACCGCGCATCTCAAAACCCTAAAGGAGAAGGTTATGTTACACGTTGCCATCGTTGGACTGGGCGGCATCGGCAATCGCCACGCCCGCGTCTACCAAAAACACCCCGACGCCCAGATCGTCGCCGTGTGCGACATCATTCACGAGCGCGCCGACAAGGCTGCCGCAGCCTATGACTGCCCCGCTTTTTACTCGATTCAAGATATGCTCAACAGCAGCGTCCAGATCGACGCGGCCAGCATGTGTACCGCCGGCGTCGAAAACGGCGGCGACCACTATCAAGCGACAATCGAACTGCTCAACGCGGGCATCCCCACGTTGGGCGAAAAGCCGATCTCGAACAATATCGAGCAAGCCAGGGAAATGGTCGCTCTGGCCAAGACCAAAGGCGTGCGCTATGGCATCGACCTCAATCACCGCTTTACCCCGGCGGCGGCGCTGGCCAAAAGCTGGGTCGATGAAGGCAAACTGGGCGAGATCAATTTGATCGATATGACCATGTGGATCAACAACCCCAACGAGTCATCGCCCTGGTTTCACATGCGCGCCCTGCACCCCCACTCGATCGACATCTTGCGCTATTTCGGCGGCGATGTCGCCCAGGTCCACGCCTTTTTCAAAAAAGGCCCCAATCCCAACACCGCCGACGGCCGGCGCGTGTGCTGGTCGAACGTGCAAGTCAACCTGATGTTCAAAAACGGGATCATTGGTCATCTCACCGGCAGCTATGACGCCACCGGGCCGGGCGGCAGCTATGGCCTCGAATCGCTCCAAGTGGCCGGCCACAAAGCGCGCTTTGTCCTCGTCGATGCCTGCGAACATCTCACCTTTTACCCCCGCTTTAGCCGCGAGACCGTCACCTATGATTATGTCGGCGGGATGATGAAATTCGACGAGACTTTTGACAGCCGCATTGGGCGCTGGATCGAGCAAAATTTGGCCGGCGCCGCCCCGGACGAGATCGAGGGATCGGGTGAGGAGGCGCTCAAAGCGCAGCTGGTCATCGAAGCAGCGATCACATCATGGCAGACGGGCGCGGTGGTGACACTGTAGGGCCGTACACCAGATTACGTACCGGGTATTGCGTATTCGCACATATTGGAGAGCTTGATGTCCTTGATTACGATTATCGGTCGTGGGCACGGCGGCACCCGCGCGATGTCACATACACTGGTCGGAAGCGGAGTGATGATGGGCAGCTTGCTCAACCGCTCCGGCGACCTGCTGCCGCCCGATGATATGTACCAGGCCTGCCGGGTGATGGCTCGCTATGTCAAATGGCAAGGGGGGTTGGAATGGGATTGGAGCGCCTTGCCAACGATGGACATTCCCCGAGAATTTACCGACCTGATTCACGCCTACCTCCAGTCGGTGCTCAACAGCAAAGACGCGCACAAAGGGTGGAAAATCCCCGAAACGACGCTGGTTTTCCCGTGGATCACCCGCCTGTTCCCCCAGGCCAAATACATCTATTGGATTCGCGACCCGCGCGACAACATTGCCGGCGGGCACAAAACCGACGACCTGCGCGATTTCGGCATCGCATACGAACCAACCCAAGACGAACGTCGCCGGCGCGCCATCTCGTGGATTTACCAGTACAAACTGGTCCAAGCCATGCCCAAACCGGCGCATTGGCTCGAGGTGCGATTCGAGGATTTTGTGCTCCGGCAGGAGGAAACACTGGCCCGGTTGGAGGCGTTTCTCGGCTTTCCGCTGGCGCGGATCATCGTCAACCCCCAAGCGGTAGGCCGCTGGAAAACGGACCAAGGCGTGAATTATTTTGACTTTTTCAAACCGGCAATGATCGAGTACGGATACGAAATAGTAGAAAAGTAGAGCTACCGCCAAGTATTGCGTACAAATTTGTGTCTGCTCGGTGAATCTCGGCAAAAAGCAAATGTGTTCAGTAGTGAACCCCCATAAAAGGAGAACCTTGTGCAAAGAATATGCGTCATCGGCCTCGGCCCCATTGGCAACCTCCACTGCGACTGTTATCAAAAGCACCCGCAAGCCGAGTTGGCCGGTGTATGTGACATCAAACGAGAACGCGCCGACCGCGCCGCCGCGCGCCTGGGCGTGCCGGCCTTTTACAATGTAAACACAATGCTCAAAACCATCTCGCCCGACATTTGCAGCATCGCCACCGGCGGCTATGAATACGGCAGCGAACACTATGCGCCAACGATGCAGGCGCTGGAATTTGGCTGCCACGTACTGGGCGAAAAGCCGATCTCGAACACCATCTCTGAGGCCGAAGAGATGGTCGCCAAAGCGCGGGAAAAAGGCGTGTGCTATGGGATCAATCTCAACCACCGCTTCAATCCGGCCCACCGACTGGCGAAAAAATGGGTGGAACAAGGCCGCCTGGGACACTTGTTGTTCGTCAATATGAGCATGTGGATCAAAAACCCGCGCGAAAGCTCGCCCTATTTCCAAATCAAGGCGCTGCACCCGCACACGGTGGACATTATGCGCTACTTTTGCGGCGACGTGGAAGCGGTGCAATGTTTTGCCGTCAAAGCGCCGGGGCGCACAATCTGGTCGACGGCGCAGTTCAATATGCGTTTCCAGAACGGCGTCGTCGGTTCGCTGACCGGCAGCTATGACATCGAACGCGGTCATCCGATGGAACGCTGCGAGGTCGCCGGCACCGGCGGGCGATTCGTGATCGAGGACGTGTTCCAACAGGCGACGCTCTATCCGGCCGGCGATATGGAAAAAACGGTCTATACCAACCCCGGCCTCTTTGGCGGCATGAAAGACTTTGGCGACACCTTTGGCGCCCGCATCGGCAAATTCGTCGAACAAGTCGACGACGGCGCCAGCCCCAACGAGATCGACGGCCAGGGCGCCGACGGTCTGGCCGCGCAAAAAGTGCTGCAAGCGGCGATCGAATCATTGGAAAACGAGACGGTGGTTTATATCAAGTAATTACCTACCAGGGGGCCACTGAAAAAAAAAAGATTGCGGATACAACACGCTACATGCATTACAAACAAGGAGCAAAACATTATGAAACTCGGAGCCAATTCAGTCTTGTTTGGCGCGTTCGACCTGGAAACCGCGTTCAAGTACACGGCAATGTCCGGCTATGACGGGATCGAGCTGTCGGCGATCAAGGGGATGAGCGAGCATCTGGTGTTGGAACGTTGGACCGAAATCGCACCCGAGATCGCGCGGCTGTCCAAGAGCTATGGCCTGGAGCTGCTGGCCATGGAACAGCCCTCGCGCGCCCCGGCGGTGATGGAGACGGCCATGCAAGCCGCGGTCGAGATTGGCATCCCGATCATCAACTGCGGTCCCGGCGGCCAAGCCGACGATGAGGAACAGTGGGTTCAAGTGATCGACTCGCTGGGCAGCCTGGCGCACATGGCCGAAAAATACGGCGTCACCCTGTGCGTCAAGGCCCACGTCGGAGCGAGCATCTATAACACACCGACGACGCTGCGCGCCATGCGCGAGATCGCCTCGCCGGCCTTTGGCATCGACATGGATCCCTCGCACATTCACCGCGCAGGCGAAAATCCCGTCGAGGCGATTGCGGCGGTCATCTCGCGCGTGCGGCACGTCCACATCCGCGACTGCAAAGGACGGCAGCATGGCCCCGGCGAGCCGGCGATGCAGGCCAACGGGCGCGGCGACATCGATCTGGTCGGCTATGTCCGCGTGCTGCACGAGCACGGCTACACCGGCCCGCTGGATTTAGAGGTGATCGGCACCAGGGGCAAGGGCTATACACTGGAGCAGTGCTGCATCATCGCCGCGGAAACGCGGGGGCATATCCAGGCCAGTTTGCAGGCCTGCGGAGCGAGATAGCGTCAACCGCTGCAAAATAAAAATTTAGCAAAATCCGCGTTCATTGGCGCTCTGGGACGGTTTCCAAAATCTGCCCGATCTTGGCCGCCACGCCTCGCGCCTCATCTGGTGCAAGAGCGCCCATCTCTAAATCAAAATGCCACGACCCTTGCGCCGGAATGCGCTTGATATTCCCCTTGGCCTTTTCCGCCGTATACCCCTCCGGCTCGGCGGTAGCGGGCAAAATCATCCCCAGCGCATCCTGATCGGGCGTGCGGCAAATCCAGCGCACGCCGGTATCAAGTTGATCGGGTCGATGCCGCACATAATCGGCGCCACCGTTGGGATGTATTTGCAAAGTGTGCGCCCAACCCGCATCGTCGGCCAAATAATCAATGGTAAACACCAATTCGGGGTCGAAAACCAGGTCTGGGGCAAGCACATTGTGTTTTTCAGGATGGCGACCCAGTTCTTGCAAAAACGCCCTATACCCCGGCCCAGGGTGAACGTGCGAAGGGATGCTCCGGCGAACGCGGACATGTTCCGGTGAACAAACGGCACTGTAGACCAGCCGCCCGTTGTCGACGGGACGAAAATTGATATGCACCAGATACATCAACTCCATCTCGGTCTGTTTGAGGTTGGCGACCGTCATCGACACGTCAAACAACGACGAACCGGCGTACAATTTGACCAACGGCTCGGCGACATAGTTGGTACTAAAGGCGACCGTGTGACGGTACTGCCCGCTCAGGCCAATGTACGCGCCCCTGGCGTCGGCGCCGACGACCACCCACGCCTTTTGATAGGGCGCATTGGGCAGTTCGCCGTGCAAAGGATGACTGTCGCCCTCGGCGGGCACCCCCATCGCCGTCGCCCCACAGTGCAGCAAAAAACCGCCATAGGTTTGCAAATAATCGCGCGTGGGGCGCGGGTCGTCAAACATTGACTTCATCGTCAAATTGCGCCCGCCAAACTCGGCCGACCAGATTTGCTGCCCCTGAAACGGCAACAGTACCAACTCGCCCAACTCATTCTTGAGGCGCAGACCGCACACACCGCTCTCAAACTTGAAAATGGAGGCCGATAGCGCGCCGGCCTGAACCAACAGCCTGGGCACCCCGGTAAAGAATTTCCGATCCAAATAAATGCAGGCTTCGCTAGACATACATATAACCCCTTTCCTTACTCCCAGATCGACCATCAACGCCCTGCAACCGCCGTGACCGGCGCATCGAGCACCCGGCGCACCTGGCGCGCCAACGTGACCGCCGTAAACGGCTTGGGCAACAAGTTCACCCCCGGTTGAAGCATGCCATGCCGGGCAATGGCCTGACCGGTATACCCCGACATGTACAACACGCGAATTTCTGGCCGCAAACGCGCCAGATACCCGGCCAACTCGACGCCATTCATCCCCCCCGGCATAATGACATCCGTCATCAACAAATGAATGACCCCCGTATGCTGCTTGCTCAAGCGCAAAGCTTCCAGGGCATAGCCGGCCTCCAAAACATCATACCCATACCGCTCCAAAATCTGGCGCGCCAGTTTACGCACGGCCACGTCATCTTCAACCAACAAAATGGTTTCATGTCCCTGAACCGACGAAACAAGAACGCGATCCTGGCGACGCCCCTGCTTGTTGCCAAAACGTCGCGGCAAGTATATCTTGAACGTCGTACCATGTCCCGGTTCGCTGTAAACCTGGATATGCCCCCCACACTGTTCGACAATGCCGTATACCGTCGCCAGCCCCAGCCCGGTGCCCTTGCCCTCACCTTTGGTCGTAAAAAAAGGTTCAAAGATATGCGCCTTGACCTCTTGATCCATACCGATGCCATTGTCGCTGACGGACAGCATAACATAATGACCGGGAACAACGCCGGCATGGATCTGGGCGTAATTTTCATCCAACTCGACATTGGCCGTCTCAATGGTCACCTGACCGCCATCGGGCATCGCGTCACGGGCATTGACCACCAGGTTCATCACAATTTGCTCGATTTGCACCACACCGGCCTTGACCAATCCCAGGTCTGGGTCGAGAACAGCTGCCAGCTCAATGTCCTCGCCGATCAAGCGGCGCAGCATCTTTTCCATATCGGGAATGATCGTATTCAGATCCAATATCTGAGGCTGAACGACTTGCTTGCGACTAAAGATCAACAACTGCTGGGTCAATGACGCCGAACGTTGAGCGGCCCGTCTGATCTCGTCGAGATCAGACCGCACCGCTTCGGGCAAAGCCGGATCGTCAAGAAGCAACTCGGCATAGCCCAAGATCGCGGTGAGATGATTGTTAAAGTCATGCGCAATGCCGCCGGCCAGCTGTCCAACCGCTTCCATCTTTTGCGCCTGCCGCAGCTGCGACTCGAGCCTCGCCCGCCTGGTCACGTCTCGCTGCACAATGATATAATTGATCACCTGACCGGCGGCGTCTTGAACCGGCGAGATGGTCACTTGGGCTTGATAATCGCTCCCATCTTTGCGCTTGCCCGCAAGATGCCCGGCCCAAGACTCACCATGCGCGAGCGCATACCACATATCCCGGAAAAAAGCCGCATCGCTCTCGCCGCTTTCAATCATCTGCGGCGGCTTGCCGATCGCCTCTTGGCGCGTATAGCCGGTGACTTGCTCAAAAGCGGGGTTGACATACTGAATGATCGCCGCGTCGTCCAAAATGACAATCGCCTCGGCGGTCTGCTCCAACGCCGCCGCCAGACGAATGTGCATCTTTTCGACCCGCTTGCGCTCGCTGATGTCACGTACCAGACCGTGAATATACAACGGCCTTTCTTGATCATCGCGCACCAGGGTCAAACTGACTTCGACCGGCACAAATGTGCCGTCTTGAGCGCACAACGTTCGCTCGTGCAACCGCACGTCTTGACCAGCAAGCAAGACCTGGCGCTTGGCGGCAACGTCCGCGCGTTCGTCCGGCGCGACGATCTCGGTCACAGATCGACCGACCAAATCCTCGACCCGGCAGCCAAGCATCCCGGCGGCGCGTTGATTAACCGCCACGCAGCAACCATCCAAATCAAAAACAAACACACCATCATCTGCATGATCGAACAAAAATCGATACAAACGCGCTCCATGAGACGCAATGATCCGTTCACACATCCGCGGCCTTGGACACTCATCTGACTTGGACAATTGTGCGCACGCTCCTATGAACCGTTACCCTGCCAACCAATACGTCGAGAAACACGATATGGACAACATTATAACACACCATGGTCAAAATCGCACATTTGAAAAGGATGCGTTCAATTTGCTCTGTCACATCGGGTCTCGTGGCCGTTTTGGCCTGTTCCACCAGCCCACAAGCCATCGATCATCAAGTCCGCCGCGCGCGCGAAATAACCCACAGCCAGCCCATCTGCCCGCGCAGCCGCCGCCACCGCGCCTTTGCCTGCCGCCCCCGGACGGCGTCGACCGGACGGGTACTGTAACTGGCTTCCAGGTACGCATGGCAAATCGCATCGATCCCCTGATTGACGCGCGCGGTCACAGCCATCTGGCGGGCAGCCAACCACGACCAGCGTGCCCCTCGATCGCCGATCGACTGCGCCAGACGATTGCGATACTCAAAAGGCGTATCTTGGGGACGGTACGGCGCGCCAAACCACCGCCCGCTGCGGCCCATCCGCTCATAACAAGCGGCAACCCGCTGGCGCGGCGTCAACCGTTTCCACCTCTGCCGCTCCCGACGCCACAAGATCGATGCGACCAACAACGCCAGCGCGAGCACAACCGCCAGAAAAGTAGGCCAGCCATCACCGGCGCGACGCCACCAGGCGCGCAGGGCCACATGCCATACCCTGGAAGGCAAAGACCTGTCTTGAGAAACAGACGCCGGCAGCGGCGTGTCGGCCAACGCCCGCTCGACCGGCGGCAAAGACGCCGTCGGCTCAAACGGAAACCAACCATACTCGGGAAAATACACTTCGGCCCAAGAGTGCGCGTTCTGCTCGGTGACAACATAACAACCGCGTCCGGGGTCATACTTGCCCATCGTATAACCAACGGCCAACCGCGCCGGGATCCCCACCGCTCGCGCCATGATGACAAAAGAAGATGCGTAATAATCACAATATCCGCGTTGGAGTTCGAACATGAAATAATCCACCGCATCGCGCTTTGCCGGCGGCGCCGGCACGTTCAAATCGTATGGAAACATGCGCAGATACGACTCGATCAGCAACGCTTTTTCAAATGGGGTCTCTGCACCCTGGGTGATTTCGGCGGCCAGAGCCAGCACGCGCTCAGGCACCTGCTCCGGCATCCCCAAATAAGCCTCGACAATCTGCTCTGGGTAAACCGTCGCGGCCTCGTTCAAAACAGCCCCAGACGCCGCCGGAACCCGGGAAAAAACGACGTAATCGCTGCTCTCGCCCTCCAACCCGATCAAGTCATACGGCGTTCGCCGCCGGCTATAGACCACCTGATCGACAACCTGCGGCTCGCCGACCGCATACAAAGAATCGCCATGCGACGCCTGGATCAGGTAACGTTGCTTGAGCAACCCGGTCGATGTAAACGTCGCCGCGATCACCGGCTCGTATGCCTGAATTTGCGTCAACGAGCTGTGAGCGTTGAACCACCGGCGACCGTCATACATGGCATAGGTGATACCGCGCCAGTAATATCGAGGGCCAACAAACGAGTCAAGCGTTCGATCATACACCGGCGGCGGCGCGTCGATACACACCGACATCACCATCTTGTGAGCCAGATCGGCGCCGCCGCCCATCAAATGCGCTCGCGGCAGCACCGCGCTGGGCAAAACGTCGCCCGGCCGGGACACATTGGGCATCTCGGAAACAAAAGCAGGCTGAACGCCGCCAAAAAACCGGGTCAAAAACTCGGCCGCCGTTTCTTGCGGGTGGCTGGCAAACTGCCAAAAAGCCCTGGCCAGACGCGGCACATTGATCGCCGGCGTGATCCAGGCCAGAACCAGGATCACCACAGCAACCAGCGCCGCCATCTGCCACACATCGAACCGAATCTCGGTCGAATAATCGATCCCCTCGCGTTCCCAACGCCTCTCCTGCCAATGTAGACGCAAAATGGGCCACAACAACAGCAAACAGGCGGCGTGTCCAAACACATAATCGAGACCGGCACCGGAAAAATAAACGCTCAATCCCAACACGCCGCTCAAAGGCAACACGGCCAGCAACGCCCGCCCTCGACGTGTGACCCACCATACGGCCCAGACCGTACATCCCCACAAAACCATACCGGAAACAAACAAAAACACCACCGGACTGTGCTCGATCTGCCCGCCGCGCCCGCCGCCAAAAAACACGCCCCCAACCCCACCTGCCCAGGCCGCCAAGCGCTGCCCCAGGTATGCCAACCGCGCCCGGCTCTCGTTCAACTGGACAAACGCCGGCATAGAAACCAGACCCTCGAACGGTAGCGCGTCGCGCCGCCACACCCACGTCGCCAACCAGCCAAGCGACGACCACAATTCGCACAGCCCGGCCCAAAGCGGCAGCAAAAACCTGGAAACGGCATTGCTCACATACAACAGGCCGATCGCCACAGAAATCAATGCGCTCTCGACGCCCGCAAGATGCGTATGCGCCAACAGCACACTCACCAACAACGCCAACAGCGTCATCGGAAAGAACAAAACATCGCCATCCACCCACTGCGCCTCGATCACACCCCAGGCCGTCAACAAGGCAACCGCCGCCGTCAACGTCAAGATCGGCCAACCAACAGCAGGCTTGAACAACCGCCTGCCCAAACGGATCGCATCAACCAACATCATTGCCACTCCGGACGCCGCACAACAATAGCCCGCCCCATCGGTGTGACTTTGAACTCCCAATGCCCACGCCGCTCCGGTTGTGTGACGTAACGAAAAGGATAACCTTGTGTAATGACATGCACAGTAATGCCGGCATCGGCCAAAAATTCACGCGCGGCCTGTACGCGCGGCACGGGCGTTGGCGCGCGCGGCGCATCCACATCGACAAACGAATCGGGATCAACAAGCACGACAGTCGGCGCAATGCCACGGCGCGTCAGCAAAAGCAGTGCATCGACCCAGCCGGACGCGCAAGAAGGCGTGATGATCAAAACCGTCGTCTGCCGGCCCATATTCCGCTCGATGGAACGCAACACCTGCGCCAAATGCTGCCTGCCTCCAACGCGAACCCTGGCCAAAGCGCGCAAAATCCGCCACATCTGCGCCTTTCCCTTGCCCGGTGGCATAAAGACCAACTCGACGCCATGCGCAACCAAACCAACCGCGCGATTCTGCCGCAACGCCCGGTCGGCCAGCGACGCCGCCAAAATGACGCCATATTCCTGGGTCGATTCGACCCCCTGACCAACCTGAACCGATTGATCCAAATCCAGGATGATCCACAGATCACCCGACACCTGCGCCTCGGACTCGCGGACGATCAACTCGCCATGATGCGCCGTCGACGGCCAGTGAACATGATGCAAAGGATCGCCCGGCACATACAAGCGGGTACGCGATGTCTCCACCGTCGATGACACGGCCCGCCGGCGCACCGGCGCCGACCCCGCCATCAGCCCCATCGGCAGCGTGATCTCGGGCAGGTACACCACCGGAGGATGAACGATAATCACCTCGGTCTCGTCGTCACAAACCGTCGCCGAAAAAAAGCCAAACGGGTCTTGGATATGCAATCGCCACGGCCCCAGCGTAAACACGCCGCGCCGGCTGCACACCGCCGACGTGGTCCAATGCCTGGTCCCCGCGCCGCCACAACTCGCCACGCGCCCAACGATATAGCCCGGCAAATCAGAGCCATCGCTGATTTCGGCCCATAGCAGCGGCAGCCACGATCGATTGACCAGTGTAAACCGCTCCTCCAGCCGATCCCCTACTTCGACCCACCCCGCGCGTAACTCGCGGCGAAACAGCACCGACCGGGCCAGCTGCCTGATCCAATAATACCCCAACGCGGCCAGACCGCCAACTGTCCACAGCAAAATCACCCACACGCGAGAAGGATAAACCAGGTTGACCAAAACCAAAATCGCAACCAGAACCAACGCCCAACCCCGATCGACGCCAATCGCCACCCGTAAAGACACCTGACCGTGTTCGCTCAAAAAACGCACCCTTTCTTTGTCGATTGACCCAATTGTGATACAATACAACTATGACAAACGTATTCCTCAAACAAGGACGGACAAAATCGGTGCGCAACCGACACCCCTGGGTCTTTTCCGGCGCGCTCAAACGGATCGGCGGGCATCCCGCCGACGGCGACATCGTCACCGTGCGCGACTCGGATGGACAATTCCTGGCCCGCGGGTATCTCAACCAACGGTCACAAATCGCCGTTCGTCTCCTGACCTGGGACCACGACCAGACCATCGACGCAGCCTGGTGGCAACAGCGCATCACCCAATCCATCGCCCGGCGTCAGGCGCTGATCGACGATCCCCACACCACGGCATTCCGGCTGATCCATGCCGAATCGGACCTGCTGCCCGGTTTGATCGTCGATCAATACGCCGATTTCCTGGTCATCCAATGCCTGACTCTGGGCATTGCCCAACGCCGCGACACGATCGTACCGATCTTGATCGACGCGCTCGCGCCACGGGGCATCTATGAACGAAGCGACGTGGACGTGCGCAAACTCGAAGGGCTTGCCCCGGAAAGCGGCCCGTTGTATGGCGACACGCCCCCACCAGAGATCGACATCCTGGAAAATGGACGGCACTTTTGGGTAGACATTGCAACGGGGCAAAAAACCGGCTTTTATCTGGACCAACGAGAGAACCGTCAAATACTGACGCGCTATGCTCAAGCCAGAGAGGGACTAAACGTATTCTCGTACAGCGGCGCCTTTGGCGTCTATGCAGCGAGCGGAGGCGCAGCATCGATCGTCAATCTGGACAGCTCCCAAGACGCCCTCGCGTTGGCGCAAAAAAATATGCGCCTGAACCAACTGAGCATTCACAGCGCCTACGAGCTGGGCAGCGCCTTTAAGGTGCTGCGCCAATACCGGGACCGGGGACGTCGTTTCGATCTGATCATTCTCGACCCGCCCAAATTTGCGCCAACGCGCAAACACGCCCAACGCGCCGCCCGCGCGTACAAAGACATCAACCTGCTGGCCTTCAAACTGCTGCGCGCAGACGGCATCCTCTTTACATTCTCGTGCTCGGCAGGCGTCAACGCCGACCTGTTTCAAAAGATCGTCTTTGGCGCCAGCGTCGACGCAAATCGAGATGTGCAAATCATACAACGCCTGAGCCAAAGCGCCGACCACCCCATTCTGCTCAGTTTCCCCGAATCCGCGTACCTCAAAGGGCTGGTGTGCCGGACATTGTGATCGATACACACCGGCCGCCAGCCCCGCAACCATCATCAGCCCTTGATCCGCTGCGCCCGCATCACATTGGGCAGCTGCTCCAACTTGGCCAACACGCGGCTCAACTGCGGTGCATCCGTAACCTTTAACGTAACCGTAAATGTCGCCAAATTGTGTTCCCGCTGCGTAACCAACTCGGCGCTCACCATCGACACATCTTCATTGCCCAACACCTCGCCAATATCGCGCAACAAGCGCGTCCGGTCATAAGCGCGGATCAACACCCGCACCGGATAAGTGACCGCATCCTGCCCCCAACTGACCTGAATCAACCGCTCCTGCTCGGTGGTGCGCAAAATATTGGGGCAGTCTTTGCGATGAATGGTCACACCACGTCCGCGCGTCACATACCCAATGATCTCGTCCCCCGTGACCGGATTACAACAACGCGCCAGCGTGGTCAACAAATCACCGACATCTTTGACGCGGATGCCCGTGCCCAACATCGGCAACGGCTGCGGCTCGGCGGGAGGCAAGCCCCAGTCGTCCTCATCCTTTTTAGCCAGGTCGGCCAGCCGGGCGACAACCGTGGATGGTTGGACATCGCCGGCGCCCACGCGCGCCAGAAACTCGTCGGGATTGTCCTTGCGGAACATTTGCGCCACCTGGTGGGGCTTGAAATCCAGGCTCAAGCGGCGCAGCTCCTTTTCTACCAACCCCCGGCCGCGCTCAATGTTCTGCTCCCGCGCCTGCCGTCGAAACCATTGATGAATCTTTTGCCTGGCGCGCGAAGTCACCACGTATTCCATATCGTCGTTCAACCAATCGCGGCTTGGCCCACCCCGCTTGGTCGTCAAAATTTTGACCTGATCGCCCGTCTGTAACTTGTGATTCAAAGGCACCAACCGCCCGTTGACCTGCGCCCCCCGGCAGCGATGCCCCACCTCGGTATGGACGGCATAAGCAAAATCGATCGGCGTTGCCCCCATCTTGAGCGCGATCGCCTGGCCCATCGGCGTGAAAACATAGACCTGCTCCTGAAGCACGTCAGTTTTCATCGCATCGACAAAAGCTTCGGGATCATCTTGGCCCGCCGACGACGAAAGGAGCGATTTGAGCCACAAAACCTTTTCCTGAAGCCGCTCATCTTGCGTGCGCCCGCCCTCTTTGTACATCCAGTGCGAAGCAATACCTCTTTCGGCCACCTGGTGCATCTCGTGAGTGCGGATCTGGATTTCCAGCGATTTCCCGTCCGGTGGAATCACGTCGGTATGCAAAGACTGGTACGAGTTGCCCTTGGGCGCGGCAATATAATCGTCAAACCCGGTCGGCGCAGGACGCCACAAATTGTGGACAATGCCCAAAACATGATAACATTGTGGAATGGTATCGACAATGATCCGTATCGCCCGCACATCATAGATTTCATCAAAAGGCAGGTCTTTGCGCTGCATCTTGCGATAGATGGAATAAATGTGCTTGGAACGTCCGGCGACCTCGGCGTTAGTAATGCCCTCTTGGACCAACGCATCCTGGATCGTTTTGACAAACACTTTGATCTGCCGGTCGCGCACCTCGCGTCGTTTGTCCAAACTGCGTGCGATCTCGTGATAAGCCTTGGGATCGACATAGCGGAACGCCAGGTCTTCCAACTCCCACTTGACGGCGTAAATACCCAACCGGTTTGCCAGCGGCACAAAAATGTCCAGCGTCTCTTGCGCAATGCGTCGCCGGCGCTCCAGGTCTTGGATCGCCTTGAGCGTGCGCATATTGTGCAAACGATCGGCCAACTTGATCAACAAGACGCGCGGGTCGTCGGCGGCGATGAGCAGCATATTGCGCAAATTCTCGGCATCCCGCTCGGTGCGCAGTCGATGATCGTACTCGTCGCCGCTCTTTGCATCCACCTGGGCCAACTTGGTCATACCCCGCACCAACAATGCCACCGCAGCGCCAAACTCTTTTTCTATCGCCTCGACCCGCACATCCGTGTCTTCGACCACATCGTGCAACAACCCGGCAGCCACGGTCAGCGCATCCAGTTGAAGGCCGGCCAGAGTATAGGCCACACTCAACGCATGCTGAATATAATCCTCGCCCGAATCGCGCATCTGCCCCGCGTGCGCCTCCGACGCCATCCGGTAAGCGCGGCGAATAATTTCCAATTTTTCTCGCGGCAAGTATTTACTTGCCTCGGCAACGATCGTTCCAATATCCATTGTTCGACTCTGATATCAAGATAACCAGGCAGTTGGCGGGTTTTTCAGCACGCTCCAAGACAAGCCCGGCGTCTATTTCGACATCGCGTACCCGGCGATGGCCCCGTACACCGGCAACGGCGTAAAATCTGGTTCGACCATCCTAAAGTAATACCAGGCCTGATCGCGCTCGACATCGCTGGCGCGCTTGAAAAACCAAAAACAGGCGACCCCCATCCACGGCCACTCCTCCTGCATCCGGCGATACGCCTCGACCACATAACGCGCGCGCGTTTCCTCTGAATAACGCCCATAAACCGGCGGAATATGCTCCGGCACGGCGCTCCAATCCAACTCGCTGATCCAAATCGGCTTGCCGGCGTCGCCATTTTCAACCATGATCTCGCGAATGTAAAGCGGGCGAGAAAAATTGAGCACGCGAGGCCGCATCCGGCGGTCGCTTGGGCCAGAATAAAGACCGTACCCCTGCATACTCAAAATGTCAAAAAAATCGGCTGCGCCGGCGTCGTACATTTGCTGCAAATAGATAAAATCGTTAACCCCCTTGCCCCACATCTCGGCGTCCAACTCGATGGTAGCCGACAGCGCGCCGGCGAGGATCACACAATCGGGATCGGCCTCTTTGGCGCGCCTATACGCCACCTTGAGCAAATCGACATACTCACGCGCGCTCACCGTCCCCCACTCACGAACCAGATTTGGCTCGTTCCAGATTTGATAATAGCGCACGCGCCCCCGGTAGCGACTGACCACGGCATGTACAAAATCGCCAAAATCGGCGGCGTCATCGGGCGGGGTCAACGCAGTGTGCTCATTGTTGACCGCGCGCGACCATTCGGGCGGGTTATCGAGGCGGGCAATAACGTTCAGGCCATATTGCCCGGCCAGATTGACAATATTGTCATACTTGTCCCACGCCGAGTGGTGCGGCTCCCAGCGGCGATCCTCAAAATCGCCCTTGCCGTGAATCTCGATATCCTCCCAGGGAAACTCTTGGCGAATCCAGCGAAACCCGGCGTCGCGGATCATTTGCAACGACCTGTCCCGCTTGGCGACCTCGACCTCTTGCTCTAAAAAAGTATTGATCCCCAACGGATTCAGATCGGCGTCCCGGTCCGGCGCATCGCCGCGCAAGCGGGGTTGAGGCCGCGCCAGATTACCGGCATACTGCCCCACCCCCTTGATCTGCGCCAGCCGATCTTGCTCGCCGGTCACCTCATAAGCCCAGGCACGAAACGGCCCATCGAAAACCGCCATCGCCCCCAAGATAATTGCGCTCAAAGCAGCCAGCGTAACGAACACTCGCCCGTGAAAGCGAACGATTGGATGCTGTAACATGACCCGTCTACAAACCCTCCATCAACCAGGACACGACATTGCCCGCCAGTTGATCCCCCAACTCGTCGGGCAGCAAAAAAAGCGGAAAGCCGATCACCAACACCCGCCCCTTTGCCGCCAGGTCATCATCCATAGTAATGACCGCCTGACCGGCAAACTCGCTGCCGGGGCCGCGCACAAAGACGATCGCCTCCTCATCCGTCTCTTGTAAAACAAAAGGCGCATAATCCTGTTCAGCCGAAACCCGCCGCAAAACAATGACCTGATCCGCGTCAAAACCGCGCGCCAACGGGTGATCGACCTGCACCACCCGAATATCGAGCAGCGTCCCCGCCTCATTGTCATCCGGACTGCCGATGAACGCCCCGCTGAGAACCAGCCGCCCGCCGCCGCCCAGATAAGTGAACAAGATGCTCAAATCCTCCGTCTCGGGGTTAAACTCGGCCTCCTGATAGTCGCCCGTACACCAGATCACCGCGTCAAAAGATTGCAGCTGCTCCAAAGTCACATCGCCGTCGAGCAAAGTCGACCAGAGCGTGGTTTCGTATCCCAGGTCATCGGCGGCGCGATCAAAATCATTGGCGCTGGTCCAACTCTCGTACACTCCCTGACCGTCGTCATCGGCGACGACCAAAACGCTGCCCTTGCTGACCGCAGACGGCGTTGGCGTCGCTTCCGGCTCGACGTCGACCGCAGTTGGCGTGGACGTGGCCTCCGGCTCCTGATACGTGACCGGACACAAAGCCAACCCGGCCACATCGGGATCGGCCAGACGGTCCTCATCGATCAAACAGCCCGCAAAATCGCCGCTCACAAGCCGTTTCACCGCGTCGCGCAGCCCCTCCTCGCTAAAAGCAAGCACGATCAACACCTGGCGATCCTCCTGCTCGTTGTGAAAGAACAAGGCCACCTCTTTGGCCTCGACCGGCGCAACGCCATCGAAAACAATCCAGTCGCGCAGCGGCTCCGGCGTCGACGTGGGCGGCGCTTCGACCTGCGTGCCTGGCGTGGGGGTCGGCGTCCAACGCGGCGTCGACGTCGGCGTGGCGCGCGCCAGGTCGATCGTTTGCAGCGTAAACGAAATCCCCTGCGCGGACAAAATCTCGGCCACCTGCGGCCAAAACTCGACATTGCCATACAAACCAATATAAACTAGATCCACATCGGGCTGCTCGACCCACAAGCGCCCGGTGCGCCCCGTCGCCTCAAACGCCGCCTTGAGCATAGCCAACTGTTCGAGTGACTCGACCTCGAGCGCCTTTGGCTCGTCAAGATCGAGCATCGGCACCACGCCCACCTCGTCGCCAAAGAAACGCGGAAACTCGGTCAACCCAAATGTGCGCTGCGCCCCGGCCACAAAATCGGCAATGTTGGACAACAGCCGGTTATTGTCTGCCGCCGAGTTGTACGGCTCGGTCATAAACGTCAGGTCAGAAACGGCCAACACGCGACCATCGCCGCCCAGGCTCATCACCGCCAGCCCGCCGACCTGCTCACTGAGCGAAGAAGTCGTCCGCTCATCGGCGGCGATCAATATCTCCTCACCGGAAGCAATCGAATGCGCGGCGTACAAGATCACCTTTTCCAACCCGGCGGTCAACGGATCATCGACAAATTCAGTCAACACAATATATTGGTAATTACCCGCATTTTCTGTCGTGTTATAAATATAATCGTCTGAAAAGGCCAGCCCAAATTGGGCGGCCAAACTGTTGATCGCCGTCACATCGGACAACGCCACCTGATACTCGCCCCACTCGTTGACGCGCGTCTCCCAGCCATAGCGGCCGGGGTCGGCGACAAGCAGCACGCGCCCGCCCTGCTCGACAAACCTGTCCACCGCCTGGATTTCGGCAAGAGTAAAGGGCTTGTGCGGCGCAATCACCACCAACGCGGTCGCGTCGCGCAGCACAGCGGGCAAAAAATCGCCCTCGGCACAAGAGACAATCTCGGTTCCCCGCGCCGTCAAGCGCGAAAGCAACAAATTCAATTCGGCGTCCTGCACCGTGTTCCCATGCGCCCGGTCAATGATCACCCGTCCCTCGCCCTGAACCAGATCGAGATCGGAAAAAGAAACCCGCTCCACAGACGGCGCCTCTGCCGAGGCGTGATCCGGCCGCTTGATCTCACCCGCCCGGTACCACCCCCGGTAATAATACCCCGCGCGCGCCAGCACAGGCAAGACGAGCAAAGCCACAAAAAGCGCCGTCAAGCCCACCGTTTTGAGAACAGAACGTAATTTTGACGTCGTTTGCATCGCTACGGCCTCCTCTGCGCCGGCTCGATGTACAGGTAATACAACCCCCGCGCCAGGTGATCGACGGGCAGGCCGCCAACCGCCTCCTGGTCATCGGCCGCCTCCTCCTCTTCAGGCGGATAGACCAACTCGGACACATCGACCACCTCGTAATGAGCGATCCGCGCCATCGCCGCGGCCCTGGCAATCGCTTCACTGGTCGAACCGAGTTCGTCGATCAAACCCAGTTGTTTGGCTTGCAACCCCAAAAAAACCTCGCCGCTGGACAGGGTCTCGCGGTCGGTTTTAAGCCGGTCGCCGCGCTGCGAAAACACCGTCGTCAAAAAACCCATCTTGAGCAACTCGATCTGGCGCACAAAATCGCCCCGGCTGCCGCCCGAAAACTTGAACGGACCGGTCGAGACATAACTCTCGTCGGTAAAACGCTGCTCATCGACCGAAGGCAGCGAGCTGATCACGCCAATATTACCCACAATCGACGCCGGTTTGGCCAAAATGTAATCGCCGGCCACGGCCATATAATACCCGCCGCTGGCGGCCATACTGTCAATCGACACGATCAGCGGCTTGGTTTTGCGCAGCTCTAGCAGGTGAAAAAACAACTCCTCGGTATAAATCACCGCGCCGCCGGGACTGTCGAGCTGCAACACCACAGCGCGGATGTTGTCATCGCTCCGCGCATAATCGAGCAGCTCATTCATATACTCGCTGCTCTGGTACCAAATTATATCCTGAAACCGGATCACGCCGACCTGCGGCCTGGGCACCCCGGCCCAAGCGACCAGGACGCCCACGCTCAACGGCAGCACAACCAGCAGAACAAGTTGCGCCAGCCGCTTGAGCGGCGACGGGGATGGCAGTGCTTGGATCATCGTATCAACCTTTCTATGAACGGATGTATTTCTAGTTCGAGGCGACTGGCTCACCGGGAACGAGAGCACGACTGAAAAAACAGTATTTTTCCCAACGGCAAACGCACCCCTATGAACCCAACCTGCTTGACAGCGCACGCACTCGATAGTAAACTTGACAAGTATAACACAACCTGATGCCAAACACAAAACATTTGGGCGCATCTCAAACAGATCGACGTAGCATAGCCCCTTGTGGGCTTGTTGGCGCTTGCCGCCGCCATGCTGGGAGAATACCATGAACAAACATTCGATCTCGATACTCTTGAACCTGACATTGGTCGCCTATTTGCTCCTGGGCTGCGTCTTGAGCAACCCGCCCCCCACAACGACGGGCCGCTCCACCCACACCCCCACGCCGGCGACAGGAACCCCGTCCCCCACAGCTACGATCCGCTCCACCCACACCCCCGCGCCGGCGACAGAAACCCCGCCGCCGACAACGACCGTCCGCCCCACCAACGCCGCCGCGCAATGGTGGGATTGGAACGATCTGAGCCTCTACAAACGCGCGATGCGCCCCCAATTCGCCGCCGACGTCGAGCGCTTTGCCACAGCCACACGCTATGCCATCGACCTGAACATCGACCTGAACACACTGACCCTACGCGGCGTCGCCCATGTTCGCTACACGAATCACGAAACCGAGCCGTTGCACGAGATCGTCTTTCGCCTGCTGCCGCACACGCCCAGTTTTGGCGGAAACATGCAGGTACGCCAGGTGACGCTGAACGATCAACCGGCCTCATTCGATCTAAAATGGCAAGGCTCGGCCATCTATGTGCCGCTCGACGAACCGCTACTGCCCAATCGCGCCATCGACCTCGCGCTGACCTTTGACGACACACTGCCCGCCGACGACCTGGCCGGGTACGCGCAATACGGCTATATGAACGACGTGCTCGCCCTGCCCAACGCCTACCCAATGATCCCCGTTTACGACGATGAAGGGTGGAACGTCGAACTGTCGCCCAGCTATGGCGACGCGACATTCAGCGACACGGCATTGTACCTGGTGCGCGTCACCCTCGCCGCCGAAATGATCCCCGCCGTGTCCGGCGTGATCGTCGACCAGCAGGACAACCCCGATGGCACCACCACCTATACCTGCGCCAGCGGCCCGATGCGCGACTTTAACATCGTCGCCAGCCGGCATTACCAAACCATGTCTGAACAGGTGGGGCAAATTTTGATCACCTCGTACTATATGCCCGGCGATGAAAAGGGCAGCCAGCTGATCCTGGACTATACCGTGCATGCCCTGGACTTTTACCAGGAACAATTTGGCCCTTATCCTTTTAACGAACTCGACGTGATGGCCACACCCACCCAGGCAGGCGGCATCGAATACCCGGGAATGTACGTCGCCGCGCAGCACTTGTACGACCGCGTGGGCGGTTTTTTTGAAATGGTTGCCGTGCATGAAACCGCCCATCAATGGTGGTACAGCCTGGTCGGCAACGACCAGATCGACGAACCATGGCTCGATGAATCGCTGACCCAGTACGCCAGCTTGCTCTATTTTGAACACCGCTACGGCGACGATGTCGCGCAATCGATCCTCCAAGACTCGTTCGAGGGCTGGTACAAGAGCCTGGGAGAACAAGAACAAAAAATAGCCGTGGGGCTGCCCGTCGCGGCCTATAATGAGCACACCTATGGCGCGATCGTCTATGGCAAAGGGCCGCTCTTTTTCCACGCACTGCGCCAGCGCGTCGGCGACAAGGCGTTTGGCGAAATTTTGCACGCTTATTTTCAACAATATCGCTATGACATCGCCTACCCGCAGGACTTTATAGACCTGGCCGAACAGGTCAGCGGCCAACAGCTAGACACGCTCTATGACACGTGGATACTCGGGCACTAGCCCCACCTTTCAGGGTGACACACAATGCCATTCTGAATCAGCCGCCGCAGTCAAAAATCTCGTTGCTCGAAAAAGAAAACCGCCGCGACCGGTCTGTCAACCGATCGCGGCGGCCGGGCCGGTCGCGCTGCTCATTTTGAGCGGCGCGCCTGTCTCATTGACGTATCCGCCGGGCCAGAATATGATCAAAAGCCACATTCAACTCGCTCAAATCCGGGTCGGCAAACAATTCAGCCTTGCCCGCCTTGACCTGAGCCAGCATCCGAACGCTTTGCTGCACATCCTCACCCTCCAAAACCACATCCGGGGCGACGATCAGCCCACCCAAAAGCAACGGCAAGTAGACAAACTCGTCCGGCAAATCTCCACCGCTATCCAGGCAAGAGACGATGAAATCGCGCACCGCACGCTGCTCTGCCGGACTCCACACCTGCCGTTTGAGCGCATCCTCGATCAGAGAGAAACTGAGCGCAATCGCCAACTCTAAAACCTGGATATAGCCCAGTTCTGACAACAGCCAAACCACATCATCGGTCGGCTGCTGGTTGACCTGGGCAAAGGCATAGATTGGCACCAGCAGGCCGTCCAGCCAATCCGCGTTGCTGGCCAAATGCGTCACCGTATAGGTCAGCACTTTGGCGATAAAGATCGCCTCGGCGACGTGAAACTGCACGCCACACATCGCAAACGCCTGTTGACTTTGCTTCATCAGCGGCACAAACAAAGTCGCCGGAGTCAACAGCGGCATCAAGTGAATGCGCCGTTCGTTCAACTCGCGCCGCGCCGGCGGAATGATGTCCCAGTCTTGGGCCACCCAAACCGAGTTCAACTGCGGCTCCAATTCCGAACGGACCGGCACACCCGGACTGTCGCCAACCGGCTCGGTGACGGTGAGCGACACAACCTGACGCTGCGCTTCTTTGACCTCGAAACCCCAGGGCACAATCTGGGTGATCCCCAAACCCTGCGGCAAGTGAATCTGCACCCCCTCGAAGCGGTTAGCGCCCTGCTGCGAACGAATCCGGACGCCCTGCCCGGTAGGCGCAGAGCGAACGCCGACCATAAACTTGTATTCATTGGCCGGGACATGCGCCTGAACATAGAGCGGAATGGTCAGCTGCACCACCTCGGCCGCCTCCAGAGTGAGGCTGATTTCAGGCTGAAAGATGTGGAACAGCGGCTGCGGCAAACGTTTCAACTTGCCCTTGACTTGCGGCAGGTCGATGCGAATGGCAACCTGAACGGGCACATTCATCACACTTTGCAACGTCAACGGCAACTGCACCATACTGCCCGCCGGCGCGGCTGGAGAAGAAAACTCGGCCAAAAACTGCACCGCTCCGCTCTCGAAACGCCGTCTTGCATCGGTCAAATCGTTCATAATATCAGGATATTCGACAGCCATCGTTCGCTCTCCTCTCCCCCTCAATTTAACGGATCGATCACATACTCGTATGACGCCATCTCGGTGGTCACAGGGGCCAAAGCCGAAATGATCAACACCGCCGAATCCAGGTCGCTCCCCAAGCCACGCAGTTTGATGCTGCCGCGCTGCATTTCATCCAACTCGATACGCGACACGCTGATTTGCCGGCCAAAAGCGACCAACTGTACCAGATAACGCTGCGAGACGCGATTGTCGCTGTAAATAAACCCCTCGCGCTGCCACGCCCCGACGCCCGCCTCGACATCATCCAGATAACCCAATTCCGGGATTGAAATATCGTCGATCAGCCAACCGGCGTAATTCACCCCGTCATCGGTCACGTACTCGAATCGCACCAACACCTCTTGCCCCGTATATGGCCCAAGATCGAAACGCTCTTCGATCCACCCCCCGCTCTTGCCGGTATAAGCCGCGCCAAAACTGTTACCGTTGGGATTGGCCGTCGTCGACGACGGCCCGGCCAACACGTCCCAGGTCTGCCCCTTGTCCGTGGAAACAACAACATAAGCATAATCCCAATATTCTTCGATGTCATACCACATCCACACGTTCAATGTCGCCTGCGTCAGCGCGCGCAAATCAAAAGCGCGCGTCAGCGTCGCATCACTGTCATCGCCGCGATTGGCCCACCAGGCATAGCGTCCGCTGTGCGCGTCGACCGGCGTCAACCGCGCTTGCGTATCGCCGCTAAACGAAATGACAACATCCCCCTGGCCCCCCAACTCGATATAATCGGCGGCGTACTGGTGTACCGTGCTGCTGCGCGACACGGGATACGTGTCGTGCGAGACATCCGTCGAGACCGGGCCGACGACATGATCGGGATATTGATACGCCGGGGCCACATTTCCGGCCACATTGTCGATATAATTCGCCACCAGCCAGTCGGCAAACACCTGATCAAAAGTCAAATTTTGGCCGGCCAGCACCGCATCAAAACCGGCGCGGCCATTGGCAGGATGGGCCACCACGCGCTGCATCATCGTTTCGCCAAAACGTCCCAAAAAATAAGCCATAAAGAGATAACTGTTGCCATAATGAGGCGCGGCATCGCCGATCTGCGGCCACGTGGTCAATTGCACATCCGGGTCGAGCTGAAACGCCCACTCGAAACCGCCGGGATCGTAACCATTCAGATACGCGGCCAACTCGGAGCAGCCCTCGTTGACCCAGGTCTCCTCATTGCGATCGTTGGCCCAATGAATCATGTGCTGAAACTCGTGCGCCAGCACCCCGTCATAAAACTCGGTATTGGGCTGCGCCCCATCGAGCGAAATGTAAAACATTTCGCGCTCGTTCGAATATGGATTGGCTAAACGCGAATATTCGTCGGCGCTGGAATAATAGCCCGCCACGCTCCCGCCCATACGCTGCCTGCAAGAATGCAAGATGTGCAGGTGCGGGTCGCTGTCGACACCGGGCGACCACTCGCTGCCAAAAAAGGCGCGATCGGTGGGATAAATGTTCTTTTCAAAGTTTTCCGCCGAACGCGCCAGCGCGTCTTGATTGTAACGCAAACCATCTTCGACCCACACATAAAGATGTGGCGTTACATAACGCAGCACCGCCGTCACACTGAAATTCTTCATCGAATCGACGTTGCCCACCCAAAACCGGGCTTCGTCGCCCAAAGCATACACTGGCGCAACCTGGTGAACGATCTTGGGAATGGGGCCAACCCCGGTCAACCGCTCGGCAAGCAGACGTATATCTCGCTGTGGCAGCTCGACGGTGAGCAACTGCGTCTCGGTGTCCGGCACAGTGGGCGCGGGAATGACCTCCGTCCCGCCGCCGGCCGGCGTCGACGTGGCCCGAACAACCGGCGTCGACGTGACCTGTACAACCGGCGTCGGCGTGACCCGGACAACCGGCGTCGGCGTCACACCGGAAAACGTCGGCCTTGCAAGCGTTGGCGGGGCGGCACTCTTGTCCAGCGCCAACCAGACCACCGCCCCGCCGGCCATCGCCACAATGCAGCAGCACAACAAGATGATGACGACCACGATCGCAATCTGGGCATTACGACTCATCATCCAACCTCCACAGCAACAACCTCTCGACGATACCATTCGACGAAACGCGACAGCCCCACCTGAAACGGCGTCTGTGGGTCGTAGCCCAGCAACCGCCGCGCCTTGGAAATATCGGCCAAAGTACGTGGCACATCGCCGGGCGGCATCGATCGCTGCACCACCCGGGCCTTTTTACCGACCAATTTCTCCACCAAAGCGATGAAATCGCGCAAATAAACGGTATAGCTGTTGCCCAGGTTAATGATCTCGTAACCCAACGGCCTGTCTACCGCAGCGATAACTCCCTGTACAATATCGTCAACATACGTGTAATCACGCGACGACGATCCATCGCCAAACATGACCAACTCGCGGCCCGCGAACACGGCCTCGGTGAACAAATAAGGGGCCATATCGGGGCGACCGCGCGGGCCATAGACGGTAAAGAAACGCAGCGCGGTAAAATTCAATCCGTGCAAATGATGGTAGGTAAAAGCCAGCAACTCGCAGGCGCGCTTGGTCGCCGCATACGGCGACACCTGCCGATCGACGCGATCCGTCTCGCAGAAAGGAACCTGCTTGCGCGCGCCGTAAATCGACGACGTAGAGGCAAACACAAACTGCGCCACCTCGTATTGGCGCGCCATTTCGAGCATGTTGAGCGTGCCGCGCACATTGACCGACTCGTACAGATGCGGGTGCCGGATCGAATAACGCACGCCGGCCATCGCCGCAATGTGAATCACCCGCTCCGGCCGGTGCGCCTCAAAGAGCGTTCTGAGCGTATCCTCGTCGCGCACGTCGCCTTCGATCAACGTATAACCAGGTTTTCCCAGCGACAAAGCCGCGTTTTTGTATTTTCGCTCCGGCGCATAATAATCGTTAAAATTATCGAGGCAGACCACCTCGTCGCCGCGCGCCAACAACGCCTCAACCGTATGGCTGCCGATGAACCCGGCGCCACCAGTAACCAGAATCTTGGTCATCATCAACTCCAACGCACCCGCGTTTCCGTCACAACCACATAACGCTCTTTTAATTGTGCTGCATACCCATCAAGCAAACGTTGCAACACGGCAATTTTAGAGTGTTCTGGTTGCAAAAAGCAGACAAGCCTGAACATCCTGACGGCTCAACCCATCATACTCGTCCAGCATTTCTTCAACCGTCACACCAT
>CAYZYE010000033.1:23453-25726 GCA_964481205.1 uncultured Anaerolineae bacterium | reverse complement strand
CATCGAGGATATTGTGCTGATGCGCCAGGATGGAGTGCAAGTTTTGACCAGGGCGATCAAAAAGCCGGTGTTGGCTATGGGTTGATCCGACCCCTTGGCCGTCCGGTCGATCCGGCTATACAAAATCCTGACGGATGGGGTAAAAACAGTCGATCAGCCGCGCCGACTCGGTCAGCACCTCGACGGTGTGGGGCGCGTTCGGCGGCACGACGATCAGATCGCCCGGCTCGGCCAAACCGATCGTTTGCTCGTCGCCGGCACCGATGATAAAGTTCACTTTGCCGGCGGCAATGTAGGAAATCTGCTCGTGTGGATGCTGGTGGGGCGCCGCCGCCGGGCTGGGACCGTTGACAAAGTCAACCACCGTCACCATGATATGCTCCGTATAAACCTGCCGTCGCTGTGTATCGGGCGCCGGCGTCGCCGCCGCCAAATCTGCGTATTTGAAAATGGCCATGCTCAAACCTCCTCAACCCTGGTATTTCTTTTTGATATATCGCAATCTTTGCTGCAATTTGGCGTCGATATCAAGCATCTCGATGTTGTCCAGATAGGTGACAAACTGGGGCGAGGTCATGTCGCGCAAGATCGAGATCACGGCGGCAATCTCTTCCACCTTTATTTGCGCCGACTGGGCCAGCCCGGCGATCATACGGTTCTCATCAACGATCTTGGCGCTGTCGGGGGCGCGTGCCAGTCGATCGAGCTGCATGGACAGGGTCATCAATGGCGTGTTGACATAATGAGAGATCGTCACCACGGTCCGGTTCAACACATCGGCGGCCGTCACCTTGCGCGTTTGCTCATACAAGCGCGCGTTTTCGATGGCAATCGAGGCATAATTGCCCAAAGCAACGAGCCGTTTCTGGTCATCGCCGGTAAAGTTGCGCCGCCGCACGCGGTTGGCCACGCTGAGCACGCCCACAATCTTGTCCTTGATCTTGAGCGGCACATTGAGCAAAGCATGAACCAAATAGCCGGTTTTGACCTTGAGGTTGGGATTCGCGCTTTCGCTGTTGATCGCCACCGGCTGCCCCGTGCGCACCACCTCGCCGACCAGGCTGTCGCTCACCCGCAGGCGAAACCCGCGCGCGGCCCGTTCGCCTACGCCTTGCGCCGCCGTCATAAACAATTCGCCGCTCTCCTGGTCGATCATGTACAAGGTGCATTCATCGGAACGGCACAAATACACCGCCGCCTCGACAATACGATTGAGCAATTTGTCGATATCGAGCACCGAGGTCAATGCCCGCCCCAGGGCATACATGGTCGTCAGCTCGGACACGCGGCGCTGAAGTTGCGCGTTGATGACCCGGAGCCGCTGTACTAACACCGCGCGCTCGCGCCGCAGCCGGCTTTCCACCAACACGCGATCGACCGAAGTCAAAACCTCGTCGATCCCGAACGGCTTGGGAATGTAATCGCGCACTCCAAGGCGGAACGCCTGCACGGCGATCTCTTCAGAGCCTTCAAAGGTCATCATGATCACCGGCCATTCATAGTCGGCCTGACGCAGTTTCTCCAGCATTTCCATGCCGGTCATCCGAGGCATATTGATGTCCAGCAAAATCAAGTCAGGAGACTCGGTCAAGGCGAGGTCCAATCCCTCCTGACCGTCGCGCGCCGTCAGCACCGTAAAGCCCTGCGGTCCCAACATCAAATCACGCAAAATGCTGCGAATCTCTTCGCTGTCATCGACGACAAGGATGCGTTCGCGTCTTTTCCTTTCTTGAGGCACGTCGCCCTCCGAGTAAAGGCACAACACCTCTACCACGAGCACAAACACTCGCCACAGCTTTTTTTTTCAGGCGAGGCTTGGTCTCCATTATAATATGCTCTGTGCATTACGTCAAGAGATCGATTTCACAAAGCGCATCGTTGGATCGTTTACCGCTCAACCATCGATCGAATGATCCGCCCATTGATATGTTTTCATTTCGATACATCCCTTTACGTCAAAAACGACTCCTTCTTGCTCCAACAGAACACGCTGTACGTCAAAATGCACCTTGCCCTGCAAAGTGACGACGCGAAACCAGGGTACATCGCCGGCGCCGCCCCGCAAAGCGCGCAGCGCCCAACCGACCGTGCGCGCAGCATGCGGATGTTCCAATATCCGCGCGATCTGCCCGTATGTCGCCACCTTGCCGGGTGGAATCTGCCTGACCACCCGGTAAACACGCTCAAAAAACCCCAGATCAGACGCCATCCAGGTTCCCACCTCGCCATCATTATCACATACGGATACGTTTCACTCCGCCCGGCCTGGATTG
>CAYZYE010000033.1:0-23353 GCA_964481205.1 uncultured Anaerolineae bacterium | reverse complement strand
AATCCAGGCCCAAAACGGCGAAACTGGTCTCATTCAGCTTGTTCGGCCGCCGGATCTGACGATCCGGCGGGAGCAGGAAATCCGGCAAAAGCAGGCAATCTCTGCTCGGCCTGGATTGCCCAATCCAGGCCCAAAATCGATCACCGCGCGCATCAGGATCAATACTTTTGCCCCATGTATAGAATAACCCATGATTGACAACCCCGTTGCCTTGTGCTAGAATCAAAACAATGAGGACACTGGAAAAGACACAAAATATCAAGATATGGAATATCAAGTATCTCTAATTTATTTGTTATTTGCAATTCTTGCTCGCCAAGATACCAAAGGAGAATAAAATGAAATTACGGTTTGTGAGTCTGGCCGTCATCGCGCTCATCATCATCGTACCAATCTGTCTCAACCAATGGGCCACATTGGCCGAACCCGCGCAGGTCTTGCTCAAGCCCGACCCGATGGTTGTCCTGATCGCCCAAGACGGCAATACGACACTCTCTTATAACCCACCGCCCACAGAATTCTCGGACCTGCACGCCCAAACATCGACCTTTATCGTCAACTGGAGAACCGACGGCGCATGTGAACCATGGCCTGCCGGGGCCAAAGGGGCCTTTCAATACGCGGTCAGCATTTGGGAATCACTGGTCAGTTCGTCAGTGCCGATCATCGTCGACGCCTGTTGGCAAGACCTGGACAAACTCTATGGCTCCGGCGTTCTGGGTTCGGCTGGCCCCGCCGATTATGCCTACAACTTTATCCATGCGCCCAAACCCAACACCTGGTACCCGCTTGCCCTGGCCAACGCCCTGGCCGGATACGACCTTTCGACAACAAAAGCGGACATTAAAGCCAACTTTAACAGCAAGTTCGACCGCTGGTATTTCGGCACCGGCAACAGCACGCCATCAGACAAGTACAATTTTGCCACGGTGGTCTTGCACGAACTCGGTCATGGGCTGGGCTTTATCGGGACGATGTCGCGGAGCGGCACAGGCGCTTATTGGAGCTATGGCACCGGATTGCCTATCATTTTCGATCACTTTATCGAGAACGGCGCGGGACAAAATCTGCTCGCCAAGTACCCCGGCGCCAACACAAAAACCAATGCCAGTTCAGCCTTGTTGGCCGAACTCACCAGCGGCAATGTGTTTTTCAACGGCGTCTATGCCAACGCCGCCAACACCGAATATGGCGGCAGCCGGCCCGAATTGTACGCACCTTCGTCATGGTCTTCCGGGTCGAGCATCTATCACGTAGACGAAAAATACAACCCGCCCAGCGCAAACGCATTGATGACCTGGTCACTGAACAATGGCGAAACCAACTATAACCCCGGCCCGATCGTCAAAGGCATCTTTCAAGACATCGGCTGGAACATCCCGCCTCCCGTGCCCACGCCGACTCCCGCCCCACCGACGCCCACGCCGGTCGCGGCCGCCATCCCCGCCTCTGGAGGCGTGATCACCACCTCGTACCACACCACCACCACGGTGACATTCCCCGCCGGCGCGGTCACAGACACGATCACCGTCACCCTGGCCCTGACAGACACCGGCTGGCAACCATCCACCTGGAAAACGATCGGCTCTGCTTTTACCCTGCAAGCGGTCTATTCCACCGGCATGCCGGTGCCCAATTTCGCCAAAAACGTCACCATCACCCTGGACTACCGCGACGAAGACGTTTGGTCGGCTCGAGAAGCCACAGCGATGCTCTATTATTGGGACAGCGGCCAATGGATCACTGCAACGACAACCTGTAGCCTCACTGCGACGCCGGTGCATGACCAGGCGCACAACTCGTTCTCACTCGACGTGTGCCACTTTTCCAAGTTTGCCCTGTTTGGCGACACCAACCGGGCCTTTTTGCCGGTTACACTCAAACACAGCCCATAGCCAAACGCCATTTCGACAAAAACACCCCAAAAGATCACACTTTGGGGTGTTTTACGTTCCATAACCTGGATGAAAAGCCCGGAATGATCATCCCCTCGTTGACAAATATGGGCGCTTCAGGTACAATCTGCCAACCGGAAATCGCCGGCGACCTCGCCCGGCGCATTCCGCAAACAGCGCAACCCAAACTGGTAGATGGTGTTCTACCAAACAAGACGTGTGAAAACGTCGGAGGCTTTTTGTGAGCAATACGTTAACCGAATCAGAGTTGGTTTCCCAGGCCAAAGAGTCCCCAGAGGCATTTGGCAAACTGTACGAACTGTATGTCGATAAAATCTACAATTACATGTATTATCGAACGGGAAATCACCACGATGCCGAGGACTTGACGGCCAAGGCGTTTTACCAGGCGCTCACCCACATCGATCGCTATGTGGACCGGGGGCTGCCTTTTTCGGCCTGGCTGTACCGCATCGCTCACAACCTGGTGGCCAATTGGTATCGCGCAAAAAGCAGGCGTCAGGTGATCACGCTCGACGAAGTCACGACCTCGGCGCTGCAACACAACCAAGACACGCCACCGGAAAAAGCGATGGAAATGCAAGACGATCAACGTCTATTGTTGCGCTTAATCCGTCGAATGCCCAATGATCGGCAGCAATTGATCGTTCTCAAATTCGTCCAACAACTGAGCAACCAGGAGATCGGCCAAATTATGGGCCGGAGCGAAGGCGCGATCAAATCTTTGTACCATCGTACATTGTTGGCGCTGCGAGAACAATGGGCATCAGAGAAAGCATCGAGCGAGGGAATGTAAATGCAAGGCGATGATTCAAACACACAGTCCATGCTGGCGCGTATGGCCGCCGGCGTCATTCCTCGCGCCGATTTCGTTCGCAAGCTGGGTTCCGAGATCGGTCGAGCGGCACGTGAAAAAATGGGATACGGCGCTCAAGCGTCCTTTCAAGAGCGAGTGATCGAGCTGCGCAAACTGGTTCGACTGCTGCGCCAGACCTTGATCCCGGTTCAGCCCAGGCTGGCCTTTAGAACGGCGCTGGGTGAACAGTTGCGCTTTGACGCCGTCAAAGTCGAGGTCGAGCGCCAAAACCGGTGGCGCTGGCTGGTCATCGGCAGCGCGGTGGGGTCGGTGTTGTCATTGTTGGGCGTGCTGACCGCCCTGCTGCTGCGGCAGCGACACGTGCGCCTGCACACAAACAAAAAAACTATTGGCGCGGTTTGAACCCAACTCGAAAAAGGAAAACGATCCATGTCGAAAAACTGGGGGCAAAATTTCATATCCAAATTGGGTATTTTGGGCGAGTTGTTCAAGTTTTTGTGGCAGCGCAAACTGTGGTGGATGATCCCAATGATCGTCATGCTGGTCCTGTTCACCGTCATACTGGTAGCGGCCCAGGGATCGGCGCTCGCGCCGTTCATTTACACACTCTTTTGAGCCGGGGGACAAAAAACAATGCACCTCATCGCACTGCTGCTTTTGACTCTGGTCGGCTATTCGATCGGCGCCGTGCTCGGCGCGGCGGCCAGCCGCACCAAAGGCCAAACCCGGATCGCCTCACCGCAACTCGGCGACCTGGGCTGGATCATCTTGTTATCGACCGCGGCGTTGTACTCGCGCGCGTATCTGGGCAAATGGCGCGCCGTCGGCGTCTGGATGCTCATCGCCCTGGCGTTCGCCGCCGCGTGGACATGGGTGCGCCGCAGGACGCTGCTGACGGTAGATCGAGACCAGGAACGCGCCGCAAACCAACCCATATTCCAACGCCTGTGGGCCGGTTGGAAACGCTTTGCCCGGCAAATGGGCAACTTTCAGGGGCGCGTTTTGCTGGCCTTTTTTTACTTTGGGATCGTGACGCCATTTGGCCTCGCCGTGCGCCTGTTCAGCGACCCCTTGCATCTCCAATATGACCCCGGCCGTTCGTTTTGGCTCGACCGCCCTCCGGCGGCAGCCAACATTGAAACGGCCAGGCGTCAATCCTAAGCGACCGCTGAAAAAACTCGAGAGGTAAAACACTTGAACATTCTTGGCACATCCTTTTTCTACCACGATTCCGCCGCAGCATTGATTCAGGACGGGCAACTCGTTGCCGCGGCCGACGAAGAACGATTCAGCCGCAAAAAACACGACCACGGCTTTCCCAAACAAGCGATCGCCTTTTGCCTCCGGCAGGCGGGCCTCACCACCGCCGATCTGGATTACGTCGTCTTTTACGAAAAACCCCTCGCCAAATTCGAGCGCATCTTGATGTCGTCATTGGGCACATTCCCGCGCTCCTGGCAGGCTTTTAGCGAAGCAATGGTGACGTGGTTCGATCAAAAACTGTGGATCAGAAACCTGTTGGAAGACCAAACCGGCGTGTCCGCCGAAAAAATCCTCTTTGTCGACCACCACATGTCGCACGCCGCCAGCGCATTTTTCTGCTCACCCTTTGAACGGGCCGCCATCCTCACCGTTGACGGCGTGGGCGAGTGGACAACCACGACAGCGGGCCAGGGCGAGGCCTCGTGGATCGATGGCGGCGCAAACCAGATCGCACTGCACACAGAACAACGTTTTCCTCACTCCATTGGGCTATTGTATTCTGCCTTTACGGCCTTTTTGGGCTTTCGGGTCAACAATGGCGAGTACAAAGTCATGGGCATGGCCCCCTACGGCCAGCCCAAATACCTCGACCGGGTACACAAAATACTGCGCGTGCAAGGCGACGGCTCATTTCACCTGGATATGGATTATTTGAGCTACCACCATTCGCCGACGCAGAGTTTTGGCAAAAAATTCGTCCGCCTGTTCGGCCCGCCGCGCGCGCCCGAGTCCGAGTTTTTTACCACCGCAACCACCCCCGGCCTCGACGCCAACGACCCGGCGGTCAGGCAAAACCAATATTACGCCGACGTGGCGTCCAGCATCCAGCGCGCCACCGAGGACGCACTGCTGGCAATGGTCAACCACTTGCACGAAAAAACCGGCCTGAAAAAACTGTGCATGGCCGGCGGAGTGGCCCTCAACAGCGTCGCCAACGGGCGCATCTTGCGCGAGACGCCTTTTGAAGAAATCTATATCCAGCCGGCGGCCGGCGATTCGGGCGGCGCGCTGGGCGCGGCATTGTACGTCTACCACGTCTTGCTCAAACAGCCGCGCGCTTTTGTGATGGAAAACGCCTATTGGGGCCAGGGCTACAGCGCAGCCGACATTCAAACCTTTCTCGACGGCAGCGGCGTCGCCTATACGCGCATCGACGATGACGCGCGGCTCGCTGCACAGTTGGCCGCCGAAATCGAACGCGGTCAGGTGATCGGCTGGTTTCAGGGGCGCTTCGAGTGGGGGCCGCGCGCGCTGGGCAACCGCAGCATTCTCGCCGACCCGCGCCGCGCCGAGATGAAAGGCATCGTCAACGAAAAGATCAAATTCCGCGAGCCGTTTCGCCCCTTTGCGCCCGTCGTCCTCGAGGAACGCGCCGCCGAATTTTACGGCCTCGAACAGCCGGAGCGACATTATCCGCCGCGCTACATGTTGATGGTCTTTCGAGTGCCCCAAGACAAACAGCCGCTCACCCCGGCAACGACACATCAAGGCGGCACATCGCGCATCCAAACCGTGCGCCGCGAGTGGAATCCGCGCTACTATGGCCTGGTCGAGGCCTTTGGCAAGCGAACCGGCGTCCCCGTGCTGCTCAACACATCATTCAACTTGCGCGGCGAGCCGATCGTCAACAGCCCCGCCGACGCGCTCAAGACGTTCAGCCGTAGCGGCATCGACACCCTGGTGCTGGATCACTTTGTGATCGACAAAGATTGAACGCTCGGATACGCAAAATGACCAATTCGGCGACAATACGCTCCAAACGACAGCTGGCGCTCAACATTCTCGTGCCCTTGATCCTGAGTCTGTTGGGCGCGTTTGTCGTTCTCGAAGTGGGTTTCCGCACCTTTTACCGCATGATTCCCCTGGAGGTCTGCGCTTCCGACCCAATCATCGGCAATTACTATTGCCAGCCATATTTTGAATATGATAAACCGATCCGCATCGCCTATCGTTACAAACCGGGTTACAAAAGCGAAGGATGGTGGGACCCGGCGAATCCCGCTCAAGCCAACCCCGACCACAGCGCCGCGCCCTCGGAGCGCAGCGACAAGTTTTGGTACGTGTTTGAGACCGACGAGATGGGTTTCCCCAACGCCGAGTACAAGTGGCGCGACCGGTACGAGATCGTCGTCACCGGCGACTCGTTCGTCACCCGCACCGCGCCCAAGACCTGGATCGAACTGTTGGGCGAGCAGACAGGGCACAGCATTCTCACCCTGGGCGCGTCGAGTTGGAGCACGTTGAACGAAGTCGAAGCGGTCAAACTGTACGGCCTCGACAAGCAGCCCCAGTGGGTGATGGTCATGTTTTTCGAGGGCAACGACCTCTTTAACACGGCCCAATACATCGAGCGGCGTGAAAGCGGCCTGAGCTGGAAAGAATTCGACATGCGCAGCGTGCCCTGGTACCGCAAACTGATCGCCCTGCACATGCTCAAGTATTGGCTTGCCGGGGCAGGAGCAGAGCAGCCACCCGGCGAAGCGGTGCGCTATCGCTATCCGGTCACGGCCAGCACCGAGGCGGGCGAGATCGACTTGATTTTCAAAGACATCCACCTTTTGCCCCTCAGCGCCGGCTATGACACCCTGGCCCGCTCCGACGAGTTCCAGGCGGTCGCCACAGCGCTTCTAGACTTGAAGCAGCTTTGCGATGCACAAGGTACACGCCTGCTGCTGGTCTATGTGCCCAGCAAAGAACACATCTATTGGTCGCGCATCTGGGACCCGGTAGATGTGAACAATATCCTGGAACGCACGGTCACGGTCACGCTCAGCGATGGCGATCACGGCAAGCTGATCTGGAACCAGGTCTATCTCTCTTATGACGTGTTCAACCAAAACCACAACGCCCAGGAACGGCTGTTCGACGACTGGAGCAAAGAAAACGGCGTCGAGTTTCTCAACCTGACGCCGATCTTTTGGCAGAAGGCCATTCAACTGGGCGAAACCTATCACTATGCCGACCCGCACTGGAATCAACTGGGCAACCAGATCGCCGCCGAGGCGATCGCGACGTACATTGCGTCCTCCCCCGCGCCATGACCCCACGCGAACACAAAAAAACGGCCGGCGCGATGTGCGCCGGTCGTTTTCCTCATCACTTGTTTGCACATTACTTTGTGCTGCCGATCAATTGGGCCGCTCTTGACCGGGCGTAATCCAGCGGATCAGCACGTCGATCAGCTGCAACACAAACTCTTGCCGGAAACCGGCGATACAGGCCACCAAACTGGGAAAGAGCGGCACCTCAACCTCTTCGCCGGCCATCGTCAACCCCGTCGACGACAGCACCCCCGTGCCGAGAATCAGGTGAATGATCCCCCCCAACAAAAACCCAATGACCGGTTGAGCGATATACCACATCATATATCGTTTGTCAAAATCTTGCTTTTGCGAAACGTGCTTGTACAACCCATAGAACCCATTGATCACGCCGCCAATGGCCCCCCACAACAACGTGGCCCACAGCCTCGTCAGGTTATCGAGGACGAGCACATCCTTGGCCGTCAGAGTCTCTGGCATGTTCAGGGCATTGATCAAAACCGTCTCGGAATTGAACAAAAAGACCAGGTAAAACAAGACACAAATCCATAAAATATCGTATATGAAAATACCCCAGGCCAACCGGCCGGTCCAACGATCGATGTTCTTGCGCCGTTCCAAAATCGTCCTGACCTGGCTGACTTTGTACTTGGCAATGTCGTATTGACGGGGTTTCTCCATCAAAATGTCTTGCGACTCTTGCAGCAGCCGCAGCGCGTCCTTTTGATCCTCGCTGGTCGACAAAACTTGGGGCACTTGATCATACAACGCATTGATCTCGTCCCACAGCGCCTGACGCTGCTTGAACCCCACATAGTCAATGACCTCTTTTTCCCGACGCATGCGAGAGGCTTGATCCTTTTCATAATCCTGAATGTCTTGCGGCGTCAAATCCGCCATCTCGGGCGAGTCAGGCTCGATCTCTTTGCCCGTCCGGGCGGCGAGGCCGGTGTCATACAAAGCCCCGGACAATTTGAGTTGCTCGATCCGGTCGGCCATCTCGGCCATACCAGATTTGTCACGCGGCGCCGGCAGCCCGTCCAACACCACCGGCGCTTTGGATATTTCCGCCGTGGCTACGGGCGGCGTGTACGCCGCGCCATCGATCGCCGCCGGCGTCTCGCCGGGTTGCGGTTCAACAGCGGCCGGCTCGTCCATCCCAATCGGCGTCGTCGCCAGATCCGGAATCGCCTCTGCGGGCGGCGCGGCCGGTTCTTTGATCGGCGTCGTCGCCAGCGCGATCATTTCGGCCTCCGGCTCTGGCGCCATCGGCCGGTCCTCGTCTTCAGGATCGATGGTCACAGCAGGCCAGTCCGGCCGCCCCTGTTCCGCCGTCGGTTCGACATCCACCGCTTGCGCTTCCTGCTCGAGCATCTTGGCCCACTCTGGCTCAATCGGCGCCGCCGGATCCACGACCTCTCCCCCCTCGACATCCGGCGACTCGACCTCGGCCGGCGCGTTGGCCTGAAGCTCTGCACCTTCTGCTTTGACAAATTCGTCCCCGCTGGAAGCGTTGGCAGCTTCATCTTGTTTCTGGCTGTTTCCGCCAAAAAGGATCTCGACCCCCCGGCCCGCCAGACTTGCATCTTTTTTGACCATTGACACATCACCTCCCAAAACACAATAACGCACCCCCCAACCACCGGGTCACAACACAGGGATGCCAATGTTTGCCAAAATTACGATCCTGTTACGATCATGATTATACCACAAAAACGCCCCATTCATCAATAGCCAAAACCTGCCGGGGGCATTTGTAGTTCGGGGCGACTAGCGCCTCGAGAACAAAAGCACGGCTGAAAAAACAGTGCTTTGGCCGTGACTTGGCCTTAAAAACGGCATTTTCTCGGCCAAACGCGGATGATAAATCCGCTGCCCCCAACGGCAGATGCACCAAAACCTGCCGAGCGCCGCGCCTATTCGACCACCACCGGCTCGCGCAAAATGACATCGATCGCGCGCCCGGCCGTTTGCGCGACCTGGGGGAAAACACGGCTCAATGAGGCGATATGCCGCAAATGGTCTGCGGTGCGCAGAACCATCATCGCCAGGTCGCCTTCGGCGATACCAGAATGGGCGATGACATAGCGCCAATCTCGTTCCGAGGCCCACAAGTGCATCGTGATTGCCGGCCGCAGATAAAGCGGTCGCACATCAAAGCGCCAATCGGCCATCTGCTGCATAAATGGCCCCATCGCGCGGTTCAGCCGGACAAAAACATCGACCAGTGTCTTGGGCAAACGACGGTTATTCAACCCCTCGTCGGTGTCCCGCTCATTGATGAACGACGCGACGACGGCGGCCAGCAAGGCAGGATCATCCCGGGGCAGCAACTCGCGGCGCAAACACTCGGCGATAAGCAGCGGTTGATCGACGCGCAGCTGCGACGCCCACTCGCCCACCTCGGTCAACGCGCCGTCGCCGGTGACGTAACCCTGGTCGATCAAAAAACCCAGGTGTCGGTCAAAATCCTTGACCAGGCGACGCAGCAAATTCTTGTGCCTGCGCCCCTTGAGAAAGGCCGCAAAAGAATGCGCCAACAATACCTCGATCTGCGCCGGTTTGTGCGACAAAAGCAAGTTGAGCGCCATCGAAAAATTGATCTTGATCTGGCTCAAAACGGGCAACGGGCGCGACGCGGCCAACTCGGCGATCGCCTCCACATTCATAAACCTGCCCGGCAGCATGAGGGCAAAGCCGATCCGATCCATCCCCCGGCGGCCGGCGCGCCCCGTCATCTGGTGAAATTCCGTCGCCGTAAGCGGCACAAAGCCGGCGCCATCGAAACGATCCGAATTGAGAACAACCACCGTCCGCGCCGGAAAATTGACCCCCGCAGCCACGGTCGAAGTGGCAAAAACAGCATCGAGCAGTCCTTCATTCATCAACGTTTCCAGAGTCAGTTTCCAGGCCGGAAGCTGACCCGCGTGATGCGCGCCGACCGCGTAATTTTCGAGATAGCGCCACTGCGGGTGCTGCGCCAGACTCGGATTCGATTCCGCCAACTCGTCCAGGCGTTGACGCAATGACCGCAGCTGCTTTTGCCCTTGCATCTTGCAACGCTCTAGCGCGCGGTCACAATTGAGGCGCGACTTGAGAAAAAAGATTGCGGGCAACAAATCATAGCGGCGCAGCACGCGCAATATCTTGCCAAAAGGCGGCAAATCGCGGCCCGAACAAAAAACGGGGGGATTTTTCGCGTCTACATATTGCCTGACCTTGCGATCCAACACAAACTGACCGCTCTTTTTTTTCTTGTGCAACAACGGCAGCAGCATCCCCGATGGGTGCAAAAACAAATATGATATATTGACCGGGCGCTGCATCTCTTGCACAACCACACATTCGCGTCCGCGAATGGACGACAACCATGCGGCGATCTGCTTGACGTTGCCGATGGTGGCCGAAAGCATCAACAGCGGAATGCGCGCCGGCAAATAAATCATCACCTCTTCCCACACTACGCCGCGATCGGGATCGCCCAAATAGTGCGCTTCATCGAGAATCACAAAGTCGGTTGACAAGTCCTGACCACGGTGCATCGCATCGTAAAGCTGGTTGCGCAAAATCTCGGTCGTGCCGACAATGATCGGCGCGTCGGTATTTTCTTTTCTATCGCCGGTCAAAATGCCGACGTTTTCCGGCCCAAAATAGCGCCCAAATTCGGCATATTTAGAATTGGTCAACGCCTTGAGCGGCGAAGCGTACCATGACCTGGCCCCGCGCTCGTACATCCGGGCAATCGACTGCTCGGCGATCCAGGTCTTGCCGGCGCCGGTCGGAGCAGTGACCAAACAATCCGCGCGTTCGATCGCCGCCAGCGCGTCCAACTGGAACGGGTCCGGGCGAAAAGGCGTCTGTTCGGGCACGCCAATCGTAGAGAAAACGGAGCGTAAACGCTCATCGGCTCGCGCCTTGATCGGCGGAACGTGAACCGCGCGGCGTGGGCGCCAAGACTTGGATTTAGGCAATGTAAACCGTCCTCACTCTGGTGGCTCTCGACGAGAAAAAAAGTCGGGATATAGTTTTTCAGCACAATCGGGGCAAATTCCGTGCGTAAAATCGGCGTCGGTATGGCTGCTGACATAAACCTCGACCTCTTGCCAATAGCCCTGATCGTCACGTATCTTTTTGCAAGAAGCGCAAATTGGAAGCAAGCCTTTGAGCGTCCTGATCTTGTCCAGCGCATCTTGCAGCTCGACGATCAGCCGCTCGCGCTCCGCTTCGGCCCACTTGCGCTCGGTGATGTCGTGCAACGACACCAAATAGGCCTCTTCATCGCACCACCTGGTTTCCACCACGTGCAGCTCGGCGATCACATTGTCGCCGCGCTGGCGCTCGATGACCATCTCACGCACCGGGCCGGGAGAAACGGGAAAGGCAAAAGGGCGATCCACAAGCTCGGCCGCAACGCGCTCGAACAACGACTCAGCCGCCGGATTGACAAACCGCACACGGCGGTCCCGGTCGCCGACGACGACAATGGCATTGGTGTTGCTGTACAAGAGCGCGCGATAATTGCGCCGGGTCTGTTCCAGTTCGAGATTCTTTTGTACCGCCGTTTCATACGTAGAAATGAGCAAATCAATGATCTGGATGCGCTCCGAATCGATAAAATACTTGTGCCCGCCAAAGATAATGTTCATTCCCACTTCGGAATGTGGCAAACGTCGCAGCTCGAGATTGGCCAAAATATAGCGGATTCGCGCGGAAAGCGCCTCCGCATTGTACGGCTTGACCATAAAACTGTTGGCCCCGCTCTCCAGCCCGCGAATGATGTCGCCCGGATCCGAAAGAACGGTCAAAAGAATGACCGGTATGTCGCTCAAATGCGGTTCGGCCTTGATCGCGCGACACAGTTCATAGCCGTCCATTTCGGGCATCACAATATCGCTGATCACGAGCGTTGGCCGGTACCACGCCAGCGCGTCGAGCGCCTGCCGGCCGTTGTGCGTCACCATAACCTCGTAACCATCCTGGTCCAAAATGCGCTCAAGCTGCCTGGCCTGCACCGGACTGTCCTCGACAATAAGAATCTTGACCCCCTCTGTCATCGCCCACCCCCATCCTGCCCCTGTCACCACCGCTACCCTTGATTGTACTCAAAACACTCAATTGATGCAAGGTGCAGCCGGGGGTATTTCACTTTTGGGGCGAAACAGGGCCTCGGAATAGGGATTCCGAGGCTGCGGATTGGACAAAAGCTGCGGATTGGACAAACCGTGGCGGCGGAATCCCCACCTGTGGCGGCGGAATCCCTATTCCGCCGCTACCCGACGGCCAAACGACCCGCAATCGACCGTGCAGCGTAGGATAACCGTCTGAAAAGCGTCCAGAAAAATAATCCAAAATCGGGTATCATATCATTGTCTACATCTTCTCTCCCCCATTTGTAAGGAGCCAGGGGCCGGCACCTCTGGCTCTTTTTTTTTGTACCTCTCCTTTTTCACACCACATCGCCCTTGGGCCGCGACGCGGTTTTCGCCGACGTGCGCCGGGTTGCGAAAACCAACATGCAAACCATGCCCAACAAAAGCGGCGCCACCAACCAGCGCAGTCCCACTTCCAATGAGCGGCGGTCGGCGATCGAGCCGGTGATCGACGCGCCAATCCCCCCCGGCAGCCAACCCAGCCCCATCACCAACCCGGAGGCGATGCCCACACCGCCCGGCCAGGCATCCTGCGCGATGACGATGCTCACCGGAAAAGTCGCCCCAACCAACATGCCGATCACGCCGACCCACAGCCATTGAAACAAGCCCGATGCGCCGACAAAAGCCCACGTAACCGGCGCGAGCAGTCCCAGGCATCCAACCAACAACTGCCACCGCCCCAGGCGATCCGACAGCGGCCCGCCGAACAAGCTGCCGACCCCGCTGGCGGCCAAAAAGACAAACATCATTTGGCCGCTGACGGTCAGCGTCCGCCCACGGCTTTGAAACCAAATGGGCAAATAAGTTTTGAACGAGACCTGGAACCACGCCAGGCACATCACGCTCAAGACGATCAAAACCAGGCCAATGGGGTTTTGCCGGGCCGGCGCTCGCTGCTGCGCCGGCTCGCCGGCCACGGCCCTGGGCGCAACCGGCCCAAGCCACACGCCCAGCGCCAAACTCGAGACCACGGCAATAGGCATCAACAACAACGTCGCGCCCGTGCCCAGCCTGGCCATGCCGGCAGTGATCAATAACGGACTCAACGCCGCGCCCACCGTGCCCCCCACCGAAAATATCGAGACGGCCACGCCGCGCTTTGTGCCGGCGCTGCCGGCGGCAATGATCGCGCCCGACGGGTGAAAAGCCGCAGAGCCTAACGCCCCCAACCCGACTACGACCGCCAACAGCGTATAGTCCTGGATCAGCCCGATGACGCCCAGCATCAAGCCAAGCCAGACAATACTCGAGGCGCTGATCCAGCGCGGCTGCCACACATCACTCAAATACCCAAACAACGGCTGCATCAACGTCGTGCCCATGCTGGAAACCAACGCCAGCGTACCCACCTGTGTGTAATTTAGCCCCAACGTGTCGATCAAAACCGGGTAAATAACCGGCAGCGAACCGCTGCACAGTTCGATGGTCAAATGACCCAATGCAATCAACAAAACCGAGCGAACCGAACGTGATCGATTCATCCGCTAATCCATTCGATGCTGTGGTCGAACGATGCGCAAAAAAGACTCGGCATACGCCAGACCGACCTGCGCGCCTTGATCGACCGCCCAGCGGCGGACCAGCCCCTGATAGTCTCGACGCGGATCCATCTGACTGGCATGTTGGAGCAACGCCCGCACCTTGATTTCGAGCGTCTCACCAATGTCCACCCAGGTATCCGGCGTCGCCGTCGAGGCCACCAGCACTTGCCTGACGCGGTGTGGTTCCAGCCCCTCGTCGCGCAGCTGCCCGGCAAAAGACAGCGGCATCGCTGCCGTGGGCGAGATCGCATCGAGCGCGGCCTGACCGGTCGCACGATGATCGGGGTGGTTGATGTACTGCCCATCGACAAACAACCGGGTGGGATCGAAACAGATGACCGTATCTGGCTTGAAGCGCCGAATTTCACGCACAATGTCGCGGCGCAGCGCCAAAGTCGGCTGCACCTCGCCGTCTGGATAACCCATAAAGACCACCTCGGTGACGCCGACCACCCGCGCGGCCGCGCGCTGCTCTTGCTCGCGGACACGGGCCACATCCGCGCGCGTGACCCCCGCCTGGTGCGTGCCCGCGTCGCCGCTGGTAGCCAGCACATACTTGACCCTGGCGCCGGCGCGCACCCACCTGGCCACAGTGCCCGCTACCACAAACTCGATGTCGTCGGGGTGAGCGGCGATCACCAGCGCGCGACCGGGCAGATCGGGTTCAATGTTTGTTCGTGTCATTCTCGCCTCATTTCTCTAGATAAGCGTAGCATAATAGCCCCCTGTGGGCGTCCATCCACTGGATCAGCCCCCCAGTTTACCATAAATTGAGCGATCGCCGCAACTCGGCTTTGCCGCCGGGTGCATTTGCCGTTATAGGCAGCGAACTTGTCATCCGCGTTTAGCCGAGAAAATGCCGTTTTTAAGGCCAAGTCACGGCAAAAGCACTGTTTTTTCAACCGTGCTCTCGTTCTCGAAGCGCCAGTCGCCCCGAACTACTGATACACCTTTGCCGCCAAAACAGAATCACGCTATAATGCCCATCTATGCCGTAAACAGACGGCGTAGGATGGACGCCGGTTGTCGTCGCAAAAAGTGCAGCGACAACGCGATCCCAAAATATCAAAAGCGTGCTGAAAAACCTGACCGCGCACCCGCCAACCGCAGAGAATGCCGAGAGCGAAAAGAAATAAAACATCGAATAGCACTATAAATATTCGCAAACTTGGATGATCTCTGCGTTCGCGGACTGACTTGTCCGAATCGTCTTTTGCGGTTAATCTTGTTTTTCAGCGGCCTCATAGATAGACACAGAAGGAATATTCTGATGAAAAAAGATAAAATGTTTTATAAATTTGCCTTGTACGGCTTTTTGAAAAATTTGCGCCTGTTCGAACCCTTTCTAGTCCTCTTTTTCCGGCAGGGCGGGCTGACTTTTTTGGAAATCGGTTTCCTCTACTCGATTCGCGATCTGGCAACCAACGTCCTCGAAATCCCCAGCGGCGTCTATGCCGACGCCTTTGGTCGCCGCCGATCGATGATTATGTCGTTTCTGGCCTATATTATCTCGTTCATCATCTTTTTTCTCCACCCCAACTTTTTCATCTATGCCCTGGCGATGCTCCTCTTTGCCGCCGGCGAAGCCTTTAGAACCGGCACGCACAAAGCCTTGATCCTCGAATATCTCAAACTCAAGGACATGCAAAACCTCAAAGTCGCTTATTATGGCCGCACTCGTGCGGCCTCGCAACTTGGATCGGCGCTCAACTCGCTGCTGGCCGCCGGGCTGGTCTTTTACACCGGCAACTATCGTTACGTCTTTATCGCCTCGACCATACCATATCTCTTGGACCTGATCAACCTGATGAGCTACCCGCCCGAACTCGATGGCGAATTGGTCCGGCTCGAAAAAGGCGCGATCTGGACGCAAGTGAAAACCACACTCAAGACCTTTGGCGGGCTGTTCAAAGACCCGGCCGCGATCCGCGCCATCCTCAACAGCGCCAGCTTTGACGCCTTTTTCAAAGCCACCAAAGACTATTTGCAGCCCATCCTCAAAGCATTTGCCCTGTCCCTGCCCATCCTCGCCACCCTCGACGATACAAAACGCGCCTCAACGATTATCGGCGCTGTTTATTTTATAATGTACCTGATGACCAGTTATGCCTCGCGCAGCGCGGCCGGCTTTGGGCGACGCTTTCGCAACATTGCGCAGGCGATCAATGTCACCTTTGTCATCGGCGCCGGGTTCCTGTTTGTCGCCGGCATTGCCTCGTGGCAAAATATGACCGTGCTCTCGGTTCTGGTGTTCATTGGCCTGTACCTGCTGCACAACGTCAGGCGACCAATGAACGTGGCCTTGATCAGCGACCAGATATCAAACCAGGTGATGGCCGCCGGCCTGTCCACCGAATCCCAATTCACCACCATCCTGATGGCGCTCATCGCCCCGATCCTCGGCGCGCTCGCCGACCGGTTCAATGTGGGCGTGGCCCTGGCCTGCCTGGGAATCATGATGGTCGTCATGGCCGCCATCTCGCGGGTAAAAGTTGAAGCCAAAGCATAACAACATCAGGGCTGTTCAATTCTAATTTGTGACTAAAGTCACTGCTGGCGGGCTGAAGCCGGGCGTCCTACCTGCGTGGACGCCATCACTGGCGTGGACTCGTCGCCGTAGGGGGACGACCAGCAAACGGCTCGCCAGGCGCGGTTTCAACCGCTGGATTGTAGAATTGAACAGCCCTGATAACAACATAGACAGGAGAGCGAAAATGACCAAACACCCTTGGAGCGCCCGGCCCCATTGTACCATCCGCGTCGGCATCGACGACGGCGACATACGCGGCGCCGACAACCGCGCCATCCAATTGGCGATCAATGCCCTCCCGCCGGAAGGCGGCACGGTCGAGGTGCTGCCCGGCGTCTATACCTGCGTCGACGCCATCCACCTCAAGAGCAATGTCCATTTGCTGGGCCACGGCGATGAAACCGTGCTCTCCAAGTGCGACGGCGCGCGCAGCCCGCTCAAGGTCGACGCCGATTATGGGCAACTAGAGATCACGCCGCAAAATGCCGCCTGCTTTGTACCGGGCATGGGCCTGCTCATCAGCGACAACCGCACCGGCGGCTGGCTGGACACGGCGACGACCGTCCTCGACCGCCGGGACGGCGTGCTCTATATCGCCGACCACCTGGCCATGGACTATGCCGCCAGACGTGAAGGCTGGATCAACAATGCCTGTTCCCTGATCAGCGGCATCGACGTGGAAAATGTGCGCGTCGCCAAAATCGCCATCGACGGCAACAAGACCGGCAACGACCAGATGAACGGCTGCCGGGGCGGGGCGATCTATTTCCACAAAGCCAAACACTGTACCATTCAGGGCTGCACGGTGCGCAACTATGCCGGCGACGGGATCAGTTTTCAAATCACCCAAGAGATAACCGTCGAGGACTGCACCGTCACCGGCTGCACCAACTATGGCCTTCACCCCGGCACCGGCTCGACCAGATCGATCGTTCGTCGCTGCTCGTTCAGCGACAACGACGTGGGCGGCTATTTTCTCTGCTGGCGCGTCCAAAAAGGGTTGTTCGAGGACATTGTTTGCGCGCGTAACGGCGTTTTCGGCATCTCGATCGGCCACAAAGACACCGACAACCGCTTTGTACGCTGCATAATGCGCGACAACGGGCAATACGGCCTCTTTTTCCGCAACGAAGAACTGTACAATGGCGCGCACCGCAACCATTGGCAAGAATGTGTCATCGAAAACAATGGCCGCAAACAGGGCGCGGCGATCCGCGTCCGGGGACACACGCACGACAATGTGTTCGAAAACTGTGTCCTGAGCGGCGCCAACGCCGGCCTGATCCTCGAAGAAAACACGCGGCGATTTCGCACCACCGGCTGCACGTGGCGCGGCTTTGCCCAAAACGTGATCGACGCATCGGGCGCAGACGGCGGGCACGAGATCGACATCTGATTGAGCGACCAACTTGAGGCACAAGACAAACGTATGGACACCTTGATCACCATCGGGCAACTCGCCCGGCGCGTCGGCCTGCGCACATCGACTCTGCGCTACTATGAAGAACAAGGCTTGCTGACCCCCACCCGCCGCACCCAAGCCGGCTATCGCCTGTACGACCACAATGCCGAACAAACGCTGCGCTTTATCCAGCGCGCGCAGCGACTGGGCTTTTCGCTGGCCGACATTGGCGCGCTTCTCGAAAGCATACATGACGCCTCGCTAGACGACGACCAAATCGTCGCCATCGCCGAAAGCCGCCTCCTCGACATTGAACGCCGCCTGACAGAACTACTCGTCCTGCGTCGTGAAATGTCGTTACTATTGACCGAATTTCAACAAAGGCGCAGCCGCGTCCCCGCCGACACGCAGTCACTCTTTGACCGGCTGCTCGATCACGTCTGTGGCGACAAGCGAAACCGCCCCGACCCCGCCCAGCTGCTCGACTGGATCATCGAACGCACGCACTGCACACTGAGCCGCAGCAAGCTCAAAGGCACACTCAGCCCGCTCTGCCACAAACACGTCCACATCTGGCAGCAAGACGACAACTATAACATCCTGGTCATCGATCAGAGCCAGGCGGTCAAAAACGCGCTCCAAACCCTGGCCCGCCTGGAAGCAAGCTGCCGCGTCCACCCCGAACCACAGCTCCACGAACATCAAGAAGGAGTGCTTTTTACCGCGCGCGGCGAAAACGCCTTCCTCTTTGCCCGCCTCTTTCTCAGCCTCGAACAAGCCTCGCTCAACAACAATTGTACTTGACATTCAACCCGACTTGAAGGTGTATAATCAGATCAAAACAACAAAGGAGCAATATGACAATGATCACCGAGACACCCAAACTCGAGTTGAAAATCACCGGCCTCGACTGCGCCGACTGTGCGTTGACCCTGGAACGCGGCGTCGGCCAACTCGACGGTGTAGAAAAAATCACCGTCAATTTCAACACCGCCACGCTCAAAGCAGTCGGTTCGCTCGACCATGCGGCCATCGTTGGCCGCGTGCGCGCGCTCGGCTATGATGTCGTCGACCAGCGCGAGGGCGAACAAGCGCCGGTCGCAGAGACACGCGCCGGCGCAGGCGGATTCATCCGCTACCTGACCCGCAGCCGCGCGACATCGATCGCCTTGATCGGCGCGGCGCTCTTGCTGCTCACCCTGCCCCTCTCGCTGCTCAACCTCCCCACTTGGGCCGGGCAACTCGTGCGCGGGTTGCACATCCTGATCGCCCTCGCCGCCGGGTTTGAAAACGCTAAATTGGGGCTGCGCGCGCTGGTCATCAGCCGCAAAATCACCATCGATCTGCTAATGACGATCGCCGCCCTCGGCGCGCTGCTGATCGGCGAAACCGGCGAAGCGGCAACGGTCATCGTCCTCTTTGCCATCGGCGAGGCGCTGGAAGGCTATAGCAGCGAACGCTCGCGCGACGCGCTGCGCAGCCTGCTGGCCCTCAAACCGCAAGAGGCCACCGTGCTCCGCCCCTGCATCGACTGCGCCGGACATATCGGCCAAGACGGCTATACCGGCGGCGCATGCCCATTTTGCCCGCCGCACGAGAGCACGGTTCCGGTGCATCAAGTCAATGTCGGTGAAACGGTACTCGTCCGCCCCGGCGAGCGCATTCCGGTCGACGGGCAGGTGCAAAACGGCATCTCGTCGGTGAACCAGGCCCCGGTCACAGGCGAAAGCATGCCCGTGCGCAAGAACGCGGGCAGCGAGGTGTACGCCGGCACGATCAACGGCGAAGCCGCGCTGGAAATCCAGGCCACGCGCCGCGCCGACGACTCGACGATCAGCCGGATCGTCAAACTGGTCGAACAAGCGCAGGCGCAGCGCGCGCCGGTCGAGCGTTTTGTCGACCGCTTTGCCCGGTGGTACACCCCGGCCATCGTCATCGCCGCCATTCTGGTAGCCGCCGTGCCGCCCTTGCTTTTCGGCGCGCCGTTCCTGGACCTGCCCGACGGCACACGCGGCTGGCTGTATCGCGCGCTGGCGATGCTGTTGGTCGGCTGCCCGTGCGCGCTGGTGATCAGCACACCGGTGACGATGGTCAGCGCAATGTCGGCGCTGGCGAAACGCGGCGTGTTGGTCAAAGGCGGCGCATTCCTCGACGCGCTGGCTCGCATCCGCGTCTTTGCCCTCGACAAGACGGGCACGCTGACCAGAGGACAACCCGTGGTGCAATTGGCCCGTTCGCAAACGTGCCCGGCGGCCTCCAACCGCTGCCCCGGCTGTGACGAGATGCTGGCCCTCGCGGCCACCGTCGAACGGCGCTCCGAACACCCCCTGGCGCAAGCGATCCTGGCCGAAGCGCAAGGGCGCAATGTGCTGCATCGCTACCCGGCCGCCCAGGCCGTCCAGGCATTGGCCGGCCGCGGCGTCGAGGGGCGGCTGAACGGCCAAACGATCACCGTCGGCAGCCACACCCTGTTCCACGAACGAGCGGCCAACTGTCACGATTTGCACCCGCGCATCGAATCCATCGAAGCCAATGGACAAACGGTGATCCTGGTTGGCCGAGACGACCAGGTCTTGGGCTTTATCGGCGTCGCCGACGAGCCGCGCCCCGGCAGCCGCCGCGCGCTGCAAACGCTGAAAAAGACCGCGCCCAACGTCCAAATCGTCATGCTGACCGGCGACAGCCCCACGGCGGCGCAAATGATCGCCGAACAAGTGGGCGCCATCGATCGCGTCAGCGCCGGGCTGTTGCCCCAGGAAAAACTAGAGGCGGTTAAATCGCTGCAAGCAGAATACGGCCACGTGGCAATGATCGGCGACGGCGTCAACGACGCGCCCGCGCTCGCGGCCGCAAATGTGGGCATCGCTATGGGTGGCGCGGGCGTCGCGCAAGCGATGGAAACCGCCGATGTGGTGTTGATGCAAGACGACCTGGAACGCCTGACCGACGCGGTGCATACCAGCCGCCGCGCCAGGCGCGTGATCTGGCAAAACATCGTTTTCAGTTTGGGGATCAAAATGGCGGTCCTGGCGCTGGCGATGGGCGGTTGGGCCACCCTGTGGATGGCCGTCATCGCCGATGTGGGGGCGTCGATCAGCGTGACGCTGAACGGGATGAGACTGCTCAAAGCAAAACAGCAGGTTTGACATCCCTGCTGTTTGAAAGTAAAATCACCGCATACCAATCGTTAAAATTTCCATCATCCAAAGGCGAGCCAATGGCTCGCCTTTGCTCTGCGCGAACAATGGAGGAAGAGCAGCGATGTTATGCGGAAAGCTGGTCGTCGGTCAATCGGGCGGGCCGACCCAAGTCATCAACAACAGCCTGGTCGGCGTCATTCACGCGGCGTTGGCCCTCAAAGACCAGATCAGCGGCGTCTATGGCATGTCGCGTGGCATTGCCGGTTTGCTTGAAAACCAGCTCTATGATCTGGCGCGCGAGTCCGGCGAAACACTGCGCCGCTTGCGTCGCACCCCCGGCGCCGCGCTCGGCTCGGTTCGCTACAAAGTCAGGCCACAAGACTATGAGCGGATCATCGACACTTTGCGCGCTCACGACATTCACTTTTTCTGCTATATCGGCGGCAACGATTCGATGGACACCGCGCACCAGGTTCACCAGGCCGCACAAGAGATGGGCTATGCGCTGCGCGTGATCGGCGTCCCCAAGACCGTGGACAATGATCTGGCCTACACCGACCACTGCCCCGGCTATGGAAGCGCGGCGCGTTTTGTGGCTCTGGCCGCGCGCGACACGGGGCGAGACACCGAGTCGATGGGACCGAGTAGCCCGGTGAAAATCATCGAAATCATGGGCCGCAACGCCGGCTGGCTGACCGCCGCCTCGGCCCTGGGGCGCCAAAATGCCGGCGACGCCCCTCATTTGATCTATGTGCCCGAACGCCCCGTGCAAAACGACCGCGTGCTGGATGCCGTGGCCCGGTCAGTCGCCCAACGCGAACACTGTGTCATCGCGCTCAGCGAAGGCGCGGTCTCAGACACGGGCACGAACGAGGTCGATGCCTTTGGTCACAAGATGAAAGGCGGCGCGGCCGAGTACCTGGCCGCGTTGATCAAAGAACGTCTGGGCCTCAAAGTTCGGATCGACAAGCCAAACTATTTGCAGCGGTCATTTTCTGCCACCATCTCTGACGTCGACGCCCAGGAGGCCTACCTGGCCGGACAGAGCGCCGTCCGGCTGGCCGCGCAAGGTCAAAGCAATGTGATGGTGACGCTGGAACGCGACCCCGGCGAGAGCTATTGCTGCCACACCGGCGCCGCGCCGCTGGCCCAAGTCGCCAACGCAGAAAAATGCCTGCCCGACGAGTACATCAATGACGCCGGCGACGACATAACGCCGCCTTTTCTCGATTACGCGCGCCCGCTGATCGGTGAACCGCTGCTCCCACTGGGACGCTTGAGCGGGTATCTGCTCTCCACCAGAGGCCCGGCGCGATGATTAGTGTGGTGATGATTGTATTTGTCGGCGCTTTGTTTCTGGCGCTCATCGGCACGCCGGCCATGCGGCGCATCGCTTTCAAACTGGGGCTGATCTCGATGCCGCGTTCGGACCGCGCGCACCAGGAACCGACCGCCATGCTGGGCGGCGTGGCGATCTATTTGGGGGCGACGGTGGCGCTGCTGCTGGGCAGCATTGCGGCGGCGGCTTTTTTGCGAGGTTGGGGAAACTTGAACGAACTGGCCGGCATTCTGGCCGGGGCCACGGTGATGGGGGCAATCGGCTTGTGGGACGATCAGGCTCGCCTCCGGCCGCTGCTCAAACTCTTGCCCCAATTCCTGGCCGTGGCGCTGCCCATCATCACCGGCGTCTACATCCGGCTGCCCATCCCCAGGCCGTTGAACGTCGCCTTGACCGGGTGCTGGGTGCTTTATGTCACCAACGCCATCAATTTTTCGGACAATATGGATGGGGTCGCCGGCGGCGTCTCGGCGGTGGCCGGCGCCTTTTTCACGCTCATCGCCGCGATCAATGGGCAATACCTGGTCTCGGCGCTGGCGGCCGCGCTGACGGGCGCGTGCCTGGGTTTTTTGCGCTACAACATGCCCCTACCCCGCGCCAAAATTTTCATGGGCGACGCCGGCGCGCTCTTTTTGGGTTTCATCCTGGCCAATCTGGGCATCAAGCTGCGCTTTGCCGACAATGTCAACACGATCACCTGGATGGTTCCGCTCCTGGTCTTGGGCGTACCGCTGTTCGATACGACAATGGTCTTTATCTCGCGCTTTCGCCGGGGCGTTTCATTGATGCAAGGTGGCGTCGATCACACATCACATCGCCTGTCGCGCCTGGGGTTGGGGCAGTTGGGCGCGGCGCTGATGCTGGATTTGATCGGCTGCGCGTTTGGTCTCACCGCCATCTTGACGATGCAAGCCAACCTGGTCGAGGGGTATTTGATCGGTGTATTGACGTTTTTGCTGGCCTGTTACGCCCTTTGGAGACTGGACTGGCGGTTGCCATACTCGCTGCGCGTCGGCAAGGAAAAATAAATTCGGCTTGAAGCCCTATTTATGGGACGCGATTTTCCTCTGTTTTGTCTTGCCTGCATTTTCCCAGGATCAGCCGGTCGCACACCCGAACATCAATGTTCGGGCTACAATGCGGCGCCGGATGAATCCGGCTTGATCCATGGCGCGCCAGGATAAATGCAAATGCCCTGCCCTGACCACAAG
>CAYZYE010000032.1:0-26113 GCA_964481205.1 uncultured Anaerolineae bacterium | reverse complement strand
CCCGCGCCGAGGATATTCTGGTACCTGCTCGGCGGCGGCGCAATCATCGCGCTGATCCTATTGATCCGCGCCCTCTGCGCTCACCGCGCACAATGATCAAGTTCCAAACCGCAGAGAACGCCGAGAGCGCAGAGCCGATAGATATGACCAAGCTAGCCGAGCGTCTCCGCGAACGCCTTGCCAAACGCCAGTCCCCGTTGCAAATCGGCCTCGCTGGGCGCGCCAATAAACTCGAACGGCTCGCGCAGCGTCCACTTGAGCGGCGCGACAACGGCCTCGAAATCCTTTTGCGCGCCGCCGCTCCAGCCGTAACTGCCAAAGCGGGTCGCCACTTTGTTGCGGATGCGCTTTTGCACGACCATCGACAAGACCTGCTTGACCAGCGGGAACAACTTGCCCTCATAGGTCGGCGCGCCAACCACCACCCCCTTGTTGACCCACAACGACGGCAAAATATAGCTGACATGCGTGCGCGCCACATCGAAAATTTGCACCGGCAGACCACCCTCTGAAATACCCTGGGCGACGGCATTCATCATTTTCTCCGTGTTGCCATACATCGAACCGTAAAGCAAAGTCACACCCGGCTCGGCCGGCCCGGCGGCGTACTCTGCCCACTGCACATACTCGTTGATAATCGTCTCCGGGTGCGCGCGCCAGACCAGGCCGTGCGAAGGGGCAATCACCGACACGGGCACATCGGTCAACTTTTTGATTGCCCGGAGCACCGAAGTGCTGAACAATGCGACAATATTGACGTAATAACGCAGTGCTTCGCGTTTATAAAAGGCGTGATCGGTGCATTCATCGTCGAAAATAACCCCGTTCAATGCGCCATAGCTGCCAAAAGCGTCACACGAAAACAACACCTGCTCACCCACGTCACAAGTCATCATCGTCTCCGGCCAATGAACAAACGGCGTGACGAAAAACTTGAGCGTGTGCCGCCCCAACTCTAGCGTGTCGCCATCATTGACCACACGCACGTTCTCGGTGACGCCATAGAACGATTTGAGCATATCTTTGGTCTTTTGCGTGCCCAAGATCACCGCATTGGGCGCCACGCGACGCAGCAGTTTGAGCACACCGGTGTGATCCGGCTCCATATGGTTGACAATGATATAGTCCAGTTGTGATACCTGGACAATGCTGTCCACCTGGTTGAAAAACTCGTCCGACTTGAGCGCCTTGCTGAGATCAATGATTGCCTTTTTCTCGTCATCGATCAGATACGAATTGTACGAAACGCCTTCGCGGGCAATCGGCCACAACCCCTCAAACAGATCGGTGGTGCGGTCATTGACCCCAATCCAGTAAATATCCGGTTTGACTTGAATCGGTCGCATAATACCTCATACCTCCATTCTCAAAAAGGAACATTCAACTCGATCTGCTGCCCATCGCGCCACACCGCGATCGGCGCGACCGAGTTGTTGCGCAAAGCGCCCACAATACGCTGCACGTCCTGATCGCTCTGCACCGGCTGGCCGGCCAGCCCGACAATCACATCGCGGACGCGCACGCCGGCATAGGCCGCCGCCGAGCCGGGCGTCACCCGCCCCACATAGGCACCGGCCGGCAATTGGATGCCTTTTTTGGCCGCGATCCGCCGCGCGTCGGCCACAGCGACGCCCAACCTGGGCGGCGTGCTCATCCGCTGCCGCAACAGCCGGTCGATCGCCGCGCGGTCAAAGCCCAAAACCACCTGCCCGTCGATGACGATCACCGGCACCCCCTGCTGTCCCGAAAGACGCACCATCTCTGCCGCCGCCTGCCGGTCTCGACTCACATCACTCTCGACAAAGGGCACGCCGCGCTGTTGCAAATACTGTTTGGCCTGATGACAAAACCCACACGTCGGGGTCGTGTAAACGACAACACTCATCGCAAATCCTCAACTGCTTCTGTTATCTAGAACATCCTCTTGTTCCAACGTTTTCAAAAACGCCCGCGCATCATCCGGCTCGTTGAGCTGCCCGCCATGGTTGATGATGAACATAAAACCCTTGCCGCCCAGATTTTGCACAATGCGCCGCGCCCCGTCCGGACTGACAAAAACCTGGCACAACTTGGCGCCATCGCGGATGCGCTTGAGCAGCGACAGCCACTGCTCCGGCGGCGGCTGACCATCGCCGGGAATCCACTGGATGCCGCGCAGCCGTCCGATCGCGAGCAGCAGATCGAGATGCGGAATCGCACCCGGCCCATCGAGGTGATAAAAAGCGTGATCGAGATGCACGCAACAAGCAACCAGGTCGGGAAGCACAAAACGCTCAAACATTGCCGGCGAAATCATGTACGAAAAATCGCATTGCAGCATATAGGTCTTGCCCGGCGACCAGATCGGCGTCCAACACGAGGTGCCGTGACAGCGAGGCCGGATCATCGCATCCAACTCGTCATAATAACGCAGCCACAGCGCAGTGATCTCGCTCACCAGCCGCGTCACCTCGCCCGGCTGGTCCAGCAAATCGTACAACAGCTTTTCAGTGTCGCGATACGAGGCTGCGATGTCGAGATTGCCGCCCAGATCGGTGTGCCCCACGGCCACCGCGCCATCCCATCGCGCCACCGCCTCGCGAGTGATTTCCTGCACCCGTCGCCACCACACATTGCCGGGGTCATACCGGGCATGAATATCGGCCAGCGGCCTGTCACCGGCCGGCGTAAACCAGGTCGTCTCGGACGGCTCGGTGACACTATGCACGCGCGCGCCGGTAAACCCGGCCATAATTCCCGGCCCAAAATTGATCCACAACTGGGGAAAAGCATCGCCATAAAAGCGCGTCGCGGCCCAAAGCGGGTCGTACCGTTCGAGCACCTCTTGAGCCGGCATGCTAATGGGATAATTGCTCATAAAACGACGTCGCTGCGGAAACGAAACGGGATCGCAGCCGCTAAACAACACCAACGGGCGCTCCAACTCGCCCGCCCACCAGGCCGTATAGTCGCGCTCGATGCGCGCCCAATCCATTGGGCCAAAGTTGAGGTCCGGCATTTGCATCCTCCTGCCGCCCGGCGATCAGGCAAAACGCGCAAAACGATCGCCGTCAGCCTTACAGATCGGACATTTCAAGGGGGGGCGAGAACGCGCGCAAAGATAGCCGCAAACCCGGCATCGCCATACCGGAATGCCCTCCGGCGTCCAGCCGGCAAACTCGTCCTCGTGTACCACTGCCGCCTCGCCGCGCCGATCGGGGATCGGCTCGACGTCCTTGCTGCCCACCGCAACCTCTGCGGACACATACAAGGCGCAATAACACATGCCGTACTCGTCCAAATCCTGGTCACGGTAATCGCATGGACAAATGATCTCCAGGTCTTTTTCCCGCACGCCATCGGCCAGGCGACAGGGACAGGACGGATAGCCGTACCGCTCCTGATTTGCCAAAAGCCCGGCCATGAGATCGAGCACGAAATCGACGTCTGGATTGAGAAAATACCCCGCCGCCTCACCCTCGCGCTTGAGGCGTTCGTACAATGCTCGCGCTTTCACAATTCCAACACCTCGCACAATCGATCCTGCTTGAAACCGGCGACCACCTCTTTGTCATCGACCACAATGGTCGGAAAACTGCCCCTGGGGTTCCAGCGACGCACAGCCCTGATCATCGCGTCACGTTCGGCGCCCTTGAGCAAATCGACATAGATACATTCAAATTCGACATCATTGTCTTCCAGAAAAATCCTGGTCCTTTTACACCAGCCACAAGTACTCAGTGCATACAAAACAACATTCTTCAACACACGGCTCCTTTTGACAAGACAAGCCTCGACAGGATACCCTGCCGAGGCCCACGCATGCTGTAAAATCAGCGCACACTGATCTTTTTACTGGCCTGCCACAACCCGTGAATGTTGCAAAAGGAGACGGCCTGCAATATGCCCGGCTTGTCGATCTTGAGCGTCGTGACCACACTCGGCCAGGTAAACACGTTGCCCGCGCCATGACCGGTAAACTCGAAATGACCGACCTGCAACGGCGCAGCGCCGCCCTCGGGCATAAAATAAAGGCTCATCCAGCCAATGTGATGTTCGAGCGTATTGGGATGGGCGACCTCTTTGCCCAAACTGGCCTTGACCTCAAACGCCTCGCCAGCCTTGACGGCATCCGGCGCCTCGATAACCGGCGCGTGTTTTTCCGTCTTCCAATCGGCCGCTCTGATGGTATCGCTCAACGCACTCATTTTTCATACCTCCTGAAAACGTGCCCAAAGACTAAAATTTGACAAACTTGTCCTTGGGCGTCTTGGACACCGGGCACCTGGCCGGCGGCTCGCCGATCGCGGTAAAACCGCACACCGGGCAAATATAAACCGGCAGCGACTCGATATCCTGCCCCTTGTTGACCAACGCTTGCGCATCGGTGTACATTTTTTCGTGAATCTTTTCCGCTTCCAGCGCATAGTGAATGCTCAACATTGCGCCTTTTTCGCCCTGCAACTTGGCCACGGCATTGAACGCCGGATACATTTCCGTGTTCTCGTAATTCTCGCCGCCAAAAGCCGCGCCCAGATTATCGACCGTGTTGCCCACGCCGTACAGCTCTTTGAAATGATTGGTCGCGTGAACCTGCTCGGCATAAGAAATGGCGCGAAACAGGCGCGCCACCGCCGGAAAACCTTCCTGATCGGCCTGCTCGGCAAAAATCTTGTATTTCATTGACGCCTGACTCTCGCCGGCAAACGCCGCTTCCAAATTCGCTTTGGTCATTGCACGCATACACATTCCTCCATTACGAGTTGATTTGTGCCAGAGCTTGCAGATCAAGCTCTGCGCTGAGTAATTGATTCTGATATTGAGACAAATCGACGTTGTCTTGAATCAGTTTTTTGACGATCCGGGCATCACCGCCGGTATCGCCGAGCAAAATTGCGCCGGTGATCCTGGCGTCTTTTAACACCAGTTTCTTGAACACGCCCGCCTCGCGGTCGGCCCAAATCAAAATGGTAAAACCGCCTTCGCCCAGCGCGTTCGAGTTGCCCAAACAAGTCAGACCGATCCCGGCCACCTTGAGCGTGGTCGATGGGACGGTGCCGTGGTACACTATGCTGTCCGGAGCGAGCATATTGGCCGCCGCCGCGCGCGCCTGCTCGGTCGCCGCCGGGACGATGCCGTACACCTTGCCGTCAAACTCGGCGACATCGCCGGCGGCGTAAATGTCGGGGTCGCTGGTACGCAAATGCGCATCGACGACCACCCCCCGGTTCACCTCGAGGCCGGCCGAGCGCGCCAACTCGACGCGCGAGCGAATGCCCGCCGAGATAACGACCATTTCACCTTGCACCACGCGCCCGTCTTTGAGCCGCACGCCCTGCACTGCGTCGTCGCCAAAAATCTCGTCGGTAACAGCCGCCGTCAGCACCCGAAAGCCCATTTTGGCAAAGCGATCTTGCAAAACGGACGCCCCGGCCGCGCCCAACTGTCGAGGCAGCAAATGGGGCATAAATTCGAGGATCGAGACCTGGGTCTGCGCCGACAGGAGCGAGCGCGCGGTTTCCAGACCCAGCAAACCGCCGCCGATGACAATGACGCTGCGACATTGGGCGGCGCGAGCCTTGATCGCCCGCGCGTCATCGAGCGTGCGCAGACAGAACACGCCGGGGCGGTCGGCGCCGACAATCGGTGGCACAAAGGGCCGTCCCCCCATAGCCAGCAGCAGCCGGTCATATTCGACCGCACGACCATCGGCGCAAATGATCCGGTGCGCCTTTGCTTCGATCGCGGTGACGCGCGCGTTCAAATCAAGCTGGATGCCTTGTCCGGCGTACCACGTCGCCGGGCGAAAATAAAGCGCCGCTTCGTCGATCTCGCCCGAAATATACTGCCACAACATCGGGCGACGATAGTACAGGTACGGTTCGGCGCCAAAAACGCGCACCTGGGCCGACGGATCGCCCTTGATCAGCGCCTGTGCAGCCATAACCCCGGCCAGACCGCTCCCAACAATGACATATCTGGGCGACATCAATACTAGCCTACCTCTTCAAACATGTCTTTGCCCACACCGCACTCGGGGCAAACCCAGTCATCGGGTATGTCTGCAAACGCAGTGCCCGGCGCAATACCGCCATCAGGGTCGCCGACTTTGGGATCATAAACATACCCACAGGCCATACATTCCCACTTGGACATTTTGCTCTCCTTTTCTAAATTTTGCACGATATAGCAACGGCATCGTCAAACGATCCCGGTCGATCCAGCCTAAAACTCTTGGTAAACCACCTCGTCATACAACGTCTCGATGCTGTTTTTGTGCCCAAGCTCCTCTTGCGCCAAAAACTCGAACAACTTTTTCGTCGCTTCGTCTTCTGCCAAACCGATCATTGTAGAATAAAAGTCAAAAGAGGATTTTTCGCGGTTCATCGCCACCAACAACACATCCTGAAAAGTGGCTTTGGCGTCCAACACCGGCGGCGTCAGGTACTCGGCCAATTTGAGGTCCTGTATTCTGGCCGGGGTCGCGTCTAGCGAACCAGACAAACCACCGTCTAACAACTGTTGCAACTTTTTCTTGTGTTCGACCTCTTGATCGGCCAAATCCTGTAATGTCTTTTGAACGTGCGCCTGTTCAACCATCGCGATTGCGTTGGTGTAAAAGGCACAAGCGTCCTCTTCAAAAGCGATGGCGCGCTCGATGATTTGCGTGATATTTATATTTTGTGCGGACATTTTTTTCCTCTTATTTCTCTGGAATTGCCTAAATGATGTCTGATGTGTCGACGCCGACCAGAATACGGTTGCCCTCGACTTTGACCGGATAGGTTGGCAAAGGCACCGTCGCCGGCGGGCTGAGCACCTCGCCGGTGGTCACGTCAAAGCGCGCCCAGTGACACGGGCAGCTCACCACCTGGCCGATAAACTGCCCCTTTTCCAAAGAACATTCCCGGTGTGTGCATTGTTCGTCCGTCGCATAGTAGGCGCCGTTTACATTGTAAACCAAAACTTTGCGCCCCCCCGCCCAGGCCGATCTCATTGTCCCGGTGGGAACCTGATCTTTGGTTGCTACTTGAACAAAGTCCAACATATCCATCCTCCTCGTATCATCGCTAACACAAAAATTGGTTTCCATGCCATCATACCACATCCAGGCGTCCCTGACAAGGGTGAATCAGTTCAAACCCGCGTTTTCGGATGATACACAGTCGGCGCAGTAGCCATAGACCGTGGCCTCGTACCGCAGCGGTGCGAACGCCCCGTCGGGCGCGAGAAGACGTTCCAACTTGGGCCAATCTGCCCTGGCGTCCTGAATCTTGCCACATTTGCAGCAAACCAGATGCGCGTGCATTTCCTTGGAAAATTCATAGCGCCGCACCCCATTGAGTAACTTCATCTCGTAGGCTTCGTTCATCGCCACCAGTTCATGCAGCGTATTATAGACTGTCGCCAAAGAGACATCGGGCATCTTTACTTGCACAACCTGGTGAATTTCCTCGGCCGAAGGGTGAGGCATTGGCCCCGTCACCGCCTCGATAATCGCGCGGCGCTGCGGCGTCATCTTGAAGCCATGCGCTTTGAATCTCTGCACCAGTTCTTGTCGATCCATTAGACCTTCTCCAAATTTAGATCAATTATAAACTAGAAATCATTTTTTGTCAAGGGCAATTCTATAAAGCAGTTATCCAATACACAACCCGCCCGCCGGTTCGGTCATTTGATCGTCGAACCGGCGGGCGGGCGTTGCCGTGATGCTGCTGGCGTGATGATATTATGTCTTACCTGTTCGAGTCAGAACAAACCATGTACAAGATCCAACAATCGTTTTTCCACTTGGGCGGGCATAAAATCCTGCACCCGTTTTCGCTGTCCGGCCACAATTCGCGCTCTCAACCTGGGGTCATTGAGCAAAAGCCCGATCAGCTCGGCCACTGCGCGATGGTTCTTTTCGGTCACCAAAATGCCGCTGTCGGCCAATGTCTCCGGCACAGCCGTCGATTTGTAGGCCACAATGGGCACACCCAGGTACATGCTCTCCAACAAGGGCACTCCAAAACCCTCGTGTTCGCTCATACTCAAGTACACATCGGCGCACCGATAATAAGCCACCAACTCGGCGGTGCTTACATGCCCGGTAAAAATCACGTCGGATAATTGCAGCCGGGCTACCAGCGTTTGTAAAAATTCGAGATAGCGTTCCATCTTGTGCGCCGAACCAACTAACAATAGACGAGCATGCGCCAGGATGCGCTTTTTGAGATGATAAAAAGTGAGAATAATGTCCTCAAAGCGTTTGTGCGGAGAGATGCGTCCAACAAACAAAACATTGACGCCATCCCGATAGCGCTTGAGCACGCGGCGGTTGGGACGGACCGAATAGCGCGCCGGGTCCAAGATCAAGGGGAGAACCGCCAAATCGGTCCAACCGCATTCGGCCAACTCTTGGCAGTTAAACCTCGATTGCCCCCAGGCGGTCCGCGTCAATGCTCCAAGTTGGGCCAAGCCCTCGCGCCCGTCGCGTGCTCGATAAAAGTAAGAGGTGTTGATGCCGCCAAAATAGATATGTGGTGTGATATTGTGATACACCAACACCTTGCGGTCCGGGATTCGTTTCAACCAGGACAATACCTGGGCCGGGTAATTCATTGAAAAATGAAACAACAAGACGCTGTCAGGAGAAGAATAACAACCGTATTCCGAGATGTGCCGGGCCCGGCCCGAAAAAACAGTCGGCAAAACCTGGCAAAATATTTCACTCTCATAACCATGCCGCCGCAGCAGACGCTGCACGGCCAGCATCTCGTTGCTGACACCATCGCCGTAAGCGACGGTTGGGTAGAATTGATGTACCTGTCTCATCCAAACGGCCTTAACAGCTCTTGCAGCCGCGCCTCGATTTGTGCGCAGGTAAAAGCCTGTAAACGTTCGCGCTGGCGAGCAACGATCGATTCTCGCCAGACAGGACGTTCTCCCAACAAGCCAATCAACTCGGCGACGGCGGCATGCCTTTTGGCTTTGATCAAGATACCGCTGCCGCCCAACGTCTCGGATACCGCGGCCGCATCATAGGCCACAATCGGCACGCCAAAATACATACTCTCTACAAAGGGCACACCAAACCCCTCGTGCTCGCTCATACTCAAATACACATCGGCGCACCGATAGTAGGCAAATAACCGGGCGTCGCTTACATGCCCGGCGAAAACGACGTCGGACAAGCTCAATCGATCGACCAACTCGAGTAAAAACGTCTTGTACTTGCTCAACCCGTTGGCAGAACCAACCAACAATAGACGCGCGTCGGCGCAGACTCGATTTTTTACATAGTAAAAGGTAGCAAGCAAATCCTCAAAGCGCTTATTCGGCGCAACGCGCCCCACAAACAAGATGTTCAAACGATCGTCCTGATAGCGCTTGAGCGTTGCCCGATCAGGAAAAGCGGCGTACCGCGCCGGATCAAAAACAATAGGCAGCACACCCAGGTTTACGCACCCGTATGCTGCCAATTCCCGGCAGTTATACGACGAGACCCCCCATCCGGCCTCGACCAGAGAAACCAGATCGCGCAACTGCGCACGCCCGGCTCGAGCGGCCTGAGCAAATTTGAAATTGACGCCGCCAAAATAGGAATGCGGCGTGATATTGTGATACACCAACACTTTGTGAACAGAAAGCGATTGCAGCCAGCGCATCACCGGTCGAGAATAGCTCAAAGCAAAATGAAGCAAAAGCATAGAGTTGGGACAAGAATACCGTCCATATTGCGTGATATGATGCGCCACGCCTCGAAAGTCTGGCGCAACGCGCTCGCAAAATATCTCGCTCCGATACCCCATCTGTTGCAGGATTCGTTGCAAGCTGAGAATCTGGTTGCTGGTTGCATCGCCATACGACACAGTGGCGCTAAACTGATCGATCTGGGTCATCATTGGGCATCAGTCTCTTCAAGTTTTTGACGCAAACGCACATTTTCTTCGGCCAACCCTTGAAGGATTTTGACCAACTCGCGGTTCAAATATGATTGCTTTTCCAGAGAAACAAGCAGATAACGTTGTATCTCGGCATGGATCACCCGGCGCACCAGGGCATGGATCGGCCCGATGATCGGCAACCGCCAATCAATTTTATAATGCCGGGGCACCAGGTCGCAGTCATTCGACCAGATCAATGCCCACTTGCGCAACGCCTCTCCACCGAGCGGCGAATCAACGATCTCTTGACGTACCGACTCGACCACATCGGCCGGGCTGCACTCATCCTGCACATCGTCCCGCCCGGCAATTCGCTTTTCAATCTGGGCCATCAATTCCTGGGCGTCGATCTCTGGATCGGCAATTTCAAGCCACTTTTCATTCATCTTGTTCACCTTCGAGTTGCATAATCAGCCGGGACATCTCTTGTGACAACGAGATCAACGAACGAATACACGCGCCCTGCTGCTGATTGATCGCTTCTTGCTGCTGGACCAGGTACCGCATCGCCCAACGTGCAGCGACATTGTACCACAGCCGCCGCCACCAGACGATGACGGGACCAATGACGGGAACAGACGAATGAAATTCAAACTCGTCGAGCGGCGGCACAAATGACAACGGGCTGGTACGGCACGCGCGCCAGGTACGGGCGCGATACAGCTCTTGCAGGGCCAACAAAACACGATCAATGGTCGCCACATCCGCGTGCCAGCGCCGCGCCAGCAAAAACACCGCCACAGGAATCGACTCCAAATAGGCTTTGCGCAACGGACTGCCATACCCCTGACCGCGCAGTTGATATGCTTTTTCGGCGGGCACAAATTCGCTCAAAAAACGATGCGGCGCCAGGTGCTTGAGCAAGAACCGCATACGCCCTCGTTCATAGGCACAGGCCACCGTCGCCGGATCCGTCACCGACGTCGTTTCGGCGTGGTTGACAACCGCCTGACCCACGTACCACACTTGATAGCCGGCCTCGCGTATCCGCAGACAGAAATCAGCGTCTTCAAAATACCCCGGCCAAAAATCGCGATCCAACAATCCAACACGGGACAAAATTTCACGTCGAAACGCCACCGCCGCGCCGGTCACATATTCGACCTGGCGCGCCTCATCCCATTGCCCGCGGTCCGCATCGCCGCGACCATAATGATGGGCCAGACCCAACGGCCATTCGATCCAGGCACCGGCATGTTGCAGCGTAACACCGTCGGGATACAAAATCTTGCTTCCGGCAATGCCGGTTCGCTGATCTTGCAGCGCGTCAACCAGCGCTTCGAGCCAACCGGGATGAACGCTGGTGTCTTGATTGAGCAGCGCCAAAACCTCACCCTGCGCAACACCGATCCCGATATTACACGCGCCCGCAAACCCCAAATTCACATCATTGCGCACCAGCCGCACCCAGGGGTATTTTTCGCTCACCAGCGCCGCCGATCCATCCGTCGAGGCATTGTCAACCACAACAACTTGCAAGGGAGAATACGTCTGCGCGTTCAAAGCCTCCAGACAAGCCGGCAGATATGAGCGACCATTCCAGACCGGAATGATCACCGACGCACAAGGATCGCTCACTGGTTCCCTCCCTTTAGCCGGCACAGCAGTTTTTGTTTCGCCTGGTACAGCCACTTGCTAAAACGCATAAACCGGCCGCGCTCGTACCCACTCACCAAACCCTTCAGCCGCTCGATCTCGGCGAGCGAAAACGGACTTTGGTCCTGCACACCCAGTGCTACTTTATCCGGCGCGCGGTGAGGCTGCCGGCAAAAAGCGCGCAAAGGCTCAACCGCCTTCTCCCAGGTCAACGCCTGGCGCACACGTTCAAATCGTTCCGCCAATGTCTCCTTGGGCACATCCAACCACCTGGAAATCGCCGCCGCCGTCCTCTGAACATCCCCATAACCAACCACACTACCCAGTTGATGCCGCTCAACCAGATCGCTCATTTCGTCCCCGCGCGTAACCACCATCGGCAGACCACTCCAAATGTAATCGAGAATTCGCGTGCGAAAAGCCAACCTCGTTTCCAACGTGTCATGATGCAGCGAAAGCGCCAGATCACTCTCCAGCAACACACCCGGCCAATCGGCATAGGGCACCCAATCACCAAAAAACACTGCCTTGTTCCACAACCCCAACTCGACCGCCAACTCTTGGGCCGCCCCGACCAAAGTCGGTATCTGCGCCACACCAGGATTGGGATGACGGGTGCCGGGAAAAACCAAACGCACATCCTGCCGCTCGCGCCATATCTGCGCCACCGCCCGAATCGCCGTCAATGGATCAAGCCAAACCCACAGCCCCCCGCCCCACAGAATGATCTTGTCCTGGGCGCCGATGCCCGGCCACGTCTCTCTAAAAACGGGCGAACGCGCAGCCGGCCGCTCGGTGGGCATCCCAAACGGCACCACATCGACCAGTTGTCGAAAAGAGGGGTCTTGGGCAAAATTATAGCGGTTGATACGCCCGTGCGCCTCCAGCAACCCCAGCCACCAATCGCGCTGGCGCTCGCTGGCACAAATGACAAAATCCCCAACCAGGTACGCCTGAGCCAGAACACGTTGTAAATGACCGACCCGAAGCGGATCCAAAAAAAGCGTCTCGGCCAAAAAAGGATCGTAACCATCCAACACCAACGCCGCCCCAGAATCCAAAAGCGCCGGAACATTGGCCAACTCGACGGCCGGCACCAGCACAACCTGTGCTTGCCGGACGGCCTGTTCCAACGCCGAATCTTGAGGGTGTCGATACCCAAGGACAGAGAAACCATCAAACGCGCCCGGAGAGTGTGCGCCGGGCGCGGCAAGCACAACATCAAATTCCCGAGCCAACACCCGCGCCAGATGATAATACCTGATTCCAGGGCCGGACATCCGCGCGCCAACCACATCATGGCTGATGATCAAAACGTGGGTCGTCATCTTGGCATCGTCATCGTAACTTTGCGCTCACCCGGCGCAGCCATTTGGTAAAACGAATGAAACGCCCGTGCTCATACGCAGCGACAACCTGCTCCAACTCGGAAATACGCGATTCCTGGCGTCTGATCACCTCCATCAGCTTGTCAGCGCCTTCATCGGCACTGCCATACAATGAATAAATCCACTCCGAAAGAGGTTTAGCATCTGGCGTGGCGTCCAGGGTAAAACGATACATATCATTACACTCTTTACACATTGGAAATCGCACCCCTGTCTCCATGATCTGCTGTCTCTTGCCCAAAATCGTCTCCACTTCTTCGGTAACGAGATCGCCGATCACGCCTTCTCCTCCCAAGTCATGACAGCAGGCCAAAACCTGTCCATTCCAGGCCACAAACAACGTCCCGGCAAAAATATCACACCGGCCATCCCCAATCTCTGGGATAGGCGTGTCGCAAATAGAAGCATCCTTGAGGTGTCCTCCCCGGCTATGGCACAAGGAAAATGTGACCTGCCGAACACCCAGGCGATGCAAACGAGCCTTGATCGCCGCAAGGTGCGGACGTGTTTGCTTGGTCACACTCACATTCGCCATCACCTGCGTCTTGCCCTTGCTAAGACGAACGAGGTCTTGAATACGCTGTTCGACCTTTTCCAGATCGAGTCCACCCATCATCAAACCATACAAATCCGCGCGATGCCCATTAAAACTGACCATAACCTGCCCCAGACCGGCGTCGATCAAATCCTGAATTTTGGCCGGCGTTAGTGTCGAAGCATTGGTGGTGATCATTGTCAACATCTTGGGTGAGAAATATGAAACAAAGCGGGGCAAAAGAGGATTCAATGTCGGTTCGCCCATACCTGAAAAATCGACGGCCTGGACATCGAGAGTAGAAATCTTGTCTGCTATTATCTGCCAGGTATCCCACGACATCATCCCTTGCGGGCGCGTGATGGCCTCTCGCGGGCAATGAAGACAATGCGTGTTACAACGATTGGTCGCCTCGATCTCGATCACCGACAATGCCATCAGCAAACCACCCTGGAACCAACCACGACACCGTCATAGCGTTCATGTTCCCACCGGCAAGGCATATGAATCATCCCCAAAGTCTCCTTGATCTCTTTGCTGCGTCGAACCTGAACGACAAATGACTTGTCCAAATGATCGTATGCTTGCGGCACCCGTCCGCTGAAATCGTACACCACGGCCGAAAACAGATAACGACCCTCCAAAAGCGACAAACGATCGAGCCGATAAGTCACCTGCCCTTCGCCCTCCACCCAACCAACGTCGTATTCCGACGTATCGGTGTTGGAGCCATTGATCCACGCCCCTTCGCTTGAATAAAAAGCCATACCAAATACCGGCGATTTGATTCGTTTGTGCGCAACATAACTCATCTGCACGTGCAACGACTCGCCGGTCACAAAACATTTCTTCTCGTTCCCATTTCCATCCAGAAACCGAACCGCCGTGATCTCGATCTCGCCCGTACCCCATCTTTGCCCCAACGCAAATTTATCATTCCCCGCCGATCGATGCTCGTCATCGGAAAAACCGTGGAGGTAATGCTCGACCACCTGTTTGGGGTTACCATCGGCGCGCACACCACCGCCATCAAGCCAAATAGCGCGATCACACAACTTTTGGACGGCATCCATATCGTGCGAGACAAACAAGATCGTGGCCCCCTGCTGCTTGAGTTCCTTAACCCGCTCCAGGCATTGAATCTGAAAAGCATAATCCCCCACGGCCAACACTTCATCGACCAACAAAATGCTAGGCTCGGCGTAAATCGCCGTAGAAAAACCCAAACGCATATACATTCCCGACGAATAATGCCGGACGGGCACGTCGATAAAAGATTCAAGCCCGGCAAACTGGACAATATCATCAAACTTGCGCTTGATCTCTTTGCGACTCAGCCCCAGGATCGAACCATTCAAATAAATATTCTCCCGACCGGTCAAATCGGGGTGAAACCCTGCGCCAAGCTCAAGCAAGGCAGAAACGCGACCGTGCGCCTTGATGCTCCCGGACGTAGGCTCAATGATTCGAGAAATGAGCTTGAGGACGGTGCTCTTGCCCGAACCGTTGATCCCAATAATACCCAGCATCTCGCCCCGCTCAACATCAAAGGTGATATTTCTGAGCACCCAATACTTTTGCCGCAGCGGACGAAAACGAAAACGAACGAGATTGAGAAAAATAGACTGAAAGGACACCGGCCCTTCGTGTCTGACATTGAAATACTTGGACACATTGTCGAATTGAACTACACGCTCCAATTTTAGCTCCAAACTTTCACCACACGGCCAATTTCTCCGGCGCGCAAAACCGTCTCTGCAAAACACGCGCGGTATTATATCATACAAGCCACCCCTGGGAAAATAACCGGGGCGTAACGAGCGCGCCGGCGCAAATTCTTGCCAGCAAATTGGGCGCGTGGTATAATGCCAAAACAATCAAGCCCGCGTGAGGAACAAAAATGAACACACCACGTCACACAACCGGTTTGTGGGTACTCGGCGCCATCGCCCTCGGTCTATTATTGACCGGCGGCGGAATATGGGTTTTGAGCTGGCAAGCGCAAACCTCCTCGGCAGCGATCGCGCAGCCCACAGCAACGCACATCCGCGCCGCCTTGCCCACCTGGACGGCAACACTCCCCCTGCCACCAACGGCGTCGTCCACGCCCCAGCCAACCCCAACCCCGACCAGCCTGGCAACGGCAACCCGCCCGGCGTCGCCAACACCTTCGCCAACCGCCAGCCGGGTCGCAGCCAGCACCCCCCTCGAACTGGCGATCGTACACAGCAACGACACCTGGGGGTATGTCCAACCTTGTGGTTGAGGACGCCCAACCGGAGGCGTTGCCCGGCGGGCAACGATCATTGCGCAAACGCGCGGCGCATTCTCCAACACCTTGATCCTCGATGCCGGCAACAGCCTGATCGGCGATCGCGGAACGGCAGTGAGCACCCAGGGCAAAAGCAGCGTCGCCGCAATGAACATGCTCGGCTATGACGCGCTGGCGCTGGGCGAGGGCGACCTGTCCAAACTGGGGCTAGAACTGCTGCTCCAACGAGCCCAAGAAGCCAAATTCGCCATCCTCTCCGCCAACGCCATCCTCTCAGAGACGGGCGAACTGCTATTTCCGCCATACATTATCAAAGAAATACAAGGATACCGCATTGCCGTCATTGGACTGACCGGCCCAATCACCACACCCCAGGTCATCGTCCGCGACCCGCTCGAGTCGGTGCGCAAAATCGTCGCCGAACTCCAAGATCGAGTCGAGATCATCGTCCTGCTCTCCCATGCCGGCCTGAACGTCAACCACAAAATCGCCGTCGAACTGCCGCAAATCGATCTGGTGATCAGCGGCGGCGGCCAGGGCACCACCCCCGCGCCACTCCTCACCGCAGACGGCCGCATGACGCTCCACGCCGATTCGCCATCACCGGGCCACGCCGGACGACGAATCGGTGTGGGCAATTGGACATTTGACCCCCAGGGCCGGGCGCTAGAACACACCTGGCGCCAGGTAGCCCTGGGCCCGGAAATCGCCAACGATCCCCAACTGCTGGCGTGGGCCAAAAACAAATCCCCATGAGCTTTTGAATAGGCGGCGAGGATGATACAAACTCACACCCTGGTAAAAACGATACTCGGATGCGGCGACGTGACCACCATCCAGCCCCTGGATGTGGGCCAAGATGGATGGCGAAACGAGCTGTTGTTTTTCATCAAGCCGAACCTCTTGGCGGTGAGCAAACAGACCCACATCGCCAGATCACTCGACCTCATCTTGGGCAAACTCGACGAATTCGAGGCGCACGCGCATGGCATCCTGGCCGTCAACGGGCGCACGCTCGACCAACTGGGCATCATGAACCGGCACTATGGCTTTATCAACCAACTGTCCAGATCGGCGTCGAAAATACTGGGTCAGACCGGGCGCGCCAGAATCGCCGCCGCGCTGGGCATCACAGAAATAAAAGACTGCGAGATACTGGGCGGGCACGAATACCTGGCCCAACATCCAGAGCAAAATGCGTTGACGCTCAATCGACTCTGGCGCAGCAAAGAATCGGTCAAACTCGAAAGCGGATTTTACGTCCAATCCTACCGCCAACACGGGCAAACGCTAATCCTCGTCAACGGCTTTCACCCTCTCCAAATCGCCAGCTATACCGACCCCGCGCACCGGATCGTAGTCATGCTGCTCCACAGCGATACCGCCTGGGCCATCCTCAGAAAACAAATGATCGGCGCAACCTTTCCCGAAAAAGCCGTGCCACAATCCATTCGCGGCGCGCTGTACCAAAACCCACAAAAATTCGGGCTGGAAACCGTCAACATTGCCAGCAACGGCGTCCACCTGTCGGCCGGCCCCTTTGAAGCAATGTTCGAGATCGTGAACTTTGGTGGGCGGCTATTCGATCTCGACCTGAACCAACACCCGCCGCTGCTGCTCACCAAAATGCGCCAGGCCGGCATCGACGCCGAACAGGCGCGCCGCACCCTGGACAATCCCCCGATCCCATCCGCAACCCGGTCACTCCACCTGTTTGCCGCCACCGAAGAAATGGACACGGAACAGGCCATCGCCTTTTGGAAAAAACTAGCCGCAACCGCCTAACCGGTCACAACGGCGCGCAGCGAACGCGCCAGCGCGCGCGCGCGTTGCGGCGCATCCCCGACATAGGCGCTGGCGTCCAGCAAGGACAAAATACGCTCCTCAGACATGTACGCGCGCAACCGCTCATCTCGACTCAACCTCGCCGCCAGCGAGTTGGGCCGCCCCGCCTGGAGATCATCCCAGGCCGCAAGCGTGTGCCCGCGAATGACCTCGTGCATCACCTGCCGGTCGGCGCCGCGCCTGCCCAACTCCATCAACACCCGCTCGGTCGCCGCAAAAACGCCATACGCCGCCAAATTGCGCGCAACCACCAGATCGTTGACCTGCAAACCTTGCAAAATACGCCGCACCGACCGGACGATCTCGTCAACGGCCAAAAACGCCGCCGGCAGCACCGCGCGCCGGTTGGCCGAGTCGTCCAACGTGCGCTCTAGCAGCGAATGAGCGGCATTGTCCCAGGCCACACGCGGCAGCGCAGCGACGTAACGGGCCAACGAGCCGACTTTTTCGGCGGTAATTGGATTGCGCTTGAACGGCATCGCCGATGAGCCAACCTGCCTGGCCGCAAACGGTTCACTCCACTCACCCCAGGGCGGCGATTGCAACAGCCGCAAGTCAAAGGCAAACTTGTAAAGCGATGCGGCCAAACCGGCCAATGCGTTGAGCGCCAGCCAGTCTTGCTTGCGCGGACAAGTCTGAGTCGTCACGGCAAAAGGAGCCAACCCCAACCGCGCCATCACATCCTCCTCAAGCTCCGCCGCCGACATATCCGTACCGGACAGCAACTCGGCATAAGACGCCGACGTCCCCACCGCGCCCTTGATCCCCTTACCGCGAACGCCGCCCCGCACCCGTTCCAACTCCCAATAATCGATCAACAAATCCTGCCCATACTGGGCCAGGCGATACCCCACCGTCGTCGGCTCGGCCGGCTGAATGTGGGTAAAAGCCATACACGGCTGGTCAGCGCGCGCCAGAATCAGGTCGGCCAGCGTGCCCAACAACGCGCGCACCCCGTCCTGCACCAACCCAAGCCCATCGCGCAGCCGCAGCGCATCGACATTGTCCAAAATATCCATGCTCGTCGCGCCCAGATGAATAATGCCGCCGCCGGTCGGGCACTGCTCGGCATAAGTCTTGATCTCAGCCATCAAATCGTGTCGAATTTCGGCCTCGATCTGCGCCGCGCGAGGGATATCGACATCATCTTGATGCGCGCGCAAATCGGCCAACTGCTCGGCAGTCACCAGACCGGCCTGCTGCTGCGCGGCGGCCAAAGCCACCCACACGCGACGCAGCAACCGCCGCTTGTGCTCCTCAGACCACAGACGGCGCATCTCGTCGCTGCCATAGCGCCAGGTAAAAGGCGAGATAAAAGTCTCGTGATCAAAATCGATCGTGGGCATTGCTCCTCCATTACATTTTTGTCTATTGTCATTCGTTTGCTATCTATTTGGCAACTCGGCGTCTCTGCTTGGACGCCAATCCCACACCTGGGCCAAGATTCATACGCGATCGATCACAATGATCTGATCACGCTCCGGCCCAACCGAGACAAAATCGATCGGCGCGCCGGCCAGTTCCTCGATCCGCCGCAAGTAATTTTTCGCCTTGCGGGGCAAATCATCCCAGGTTCGTACCTGCGTGGTCTCGCACATCCAGCCGGGCCATTCCTCATAAACCGGCTCGACCTCTTCCTGCACCGCCGTTTCGGGCACATAATCGAGCACGACGTCCCCAGCGCGATACCCCGTGCAAATCTTGATCGTCTCGAACGTGTCCAACACATCCAACTTGGTCACGGCAATGCCGGTAAAGCCATTCATCCAACTCGAATAGCCAACCGCCACGCCGTCAAACCAGCCGCAGCGACGTGGACGCCCGGTAGTCGCGCCGTATTCGCCGCCGATCTCGCGCAACCTGGCCCCGCTCTCGTCCAACAACTCGGTGGGGAACGGCCCCCCGCCGACCGAAGTCGAATAGGCTTTGACGATACCCAACACGCGGTCGATCGCCCTCGGCGGAACACCGGCCCCCACACACGCCCCGCCAGAGGTCGGCGCCGAAGAAGTGACATAGGGATAAATGCCCCAATTCAGCCCGCGCATCACGCCCAACTGCCCTTCGAGCAGCACGACCCGCCCCGATTGAACGGCGTCGCGCACCAAAGGCGCCGAGTCGATGATCCTGTGACCGGCCTTTTCTCTCCACCCCGCACAAAGCGCAAGCAACTCGTCGACGCTGACCTGGGGCAAATTGAAAAACGCCAGATCGCGGTTTTTCCTCGGCGCCAACATTTCGAGCCGCGCGCGCAGCCGGTTGGGGCGCAAAATATCCCCAACGCGAATCCCCTGCCGCGCGGCCTTGTCGGCATAAGTCGGCCCGATGCCGCGTTTGGTCGTGCCGACGGCCCACCCTTTTTTGCGTTCAGCTTCTTGAGCGCCATCGAGCAGACGATGAAACGGCAAAATAAGATGCGCACGCTTGTCGATCACTAATCGGCGGGTGTCTACGCCGGCCGCCACCAGCGCGTCCAATTCCCCCAACAAGGTATCCAGATTGACCACCGTGCCCGCGCCGAGCAGACAGGTCGCCGTGGGGTTGAAAATACCCGACGGCACCAGATGCAGCGCAAATTTGCCATATTCATTGACCACCGTATGGCCGGCGTTATCACCCCCCTGGAATCGAATCACCAGGTCTGACCCCTGCGCCAGATAATCGACAATCCGCCCCTTACCCTCGTCACCCCACTGCGCACCGACTATGGCTGTTACACTCATCTCACTCCCTCCCATTCAAACTAGATTATGCGACCGCACCAACAACACACAAACGCGGTCAGTCTTAACCTATACCGCGTTTGCTCCGTTGCCCCAAATATTCTCTTATATCTTGAAACGTTGTCCTACACTGCCATTTTGCCGGCGATGGACCGATCAAGCCGCAAACAAGACCCGTTTGGTGTCGCGGGCGATAACCAGCTCTTCATTGGTCTCCAAGACCATCACCCTGGTCGAACCGGAACTGATGTGCGGGGTATCGGCGCGTTTGCCGCGATTGAATGCCGCGTTGACCTTTTTACTGGCCTCATCCATCTCGACGCCCAAAAAGGCCAGCCCGGCGCAGACGCGAGTGCGCACAATGGGCGAATTTTCGCCTACGCCGCCGGTAAAGACGATGACATCCACGCCGCCCATCGCCGCCGCATAAGCGCCGATGTATTTTGTGATCCGGTAACAATACACGTCGAGCACGCGATCAAAATGCGCATCATTTGCAGCAACCTTGTCCTCGATGTCGCGCATATCTTGCGCCCCCTGGGTGAGACCCAGCAAGCCGCTTTGCTTGTTCAGCAGATCGTCCATCGCCTCCGGGTTGAGCCCCTCCTTGTCCATCAGATACAACACCAGCGCCGGGTCAATGTCGCCGCAGCGCGTGCCCATGACCAGCCCTTCGAGCGGCGTAAAGCCCATACTGGTATCGATCGAGCGGCCGTACTGAACGGCGGCAATACTGGCCCCGTTGCCCAGGTGACAGGTGACGATCTTGAGTTCCGCGATCGAACGGCCCAACAGTTCGGCTGCCTTGTGCGCAACATAGCGGTGCGAGGTACCGTGGAAACCATAGCGCCGCACCTTGAGGTCTTGATAATACCGGTACGGCAAAGCATACAGATAGGCCCTGGGCGGCATAGTTTGATGAAACGCCGTGTCAAACACGGCCACCTGCGGAACGCCCGGCAACAACTGCATACAGACCTGAATCCCCTCGAGATTGGCCGGGTTGTGCAATGGCGCAAAAGCAGCACAATCCTCGATCGTCTGGATCACATCGGCGTCAATTTGAACCGAGTTGGCGAACGCCTCGCCGCCATGCACCACGCGATGCCCCACCGCGGCAATTTCATCCTTGTCTTCCAGCACACCGATCTCGGGATCGAGCAAATCCGACAAAAAAGCGCCGATGGCCTCGACATAACCCGCCACCGGGCGCACCTCGTATTTCTCCTCCCGCCCCACAGGTCGATAACGTAAAATGGCATCCTGTGCGCCGATGCGCTCCACGATGCCTTTACAGATCAACCGCTCATCGTTCATCTCGATGAGTTGATATTTGACGGACGAACTGCCGCAATTTAAGACCAGAATCTTCATCCTCTTTTACCCCTACAAAATTTAGGCTACCTTGCCCGACCAATGTTACCACAGGCACACCATCCTGTCAAACAACAGACCCATTCTTTTTCACCACCGGCTCTGTGGCCGAGCGCGTGTTATAGACTCTGGAATCCGGCGGCACCGAGGAAACCAGCCACACATTTCCGCCAATCACCGACCCCGCGCCGATCACCGTATCGCCGCCCAAAATCGTCGCCCCGGCATAAATGGTCACATCATCCCGAATGGTGGGGTGTCGTTTCTGCCCGCGCATCGTGCGCGCCACGCTCAACGCCCCCAAAGTGACACCCTGATAAATCTTGACCCGATCGCCAATGACTGTCGTTTCGCCAATGACAACGCCCGTGCCGTGATCGATGAAAAAAGAGCGGCCAATGGTCGCCCCCGGATGAATGTCGATACCGGTGCGGTGATGAATGTACTCGCTCATGATCCGGGGCAGCAGAGGCACGCGGCAGCGATACAGAAAATGGGCGATCCGGTGTACGGTGATCGCCGCAACGCTCGGATAGGCCAGAATCACCTCATCGGCGCTGCTCGCGGCCGGGTCGCCGTCCAGCGCGGCCTGCACATCGAGCATCAACCGTTGGCGCAATACCGGAAGGGCTTGCAGCAATTCCAACGTGATCCCGTCGGCGCGGGCCGCGCAGTCCGGGCAGCGACCCTGGACGCTGCACTCGTGACAGTCAAAACAAATCGACTTGGCGATCTCTTGACGCAAATTCTTATAGAGCCACACCACGCGCTCGCCGGTGACATAAGACAACGATGTCTCATCGATCGCCCGGTCGGTGTAATAGCCGGGGAACAAGATCGTGCGCAGCGCCAAAGTGATATCAATGATGTGCTGCTGCGATGGCAGATTCGCGCCCCCGGCATAATTGATCCCGCCCTGCCGGTGATAGGCGTCGAGAACTGCGTCCACCACCTCGGCGATCTGCCGAGGCGGCGTTGGCCCTGGGCCGTACAATATGCAATCGTGGGGCACGCAGTCAACCCCCCTTTCCCTTTTTCAAACAAATCGGCGATACGTTTCGATCATTTTCTCAAAATGCGCGCCGCTCCCAGATTCCAACCCGCCCACGCGGTTACGCGCCAGCCACAACTCGCGATGCTCGGCCAAAATGGCGCGCATATCCTCGGCCAGATTGCCGGCCTGGAAAGCAAGCATTGCCCGATCCGTATCGGCCTGCGCCAGCGCGATCTTGAACTCGCCGAGCAGACAGGCGTGCCGGAGCAGCCGCGCCGCGTTTTCATACTCGCGGCGCACCAGATTGGCGTCGGCGCAGCGCATTTGCGTCTTGGGCATCTGCGCCATAATCGTATCGATCATCTCGTGCGCCTCCCTGAACAACCGTGGATCGACCGCCTGCCAGTCGATGCCCGGGGTTTCGACCTGATCCACGGGCGCGTACAAGAGCTTGACCAAAAAACTGGCGTTGTGAATTCGCCGCGACGTAAACCGTTCATAGACCTTGTACACGTTGCCCAGTTCAAAGACAATGCGCCCCATCACGCCCGTCGCGTCGTTGAAAACGTGCCTGCTCAAGGCCTCGATCAAGTCGATATCGACGTTGGCTTGAACGGCCCACGACACCGCGGCGCCATAAACATAGCCCAGATAGGCCGTGGGCTGGTATTGCCAATGCCCCCGGTCGCCCCAGTCGGTGTTCAAATAGCCGGTCGCGCCATGCTTGAGGCCATTCTCGGCGGCGCTGCGCAGGTTGCCCATCGCGTTATCGGTGCGCCCGACCAGCGTGTTCCAACTCGACGTCCCGGGACAAACGTAAAACGGAATGCCCGCCGAAGCAAATTGAGCACAGTCCTTGTCAAAGGGATGATCGAACTCGTACCCCCATTCCAGGGCCACGGCGTCCCGAGGCAACTCGGGGATCAGCGACGGCGCATGCAAAATAATGTCACCCCAGTACATCATTTTGCGACCGCGCGCCTTGACCAGGTCGTAAATCTGGAGCAAAAAATCGAGGTAAACGCGATGCACGCCCTTTTCCTCACAGATCGCCTTGCTGCGTCCGGCGCCCAGATCAAAAGTCTCATCGCAGCCCACATTGAACCACTCGCTGGAAAAATGAGGCAGCAAATCGTCGTACATGCTGCGCAACAGATCGAGGCTGCGCGGGTCGACGGGATTGAGCGAAAACGGCCCGTCGCTGTGCCCGCCCCAGGGCCAATCGAACCCATCGGGCGCCTCGGCGAGATCGGCATAGCGGGGATGAGTGAGCCAGGGCGTCAAATGCCCAAACGAGTTTTGATTGGGCGTCAGGTCGATGAACCGCTCCCGGCAATAGGCATCCAACTGTAAAATATCTTGCCCGGTGATCGCCGAGGTATCGACCCACACCTCGGCGTGCTCGCGGTAGGCAAAAGTGTGCTCGGTGTACAACTGAAGCTGGTTGATCTTGAGGCCGGCCAGCAGATCGGCCAGCTGGAACAACGTCTCCAAAGTCGGCACCTTTTTTCGACTCACATCCAGCATCACGCCGCGCGCCGGGAAATCGGGATAATCCCAGATCGACAGGCAAGGCAGCGCCGCGCCAAACTGGCGCACCAGTTGAATCAAGGTGCAAACACCGTAAAACAAACCGGCACGGTCATGCCCGACGACCTCGATCCGCTCCGGCGAGATCGTCAGCACATACCCTTGCTGCTGTTCGATCGCGCCCGAGTCGACCGCGAGCCGCGCCGCAACGCGCCTGGGATCGCCGATCTGACCGACCACAATGCTGGTCGAAAGCGCGGCGTCGGCCAGCAAAGCAGCCTGCAATCGCCGCGCCGTCTCAAACTGCGCCGCGTCGTCGATCTCGATATGCGCGTCGCACTGAAAAGCCAAGCTCCCGCTTTCCTGTTCAACCCGGCGGGGAAACGGAACCAGAACCAACGAACGTTTAGCCATCATTATTCTCCTTTGTGTTTTTTTCAAGCATCCACGCGACCCAATTGTTGAACGCCCGGTGATGCGCTTTTGCCAGTAACGTATTTCCCTCCACAGTTGCCAAAACCTGGGCTTCCTCTGGATGCGTCGCCATACCGGCCTCGATCAGCACCGCAATATACACCTCGGTCGGCAGCACGTCGGCGCCAGGCGCGGGGAGCGTAAAGCGGTTGCCGATGACCGTGTACCCCGCCTCGGCAAAGCGATCCCAGGCATAGGTATCGCTGTGCAAAACGCCACGCCCCGGCGCGTCGATCCCCTGCTCGGCCCAAAAGCGGGCCAACTCGTTGTGCATTTCCTCGGCCAACTGCTTGCCATCCGCGATCAAGGTGACATCGCCGTGTGCGACATAAAAAGTCAGCGGCCCGACAATGTCGGGGTTGGCGATCGAATCGACGTGCAGGCTGATCAGCACCGGAATGCGCCCGCTGCGAATGCCCAGATAATACCCCAGGTTGGCACGGTACTGCAAATCGTCGCGGCGGCTATTTTTACCGTCATTTACGGTATCGGGCGTGCGCGTGTACTCGTCAAAGAGCGAATCGTCGTCATGCGTGAACACGCTGACCCAACCGTCGGCGTCGAGCAGCTTTTTCCAGGCATACGCGCGCTCAAGCGTGGCCCAACGCTCCAACACGGCGCGCCCAACAGGCGGATAGATCGGCGTGCCGTTGTCGGCGCGCGTGTGCCCCGGATCGAGAATGATCAGATAGCGCTTTTTGAACGCCTCCAACGTCGTCGCACGAGGCGGCGGCGAAAACGGGACCGCGTTGGCCGCCTCGGCGATCTCGTGCGTCCCCAGACCAAGCCCCAAACTGGCCGCCGCATACGCCAGGTTTGCAAAGCGCTGATAGCCGCCGCGATCCAGCGCCAGCCGCACCACCTGACCGGCCTCGCCCGTGATTTTTTCCTCCGCGCGAACGACCTCGTACCCCAAGTCTTGCAGTGTACTCGCCGCCGCCTCATCTTCGACCATGGCCAGCCGGGGCGTGACCAACTCGCCCATCAAACGGATCAGCAGCTTCTCCCAGGCCTCGACCTGCGCTGCCGCGTCCTGCCCGGCGTCGAGATAGAGACCGGGCAAATGTCCGTCGGCGATACAGAGCCGGACGAAATCGGGGTGGTTTTCGAGCGAGACAAAGCACAAGGTGCGAATGCCGCGCCGGCGGACAATGTCAAAGGTCTGGCTGGCGCCGAGCATATCACTGCCGGCGGGCATCGCCAACACCAACTGCACGCGCGACACTGGCGCCGGCGTCTGGGTTGGCGGAACGCGGACCGGCGTCGGCGTCGAGGTCGGCGGCAACGGCTGGATCAACGTCGGCGTTGGCGACGGAGTTGGCGTTGGCGTGTTGGTCGGTGTACACGTTGGCGTGTGCGTCGATGTCGGCGTGCTGGTCGGCGTGTGCGTCGGCGTATGCGTCGCCGTCGCCGTCGCCGTAGCAGTGGGCGTCGCCGTCGCCGTAGCAGTGGGCGTCGCCGTCGCGGTTGAGGT
>CAYZYE010000031.1:0-26292 GCA_964481205.1 uncultured Anaerolineae bacterium | reverse complement strand
AGGGTCAACCGAACCTTATCGCGCACACCGAACTTGACCGCTGGCGGCGTCTTGACCCCCACATCCAGGTCGCTGCCGCCAGGCGACAAATCGCGCCGCTCTCCCGACATCCAGGCCAGCGCATCGCCCGCCCGGCTGCCAAAAGCATACACCACCTCCACACCAAACGCATCGCACAGCCGCGCCAGAGCCTCCGACCGCGCCGCAGCGTGCTCTTTCACGCCAACTCCTCGACCAACGGCCCCAACGCACGCACCGTTTCGACAAATTCCGTCGTCACCTGGGCAAACTTGGGCGCTTCCGCCGCCGACACCCAATCCAGGCGCAGCCGGTCGGGATGAATGCCGACGTAACCCAACATGTTGCGCAAGATGGGCATACGCTTGGCCGTGCGGTGATTGCCGTCAATGTAATGGCAATCGCCGATGTGACAGCCCAACACCAGCACCCCGTCCGCGCCGGAACGAAACGCACGCAGCACCATCTCTGGCGAGACCCGCCCCGAACACATCACACGAATGGGCAAAATATTCGCCGGAGAGAGCAAGCGGGCAATACCGGCATTGTCCGCCCCGGCATAAGAACACCAGTTACAAAGAAACGCAACGATCTTGGGTTCAAAGGGTTCACTCATCACATCATCCTCGTGTTTGGGTTGCACAGTATGCAGTACGTTCTTGCGCCGCTGAAAAAAACCAAGGACGCCGAGATTCTATAGATGGAAATCTCGCCTTGCTGCAAAAAATAGGCCTAACGCAGAGGCGCAAAGACGCAGAGATACGATCATAACGTACACAAAATATCACTAACTTGTTCTATCGGCTCTGCGACTCGGCGTCTCTGCGTTGAATTCCAAATTCAACCAGCCACCTTGGGATTTACTGAGACTGGCCTGTGTTTATAAACAGCTACGGCGCTACTCGACGTCTTGTCTCTTTGCGATCTCGGCGCGCTCTGCGGTTGGCGGATGTACCGAGAACTTGGTCAGCACGCTCCTAGGCCATCAGCGCCAGCAGCCCATCGATCTGCGCCACGATCTCTTGATCGGTAAAGTGCAGCGCCGTGATCGCCTTGGACGGGCACGCGGCGGCGCAAGTGCCGCACCCCTGGCACAAAGCCGGATTCACCTCGGCCTTGCCCTCCGCGTTTCGAGAGATCGCCGTATACGGGCAAACCAGGATACACTCGCCGCAGCCCACGCACCTGGCCGCCTCCACCTGAGCCACCGTCGGCGAAATGGTCACCTGACCGATGTTGAACAAACGCACGACCTCCATCGCCGCCGCGCCGGCGTGCGCCACCGTGTCGGGCACGTCACGCGGGCCCTGCGCGCAGCCGGCCAACAGCACGCCGGCCGTCGCCGTCTCGACGGGCTGCAACTTGGGATGCGCCTCGGCGAACCAGCCATCCGGCGTGCGACCGATGCCCAGCAGCGGCCCGATCCGGTCTGCGTCGGGTTGCGGCTCGATGGCATTGGCCAAAATCACCATATCGGCCGGGATTTCCAACACCTGCCCCAGTTGAATGTCCTCCACTTCGACATACAGCTTGCCCGTCTCTGGGTCTTTGGTGATCTGCGAAGGCCTTCCCTGGATGAAATGAATGCCCTCGCCGCGCAACCTGCTGTAAAACTCTTCATAAGCCTTACCAAAAGTGCGCATATCTATATACAAACTATAGACCTCGGCGCCGGTCTTTTCCTGCACCTGATGCGCCTGCTTGAGCGCGTACATGCAGCAAAAACGCGAACAGTAGGCGTGCGCGCGCTCGTCGCGGCTGCCCACACAGTGAACCAGAACCACACTTTCCGGCGTCTTGCCCTCGGCGGTGACAATCGCGCCCGAGGTTGGCCCCGACGAATTGGTCAGCCGTTCAAACTCGAGGCCGGTGATAATGTTGGGCGACGTGCCATAACCGTAATCGCCCAGTTGACTTGGATCCCACATGCTAAAGCCGGTAGCCACGACAATGGCGCCCACATCCAGCTCGAGCACCTCATCTTGCTGCTCGAAATCAATGGCGTTTGCCTCGCATATAGATTGGCAAAAGCCGCAAGCGTCGGCGATCTCGCCCTGGGTGCGGTCACGCTGCCGGAAGCGAATACAAGCATCGGTGTCGATCACCGGCACACGCGGCACGGCCTGCAACGAGGGCACATACACAGCCGAAGCCGGCCCAAGGAGCTTTTCCTCATAGATCGCCGCATCCTGCAACACAACCTCGATCGCCCCGGTGGGACAGACGATCGTACATGCCCCGCAGGCGATACAGGACTCGGTTTTCTCCAAAAATGGCGGGCCGACCCGCCGCTCGACGCCGCGCTGCGAAAAATTGATCGCCTTGGCGCCAACCACGTCCTGGCAAACGCGCACGCACAACCCGCACAAAATACACTTTTCCTCCGGCGTGTCCGTCGGATAAGGCGGCTCGGTCACACCATACTCGGCGGCCAACTCTTGCAAGGCCGGAACGCTGGGGCAGCGCGAGAGAAACAGCCCCATCAACGTCTGGCGCACGCGGTATACCTCTGGCGTGTGCGTGTCCACAACCATACCTTCGCGTACCGGCACCGTACACGACGTTTCCAGGCGGGTTCGCCCACGCTGTGTCACCGCAACCGTACACATGCGACACGCGCCATACGGCTCGACCGCCGGATGGTAACACAGCGTCGGAATATCGATCCCCTCCCTGCGCGCCACCTCGAGGATCGTTTCATCCTCTTGAGCCAATACTGTATTTCCGTCTATGGTCAATGTGATAGACATCGTACCTTCCTCATCATTCTCTGGCGCAAGCGCCGGGGCGCTTTACTGAACCACAACCGCGTCGAACCGGCAAACATCGCGGCAAACGCCGCAGCGAATACACAATGACTGGTCGATGACGTGTACCTTTTTGCGCTCGCCGCTGATCGCCGACTGTGGACACCGCCGCGCGCACACCGTACACCCGGTGCAGCTGTCGGGATCGATGCTGTAGGTGATCAACTCACGACACACGCCGCTGGGGCATTTCTTGTCGACCACGTGGGCGACATACTCGTCGCGGAAATAGCGCAGCGTGCTCAACACCGGATTGGGCGCCGATTTGCCCAGTTGGCACAACGACGTCTGCTGTACCGTCCAGGCCAGCGTCTCGAGCCGCTCAATGTCGGCCATCGTGCCTCGTCCTTGAGTAATATCGGTCAGCATACCCAGCATGCGCTTGATCCCCTCGCGGCAGGCCACACATTTGCCGCACGACTCGTCGCGCAAGAAATCGAGGAAATAGCGCGCCACATCGACCATGCAAGTATCTTCGTCCATCACCACCATACCGCCAGAGCCCATCATCGACCCGGCCTCGATCAGCCGGTCGTAATCCACCTCCAGATCGAGCAAATGGGCCGGAATGCACCCCCCCGACGGCCCCCCGGTCTGCACGGCCTTGAACGCCTTGCCATTTGGAATGCCGCCCCCAATATCATAAATGATCTCGCGCAGCGTAATCCCCATCGGCACCTCGACCAGGCCGGGGTTGCCAATTTTGCCCACCAGGCAGAACGTCTTGGTGCCCTTGCTTCCCTCCGTCCCCGTCGAGGCGAACCACTCGGCGCCGTTGTTGATGATCAGCGGGATATTAGCCCAGGTTTCCACATTGTTGAGACAACTGGGCCGGTCCCACAGCCCGCGTTCGGTCGCGTGGTGATGTTTGGGGCGCGGTTCGCCAACCCGGCCCTCAAGCGACTGCATCAACGCGCTAGACTCGCCGCAAACAAACGCGCCCGCGCCGCGCACAATCTTGATCTCGAGGCCAAACCCGGAGCCGAGAATATCGTCGCCCAACAGGTTGTACTCGCGCGCCTGCTCAATGGCGATGCGCAAATTTTCTACGGCCAACGGGTACTCGTCGCGCACATACATAAACCCCTCATGCGCGCCGATGGCATACGCGCCAATGATCATCCCCTCGATAATGGCGTGCGGATCGCCCTCCATCAAGCTGCGGTTCATAAACGCGCCGGGGTCGCCCTCGTCGCCGTTGGCAATGACATACTTGACCTCGCCGGCAGCCTGCCGGGTCGCCGCCCACTTGCGGCCGGTGGCAAATCCGGCGCCGCCTCGCCCCCGCAAGCCCGACCTGGCGACCTCGGCAACGATCTCTTGCCCCGTCATCGACGTCAACGCCTTACCCAACGCGCGATAGCCGCCGGCAGCGATATATTCCTGGATCGACCGGGGATCGATCACGCCGCAATTGTGCATCACCTGGCGCACCTGCTTGCTGTAAAAGGGAATGCTGTACGCTCCCTCGACCATCCGATCGACGACCCATTCCTCGATCTCGCGTCCCTGGCCCAAATGTTCCTCGATGATGCGCGGCGCCATCTTGGGCGTCACATTTCCATAAGTGACGCGGGGGCCGTCGCCAAACAAGATATCGACCAAAGGCTCTTTCGAGCACATCCCAATACAGCCCACAGACGCAACCCGCGCGTCGATATGACGCGCCTCAAGCTCCGCCACCACCGCTTGCATCACCTCGCGCGCGCCAGCCGAAATGCCACAAGTGCCCATACCAACGATCACCGTTGGACGCGCCCCGGCGCTGGCCCGAACCTGTTTTTGCAACTGTACCCGCAATTCCTCAAAGTCCTGAACACTTGAAAGCATTTTGCTCTCCCATCACCCTACGCTGTGTCGTCGTCGCCCAACTGAGCAATCAATTTGCTGGCTTTGTCCGGCGTCATCCAGGCGTGCGGCTCTTCATCGACAACGAGTATGGGCGCCAACGCGCAAGCCCCCAGGCAACGCACTGCTTCCAATGAAAACTGGGCATCGGGCGTGGTCTGACCGGCCCGAATCGCCAAATCTCGTTCCAACGACTCTAAAATGCGCGCCCCGCCTCGCACGTGACAGGCCGTACCCAGACAGACTTTGCAGATATGTTTGCCCTTGGGCTGCAAGCTGAAAGCCTTGAAAAACGTAGCCAAACCATAGACTTCACCCAGCGAAATGCTCAATCGCCCGGCGACTCGCTCCAGCGCCTCACGCGGCAAATAATTGTACTCGCGTTGGATGTCTTGCAGGATGGCCAACGTGTTGGTACGCTCAATCTCGTAACCATCGATCATCGCGTCGACGCGGCCCAGATCCACAGCTGCGGCATTTGATTTCATCGCTCTCCCGGCCTCCTCTCCCCAATATCCATATCGCCGAGTTTGATTTGTTTGAAGTGGGGGACGCGCCGCGTCAGACACTCGCTCCAGCACAGGCCGCAGCCGGTGCAGGCGTCCTCGTTTACATAACGGGCCTTTTTGCGCACCCTGACTTTGAAATTGCCAATGTACCCGGACACGTGCTCGACCTCGCTGTAGCTCAACAGCGTAATGTTGGGATGCCGACCGGCATCCATCATCTTGGGTCCAAGTATTCAAGTGCTACAGTCGAGGGTGGGAAAGGTTTTGTCCAGTTGGGCCATATGCCCGCCAATGGACGGCTCTCGCTCGACCAGGTAGACGCGATAGCCGGACTCGGCAATCGAAAGCGCCGCCTGGATGCCGGCGATCCCGCCGCCGATGATCAGCGCCGCCTGCGTCACCGGTTCCTGGCGCGGCTCCAGGGGAACGTGAAAAGCCACGCGCGCCACCGCCGAGCGCACCAACCGCTTTGCTTTGGCCGTGGCCGCCGCTCGATCGCGGGTGATCCAGGAAACATGTTCGCGAATATTGGCCATTTCAAAATGATAGGGATTGAGTCCGGCCTCGGTCACCGCCCGACGAAAAGTCGGCTCGTGCATACGCGGCGTGCAAGAGGCCACCACCACCCGGTTGAGACCCAGGTTGCGGATGTCGTTTTGGATCGCCAACTGGCCGGGTTCGGAGCACGTGTACTTGGACTGGCGAGCGACGGTCACACCGGGCAAGTTTTGGGCCATCTCGACTACCGCCGCCACATCGACCGTGGCTGAGATGTTGATTCCGCACTCGCAGACATAGACGCCAATTCGGGGTTCTTGCATAAGCCTGCTCCTTTGCAAAGGACAATGCGTATCGCTGGGGAAAATTAGAGGCAATAATGAATATGTATTATATTGATAAACAGTTTGCACGTCAAATGCGCAGCCAGGGCAATTGCATCTAAATTATTTGGGCATGTTTCAAATGGTTTGGGCGTCCGTGGCATCGCCTTTTGTGGGTGGGTGGAGCAGCTGCTCCCGCCGGATCGCCAGATCCGGCGGCTGAACAAGCTGAACACGACCGGGTTCGCCATTTTGGGCCTGGATTTGGCAATCCAGGCCGAGCACAAAGCGAACGCCGGTACGTTTTTATGCTCTTATTGGCCTTTGAACCACCGTTTTGGCGCCCAGCGAGTCAAGATGCGATTGCCCTGAATGCGCAGCAATAAAGAACACGGATTCTTCGCACAAGGTTGGGGTAGCATCACTCAAGGTCTGCACATGAACAATCGTCAAAAGACGTCCAAGTACAGGAATAGTGATTTCGTGGAGATACGCTTGATGCTGCATTTAGAGCCTGTCCGAAAAATCGCTCCCGTAGCCGCGCATAGGGATGCGTGGCGGACGGCAGAGATACCATCCTACTTTTCGAATAGGCCCTTTGTCGATTAAACCCAGAGCAAGTGCAGCAAGTGCTTACAGGCATGATCCGGACCTTGATTCGCAAAAAGGTGCTGTACCGTTACCGCCTGTTTGATTGGTACTATGTGATCGCCATCGATGGTACCGGAAGGCTCACTTTTCCTGAACGACATTTATGACCGAGTTCATCGAGAACCCAGGCGCACAACCGACCAAACAAGATTGTGAACTCGAAGCCTTCCATCGTCTGGTCAAACGACTGAAACAAGCCCTCCCGCGTTTACCAAATCCGCTTTGCCCCACCTTTTTATTCTCCCAGATAAGCGTGGCGCACTTTGGGATTTTCCAACACCTCTTGCGCCGCCCCTTGGAGCATGACCCGCCCCGTTTCCAACACATAAGCGCGATGCGCAACCGACAAAGCCATAGCCGCGTTTTGCTCGACCAACAAGATACTCACCCCTTGCTTGTTGATCTCTTGAATGATGTCAAAAATCTCCTCGACCAGGATCGGCGCCAGCCCCATAGACGGCTCGTCGAGCAGCAGCAGCTGCGGCTGGGCCATCAGACCTCGCCCCATGGCCAGCATTTGCTGTTCACCGCCAGAGAGCGTGCCGCCCAGTTGGTTCAAGCGTTCCTGAAGGCGTGGAAAACTGGCAAAGACGCGCTCCATCGTCTTTTGTATTTCGGCCTTGTTGGTGCGGGTAAAAGCGCCCATCTCGAGATTTTCCCGCACGGTCAGCGGCGCAAAGATTTTACGCCCTTCGGGCACCTGGACGATCCCCAGGCGGACGATTTGATCGGCGGCGCGCCCAACCAGGTTTTCGCCGTGGTACAAAATCTCGCCCGCCTTGGGCAGCAACAGTCCCGAGATGGTGTTCAGGGTGGTGCTCTTGCCGGCGCCATTTGCGCCAATCAAGGTGACGACCTCGCCTTTTTGAACGTGAAACGAGATGCCCTGCAAAGCCTGAATTGCGCCGTAATTGACGGTCAGGTTGTTGACTCTTAGAATATCTGCCATCTCAGGCCTCCGCCCTCGCGCCGACCACTCGCCCCTTGCCCAGATAAGCCTCAATCACCTGGGGGTTGGTTTGAATTTCGCGCGGTTTGCCGCGAGCAATGACCTCGCCAAAGTCCATCACCGTGATATGCTCGCAAATGCCCATCACCACGCGCATTTGGTGTTCGATCAGCAGAATGGTCAGCTTGAACCGGTCGCGGATAAAGTGGATCAGGTCCATCAATTCGACCGTTTCCTGCGGGTTCATTCCTGCCGCCGGTTCATCGAGCAGGAGCAAATGCGGCTCTGCGGCCAGCGCGCGGGCGATCTCGAGCCGCCGCTGTTGGCCGTAAGGCAAACTCGACGCGATCTCGTCCTGCAAATCCTGAAGGTTGAAAACGGCCAAAAAGTCTTGCGCTTCCTCGGTGAGAATTTGTTCTCGCTTTTCAAAGCGATCGGTGCGCAGAATCGCGTCAACCAGGCCATACCCGGCGTGGGAATGGTAGGCAATGCGCACGTTGTCGAGTACGGTCAGCCTGGGAAAAATGCGGATGTTTTGAAACGTGCGCGCGATGCCCTTTTGGGTGATCATGTGCGGTTCCAGGCCAATGATCGACTCGTCCAGAAACCAAATCTCGCCTTCGCTCGGCTTGTACAGGCCGGTGATCATGTTGAACACCGTCGTCTTGCCGGCGCCATTTGGCCCGATCAGCCCGTACAGCGCCCCCTCGGGCACCTCGATGCCAAAATCGTGAACCGCGCGCAAGCCGCCAAAGAATTTGCCGAGTCGGCTAATTTTCAGCACTGACATGTTGTTTTCTCCTCGGCCAAATTTTAGATTTGAGAAATCCCAGCTCAATGTTGCCAAACAAACCTTGCGGCCTGAGCAGCATGACCAACAGTAGCAAAATGGGATAGATCACATAGCGCCACAACTCCATCCCGGCGGGCAAAAGCCGCAACCCTTCCAGGCTGATCGCCCAGGCAAAAGCGGCAACCACCGTGCCGCTGATGCTGCCCAAACCGCCGAACACGACAATGATCAAGGGGTCGAACGACTTGATAAAATGGAACGACGTCGGGTGCAGCGTGGGATAACGATGCGCGTACAAGGCGCCGGCCAACCCGGCGAAAAAGCTGCCGATGACAAAAGGCAGCGTCTTGTATCGCGTTGTATCGATACCCATCGACTTGGCGGCGATCTCGTCCTCGCGAATGGCAATGATTGCCCGTCCCGAACTCGATTGCAGCAGGTTGCGCATCACCACCACCGTCGCGCCCAGCACCAGGATCGTCCAGAACCAGGAGGCCAGCTGCGGTGTGCCGACCATCCCGCGCGCGCCTTTCATCTCTGGGAAAACGCTGTCGGCATTGTCGGCCAACACTTTGACCACCATCGTAAACCCCAGCGTGGCGATGCCAAAATAGTCGCCGCCCATTCTGAGCACAATCAGGCCAAACAAATAACTGACCACCGCCGCCAGCGTCGCGCCGAAAATGATCGCCAGGACAAAAGCCACTTGCCCGGCGACGGCGACCGGCAGCTTGTTGATCACGCTGCAAATGTCCTTGAGGTACACCCACGGGCCGGGTTCACCGGTGACGAGCCAATGGATCGCCCAGCCGATGGCGGCCGCGCCAAGGACGCCCAGACTGATCCACTGGACGCGCCCTTTTTGCAAAAAAGCCACAATGGCCAGACCGGCAAGCAAAGTGGCCGCCACCGTCGCCAGCCCCGCCAGATCGTCATTCTTCCAGCGATAGGTAATGTCGGCGGCGGCATACGCGCCGATGGCGTAAAAACCCCACTGCCCCAGCGAAAACTGGCCGTTGAACCCGTAAATCAGGTTCAGCCCCAGCGAGACAATAGCCATAATGCACGCTTTTTGCAAGATCGTCGACCAATAGGTGGTCAGCAAGCCGGTTGTAATCAGCGCCTGTACGATGGCAAACACAACCGCTGCGCCGGCGAGCCATTTCCAATGCCCGAAAAACCGTTTCAAAATTCCTGTCATATCCTTTTTCCTTGCGCGTTTGCCTCAACACCCCCGGTGATCAAGCTCGGGTTTTTTCGGCACCCTCCTATACTTTTTCGCCTTCAGGCTCGCCAAAGATGCCTGTGGGTTTGACGACGAGGACGATGATCAAAATCGTGAACGCGATCGCGTCGCGCATCGGCGTAGAGATATAGGCGGCGCTCAACTCTTCGGCCTGACCCATAATCAACGAGCCGGCAAAAGCGCCGGGGATGCTGCCGATGCCGCCCAGCACTGCCGCGACAAAGGCGCGCAAGCCGGGCATGATGCCCATGTTCCACACCAACTGCGGGTAAGCGACGGCGTACAATACGCTGGCCGCGCCGGCCAACGCCGCGCCGAGGGCAAAGGTGAACGAGATCACCATATCGACGTTGACGCCCATCAGCCGCGCGGTGGGTTGATCCCACGCCGAAGCGCGCATCGCCTTGCCGATCTTGGTCTGGTTTACAATATATTGCAACACGATCAACAAAAAGATCGATGCGGCCATCACAATGATCTGGATGTTGGTCACGCCTACGCCAAACGTGGGCAGGCTCATATAGAGCGTGCCCGCGCCGCCGGCCATCAACCCAAAGCGCAGCCCCAGGTTCAGGAACGGATTTTGGACGATCGCCGGGACGGGGCCGTCCCTGGCCGACTTTTTCAAACCCCACAAGGCCAGCTGGCCGATCGCTGCCGCGAGCAGCAGGCCGAGAAAGATGAACAAGAGCACGCTGTTGGGGCTGTCTGTGTCCCAACGCACCAGCGCAAAAGGACGTTCGTAGGTGATAAAGTCGGGGCCAAAGCTGAAATTGAGGGCCGAAAAATATTCCAAAAAGAACGAAACGCCGACGGCGGTGATCAACGCCGCGATGCGCGGCGCGTTACGCAGCGGTTTGTAGGCCACGCGCTCGACGACGACGGCCAACAATGCGCTGACCGTGGTCGAGCCGAGAATGATCAACAACACACCCAGGGCCAGCGTCCAGGCCGGGGCCTCGGTCGCGCCGGTCAGGCTGGTGTACAATGCGCCCGGCCAATGGTGGATGTTGAATTTCGACGTGGTGTAAAAACTGACAAACGCGCCGACCATAAAAAAGTCGCCGTGGGCAAAGTTGATCAATTTGACCACGCCATAAACCATCGTATAGCCCAGAGCAATGAGGGCATAAATGAACCCTTTTTGCAGCCCGCCGACCACAATTTCGGCAAACAGGCTGGGGTTGAACGCAAACTCGCCGATCAGTTTGGCGACAATGCCGACCGACAAGACGACAAACCAGGTTTTGGCCGCGGCCCTGGCGGGTGTCAGATGGCGCAGCATGTTGACAATGATCATCACCACCCAGGCGATCGCTGCGTACAAGATCGCCGATCGCAAACTTTGAACGACGCCAAGCGCCATACCGCTCAAATTGGTGTTCAATTCGCCGTTCGCAATCGCAACCAGGGTTTTGTCCACCGAACTGCGCAAGGAAGTGGCGCCCCAATAAACGCCCCACAGCCCGGCGCCGATCTCGAGTATCCAGAGCACAATCGTCTTGATACGATTTGATCCGTTGTTGTTCATATAAAGGCTCTTTCAGATCAAACATAGAAAAAGAGGGCGGCGCAAGATGCGGCGCTGTACCGCCCTCTCAAGTCTGGAACGAATTTGAATCAGGGGGCTACGAATTTCAGGAACGTCTTTTCACCGCCGGTAATGTGAATGATTGCCGCGGTCTTGATCGGGTCGCCTTCAGCGTTAAAAGTAATGTTGCCGGCGACGCCCTCAAACTCGATGCCGGACAATGTATCTTTGACCTTGGCCGGATCGTTGCTGTTGGCCTTTTTGATCGCCTCGAACAGCACGTTCACCGCGTCGTAGGCCAAAACGGCCAACGCATCTGGGTCTTTGCCGTACTCGGCGCGATAAGCCTTGAGCAGGTTTTGCACCACGGGGCGCGGGTCCGAAGGCGAATAGTGGTTCGAGTGATAGCCGCCTTCAACCGCCGTCACGTCCAGATCGGCCGAGTCCCAGCCATCCGCGCCGATCAACGTGGCGCCGATCCCTTTTTCCTGGGCTTGCTTGCCGATCAGGTTGACCTTGTTGTAATAGTCGGGCAGGAACAACACATCGGGGTTGGCGTCCGCAACCTTGGACAAGATCGCCGAAAAGTCGGTGTCGGCGTCGGTGTAGGCTTCATAGACGACAACCTGACCGCCCATCTCTTCAAAATACTGCTTGAAATATTCTGCCAGGCCCAACACATAGTCGTTGCCCTTGTCGTACATGACGGCAGCCGTGCTTGCGCCGAGGTCTTTTTTGGCAAATGAGGCCAGCACCGGCCCCTGGAAGGGGTCGAGGAAGCAGGCGCGGAAAATGTACTCTTTGTCAATGGTGACTTTGGGGTTGGTTGAGGTGGGGCTGATCTGCAAGACGCCTTTGGGGTTGGCGACCTCAGAGATGGGGATCGAAGCGCTAGAGCAGACCGCGCCGACGATAAACTTGACGCCGTCCTGGTCGATCACCTTGTTCGCCGCGTCGGTGGCCGTTGCGCCGTCACAACCGCTGTCGGCGACAACCCACTCGACCTCTTTGCCCAACAATCCGCCTTTTTCGTTCCATTCCTTGATCGCCAGTTCAGCGCCTTCTTTGCTCGACTGACCAAAAGTAGGAACCGGCCCGGTCAGCGGAAAGACCAGCGCAACCTTGACGCCTTTGCCGCCGGCCGTGCAGCCGGCTGTACAACCGGCGATCGCCGCCAAGATCAGCAATCCAGCAATAAACTTCCATGCTTGCTTCATTTGAAAACTCCTCCTCTTGCAATTGTTGACTAGACTCTGAACATACAATTGTTCACCTTTGTCTGGGCGCCCAACCCAAACGATGCCGAGACGATGGGCGCGTATACCTCCTTTCCAAATGTTCTACAACGGCGCTTGACGAGACACCGTTTGTATACAAGCCGGCCCTGAAGACCGCTGAAAAACCCAAGATTAACCAGGGACACCGAGATTATCTCATGTTTGCGAATATCCACGGTGCTATTCGATGTTTTTTACGATATTTTCCCTGCGGTTGGCAGGTATGCTGGGGGGTTTTCAGCACGTTTCTAGGACTCGAACACGAGTTGGATTTCGGGCTTGTCAATGTAGGACAGGATCACCCATGACAAAGTTGCCGACAACAGGTAGGTGATCAACAGCGCCCAATCGAGTCCGCGCTCGGCCGTGTAGACGTTGCCAAAAAAGGTGATGATGCGGACGATAATATTGAACCCTTGAGTAAAAATGGTCAGCATACGCCCCCATGGTTTGTGCAACCACAGCGCCCAGCCGAGGAACGCGGCCAAGGCCAGCAAAATGACGATGAAAATCAAACTGGACAGCGAAAAGCGCCACGGAAAGAGGATAAACGGCACAAACTGGGCAATGGCAATGTAGGTGATCATTGTGCGAGACGGTGTCTGTTCCATAAACAGGTCTTTGCTCCAGATCGAGTCAGGCCAAACACAAATGTTTGCCGTTTGGATATAGGGGGACACAACCGACTTTGGGATGGCGGCAATTATACCAACAATTATAACCCTTGTCAAGGGTGCAAAAAATACCATCGATCCAATCGATCCGAGCTTTCCGGGTGGAAGCAAGGGGCCAGGAGGCCGCTGAAAAACCCGCCAGCGCACCCAGGGACACAGAAACTCTATAGATGGAAATCTCGCCTTGCTGCAAAAAATAGGCTCAACTTGACATCTACTGAGACTATCCTGCGTTTGTAAATATCTACGATGCTCGCCGATATTTCATCCCTTTGCGATCTCTGCTCTCTGCGGTTGAGAACTTGCAGCACGTGCCCAGGTTGTGAAAATTGGACAAGGGCTTTAATTTGGGTATAATGGTTGTATCGTGAGCAACATCTATTGTGACCAGCGAGGGCCGATTTACCGTGTTATCATCGGCCCTCGTCGTATGTCAGAATGTCATCGTCAAAATGAGAAAACGCGACCTTGTGATTGTCATCCGCCTCGTGGCCGATGTCACATATACCTATGGCTTTTTGCTGCTTGTACCGCTAATCATTGCGCTATGCCGCGCCGAGTTTGCCCAGGCGATCACTTTTGCCGCCGGCGCGGCCTTGATCACGCCGTTCAGCTGGTTCTTGCGCCGCAAACACCCGGCTGCCGAGGTGCATGTCTGGCACGCCGCGGTCGCGCTGGCCCTTTCGTGGACGATATTGTCCATTTTCTCCAGCGCGCCCTTTGTAGTCGGCGGCATGTCGTGGATCGACGCGGCGTTCGAGTCTTTTTCGGCCTGGACCGACACCGGTTTTACCATGCTTCCGCACCCCGAAGAACTGCCCTTGTCGTTGAGCGTGTTCCGCGTGATCAGCCAATGGGCCAGCGGCATCGGCATTGTGATCCTGATGCTCTTTTTGCACGGGCCGTCGCCCACGGCCGCGCACAGCTTTTTTCAGGCCGAAGGTCGCTTTGAGGACTTTGACGCCAACATTTGGCGGGTGGGGCGCGTCATCGTGCTCATTTACCTCTGCTATACGGCCGCGGGTTTTGTGTTGTTGACCCTTTTCGGCGTGCCCCCTTTTCACGCCTTGACCCACGCCATCACCAGCCTGTCGACCGGCGGCTTTTCGACCAATTCCATCGGCGTGGGCGTATATGGGGTCTGGCCCTCGGTGGTGGCTATGGGGTTGATGTTGTGCGGCGGGATCAGCTTTGGCAGCCACCAGGCCTTGTTTAGCGGCAACATTGCCAAGTTTTTTCGCAACCCCGAAATCCGCGCCTTGTTGGCGATCATTGTTGGCGCAACCGGGCTGCTGCTGTTGGAACAATTCCTGGCGCGCGGGCGTTTGCGCGTGTTAGAAACCGTCTTTTACGCCATCTCGGCAGTCACAACGGCGGGCGCGGGGAGCACATTGCCCTTGTCCGAAATGCCGGACTCGTTTGTCTTTACGATCATTTTCTTAATGATCACCGGCGCGGTCTATGGTTCGACAACCGGCGGGCTTAAATTGTGGCGCATTTTGATCATTGTCAAGTTGATTGGGCGCGAGATCGCGCGCCCGTTTTACCCCGTGGGCACGGTGATGCCGGTTCGGATGGGCAACAACATCATCTCGACGGAGACAGCCTTGCAAGTGACGGTTTATTCGCTGCTGTACCTGGGTTTCGCCTTGATCGGCAGTTTGATTTTTATGTTATTTGGGTATCGTTCTTTATATGCTCTGTTTACCGTCTTTTCGGCGCAGGGCAACATTGGCCTCAACGCCATTCCCGACGCGGCGTATTATTCGATGCCGGTTTTCCTGAAACTGCAATTGATTTTTCACATGTTGGTTGGACGAATGGAGATTTTCCCATTGTTTTATCTGCTGCGCGCAGTGTATCGTGCGTCGAGTGGGCGGCGATAGCGCCGGGGCCAGGTATGTCAGAGGGAGGCGAGGATGGAGCAAAGGATCAATGTCGTGGTGGCCGGGTACAGCACCTTTTCATGGCAGCTGGTCGAGCAGCTCAAAGACCAGATCAGCGGGCGGCTGTACTATCTTGTGCCCGACCAGGAATTGGCCTTACAGGCCAGCCTGCAAGACAACGTCGTTGCCGTGCGAGGCGAGATGAGCGATACGGATGTGTTGGATCAACTTGATCTGGCGCATTGCCACACCTTTGTCGCCGGCGCGCGCGAGGATCAGGCCAATGTGTTGTGCGCATTGTACGCCCAGAACAAGGGCGCGCAAAACGTCTATGCGCGCATTTTCGAGATCAAATTCGCGCCGCTGCTCGAATCGGTGGGAGTGACGCCGCTGCAAACCTCGCACACGGCCGCGGCGTCGATGGCGTTGAGCATTCTCAAGCCCGCCGTCGCCGAGCTGGTCGATCTGACGCACGGGCAGTTTGAACTGGAAGAGATTCGCGCCGACGAATACGTCGAGTTGGTTGGCTGCCGTTTGGGCAACTTGCAGGCCGAAAACCTGCACATCATTGCCGTTGCCCAGCGAGAAAAGATTTTCCTGAGCTACAACACGCCGGTCGAAACGGGCAGCCGGTTGATCATTATGTATGACCGGCAGATCAAAAAGAAACTGCGCCAGGAATTGCGCCGGGTGGCGGCGCAAGCGGCGCAGCGATCGAAAATCCAGGATCGTTAACGGTACATAATGCCATTGCCCCAAAGGCCAGCCAATCAGACGGCCAGATCCAAAAGAAAGGCATAGATAAACGCCGTCTCTCTGTAGCGCTTGTACCGCCCGGAAACGCCGCCATGCCCGGCTTCCATCTTGGTTTTCAACAACAACCGGTTTCGATCCGTCTTGAGCGCCCTCAACTTGGCCACCCATTTAGCCGGTTCCCAATACTGCACCTGCGAATCGTGCAGGCTGGTGATGACCAGCAAGTGGGGATACGCCTTGGCCTCGACGTTGTCGTATGGAGAATAAGAAAGCATATACTCGTAATAGGTCTGCTCATTGGGGTTGCCCCACTCGTCATACTCAAAAGTGGTAAGCGGAATGTGATCGTCCAACATTGTTGTCACCACATCGACAAAGGGCACGGCAGCCACCAGCCCCTTGAACAGATCAGGACGCATGTTGAACACGGCGCCCATCAGCAAACCGCCCGCGCTGCCGCCGATCGCAAAGAGCTTTTCGGGGCTGGTGTACCGCTCCTGCACCAGATACTCGGCGCACGCGATCAAGTCGGTAAACGTGTTCTTTTTCTTTAGCAGCTTGCCATCCTCGTACCACCAACGCCCCATTTCCTCCCCGCCACGGACATGGGCAATGGCATACACAAAACCGCGGTCGAGCAAACTGATCCGCTCCGCCTGAAAAGTGGCGTCCATACTGTATCCATAAGAACCATACCCATACAACAAAAGGGGGTTCCCACCGTCGCGCTCTATCCCCTTGCGATAAACGATGGAAATCGGAACCTCGACACCATCCCCGGCAACGGCGGTCAACCGCTCGGTTTGATAATGGTCGGCGTCAAAGCCGCCCAGCACCTCTTCTTGCTTGAGCAGCACCTTTGCATGCGTGACCATGTTATAGTCGAAAACGGACTTGGGCGTCGTCAACGACGTATAGGTGTACCGCAAAACAGACGTCTCGAAATCGTAATTGTCGCTGGCATAGGCCCAATAAGCCGGTTCACCAAACTCGATATAGTGCGCGGCCTGCCCCGACCAGGGACGAACACACATCTGAATCAAACCCTGTTTACGCTCAATGACCACCAGATACGCCTGGAAAATCTCAAACCCCTCCAACAGCACATCATCGCGGTGCGGCACAACCACCTGCCAATGCCGCTTTGCGGTCCGGTCAATGGGCGTCCTCATCAACCGGAAATTCCGGGCGCCATCGTTGGTGCGAATATAGAAATGATCGCCATAATGGTCAATCGAATACTCGTGCCTGGACTCGCGGGGCAAAAATACCCTGAACTCGTCCAGCGGGCGGTCCGCTTCCAGGTAGCGATACTCGGACGCGAGCGTCTGTTCCGAAGCAATGATAATATACCGCTCTGACTTGGTTTTGAACACAGAGCAGCTAAACGTATCGTCCTCTTCCTCGTAAACAAGCTGATCCTGCCCCGGGTCCGCGCCCAAAATGTGGCGGTAGACCTGATACTCGCGCAACGTAGTTGGGTCTTGCCTGACGTAAAACAGCGTCTTGTTGTCTTCGGCCCAGGCCAGGTGATCCGTCACCTTGGGAATGAGATCGGCAAGCAGTTCGCCCGTATCCAAGTTTTTGATCCGAATCGTAAAAAAGCGCCGTCCAGCCGTGTCGACGGGATAGGCGACCAAGTTTTGCCCGGAACTGATCGCAAACGGCCCGACGTGAAAAAAATCGTGGCCTTGCGCCAACACATTGACGTCGAGCATCACCTCTTCGGGCGCATCCAGCGATCCTTTTTTGCGACAATAGATCGGATATTCCTGCCCATCCTCCAAGCGCGTGTAATAAAAATAATCACCTTTTTTGTACGGCGCAGACACATCGCTCTGCTTGATTCGCCCCTTGATCTCGGCAAAAAGCATATCTTGCAAACGCTCTGTGTGCGCCATCACCGCCTGGGTATAAGCATTCTCGGCCTCAAGATAGGCGATCACCTCCGGGTCATCGCGGTTGTTCAGCCAATAATAGTCATCGATCCGAACATGACCATGCTTTTCAAGCCGTGTCGGCGCGCGCCTGGCAACAGGCGGCGTGATATCGAGACGATCCATACCGGGTTCCCTCCCTGATCATTCAATGATGTTCCGCGTGATCCGTCGCCAGCGTGTGATCGTGATAATAACCACGCCGGTGCATTCGATTGTGCAAACGCCGGTGCGCCGATTCGAGCGCCAAGCGCATGCGCTTGTAGGTCACATCGTCTTTGCGCGTGCCCACCGTGTCCAAATAAGCCATAGCCCCTTCGATCTGCTCCAGAATCGTCACCGCATCGGCCGCGGCCAACATCGGCGATCCGTCCAGACGCACCATTACCGGCGTCGAATGTGCAGCAATGATCTCGGATTGCTCGGCGACAGGCGCGCCGGGGCAGTGCCCGCGAACCAGCAAAGCCAGCCACGAACTCTGGGCAATCTTGACCGACCAGTGCCCGCCATCCCGGTCGGGCGCAACGGCCAAACTCTCGCGGATTTCGCCGTTGACGACCAGCGCCACGCGCGACATTGGCAAGGTGGCGCTGGACACCTGCCAGGTCACATCGACGGTACCGCCGTCGGCCTTTATTGTGATTTGACTGCCCATTGGCCGCCCATCGACGGCCAGATCCAACAACGGCCCATAAGTGACAAACGTCTCGGCGCGCTGCACGGCCTGCATCCACGCCCGGTACGTAAACGGCTCGCCGGCGGCCAGGCGAGCATACGTGCGCACCGTGCCCACCGCCATCTCGGCCGACATCTTGTCGGTGCCGCCCACCGCAGCGACAAGATAGCCACAGTTGAGATAGCGGTACCAGTCTGCCAGCGAATAGGGATCGATGCCGCCGTACAAATTGCCCCACGAGGTCATTTCCAGCGCGTCAATATCGCCGCCGACGATACTCGCCGCGTGTTCGGCGCGCGGGTTGGGAAAGTGTGGCAGCACGACCAACCCGCCCTGCCGGTGACACTGGCGCGCCCATTCGGTCAACAAAACCGCGATCGGATCGCCGAGCGCCGACTCGTCAGTGCCGCCGGTCGTCATCGGGGCAATGATTTTACCCCGATAGCCCAACAACGAAATGTGGCCCAACACATGCTGGCGGTTTTCGGTGCCCACACGCACCAGGTACTCGCCATCGCCGCCCGCCTCTTTGCTCCCCCACGTCGTCCGGCCATCAAAATCACCCACGTTGGTCATCAACTCGCCCCATTGACTGGCTAACAAGTTGACGACATTGACCCCCTCGGCTGCCCCCTCGAGCAGCGCCGACATGGGCGTCAAAAAGTGAACGTGTGTATCGGCTGTGACCCAACCCTTTTCCCGCCAGGGCAGCACCTTTTCAAGCTCGATGACCAACTCGGTCGTTTCCTGCGTCACAGACAACACCCGCCGCACCGGACGGACCTCAAACCCTTTGGACACCTCGACATAAACCTGCCCCAACGGCAAGTCAATCGTCGTCTCGCCGGAAATATAGGTACAAAAATGAACACGGCGATGGCTAAAATCAACGCTATAATCCTCAAACCACGCCGGATTGGGAATACGCTGCCGGTCGACCGGCGCGAGGTACTCGCCCGCCTCGCCGTGAACGTGCAGTTTGACGGCCACAGGTTTGCCCGTCTCTTTGCTCACCACCTTGAACGTGACCCGCTGCGTCGCCGGCGAGATTGGCCTGACGTCATCCCCAACCTGGGCGCTTTCGACCGCCGACACCGGGATCGTGCGTTCGCTCATCGTTCGAGCGCCGACCAGGTGAAAACGAGCATCAGGGTGCGCCGTATACTCGATGACGATCTCGCGCGCCGATCGCTCTGGCAACTGGTTGTTATACGTCTTGGCCCAACGCTCGTTGGGATACAACAAACGCGGCTGCGCCGAAATGACCACCCCCATGTCGAGTTGGACCTGCTGCAAATTGCCATACTCGTCCAAGTCGGGGCAAAACGATTCGCCCTCCGGCAGGTAAAACAGCGCTTTGCGCCGCGTTTGCCAGCGCAGCGGCAACGACGCGACATCGCCGGCCGAAATGGCCGACACGACGATCAGCCCTGAAACCGGCTCAAAACGCACACCAACAATGGCCTTGTCGGGACGCGGATTCTGCCACGCCCACAGCCAATTCACCCAGCGACCGTTGTCGGCCGAGGCCACGCGAGTTTGCGTCTGCCCCCAGCCCCGACGCAATTGCTCGTGCGAGGCGCGCACAGGATGAGGTTTGCGATGCGCCACGGCCTCGAAACAATTTTCCCCCCACCGGCGTTGAAACGCACCAATGTGGTGGCGCCGTCGAATGGCGACTCGTTCTTGCACACCGTCCTCATACAAAAACACGTAATCGGCGGCATGCTCACCCAACTGCCCCTGGCCGCGCATCGGCGTAAAAAAACCGTCCGCGTTCGCCGCCAGGCGCCGCCGATCAGAGGTGTGCATCAAGACCAGCCACCGCGCCCGGATCGGCGCAATAGACGCCGAAACAACTCGATCTTGAACGACGATCACCTCGTTGACGGCAAAAGGAATGCCCCAGCAAACACACTCGCCGCTGGGAGCATCATCAACAGCATCCGCCATCCCGGTCGAAAGCCCTGCCCGGTGCAGGTCAGACAAGTTGACCTGACCCTGCAATTCAACAACTCGAAACAAATCCGTCCCAGGCCCATCCCGAACCACTTGCCCCACCTCCTGACCGGCCGGCCAACCTGGCCGAACCATAAAAGCGTGCTGAAAAACCCCTCAACACACCTGCCAACCGCAGAGAACGCCGAGAGCGCAAGGAAAACACCGAACAGTGCCAGAGATATTCATCAACATACACTCGACGGATCGATCAGAACGCGGGGCAACAAAGACTCGACCAGCGCCCGGTCGCCCACGGCAGTACCCTCTTGCATGGCTGCCGCCGCGCCGCAAGCCACCGCCCGCCGCGCCGCCTCGATCGCGCCGCAGCCGTCGGCAACGGCCCAAACCAGCCCGGCCAGCGTTGCGTCTCCCGCACCGATCGGGCTGCGCGCATCGACCGGCGGCGGGTGCGCGACCACGGTCCGGCCATTCATCCCCAACACCAACCCCCGCGCGCCGCGCGTCAACGCCGCCAACTCGACGCCGCGCGCGCGCAGCAGCGCCACCGCCTTTCGACACGCCGGCTCGGCGGCCAACGGCATACCCAACAGCGCCGAGGCCTCCTCGTCGTTTGGCTTCAAGCCAAACGGTCGCGCCGCCAGCCCGGCCTCGAGCGCCGCGCCGCTGCTGTCCAAAAAGGCCTTGCCGCCCCGGGCCCGCACCAGCCGGATCAACTGCGCGTAAATGTCCGCCGGCGCGCCGGGCGGCAAACTGCCGCAAAAAGTCCAAATGTCCCCCGGCCGGGTCAAATCGCCCACCAGCGCCCGCATCGCCTCCAGGTGCCCGGCATTTACCCCGGCCCCCGGCTCGTTGATCTTGGTGTATTCGCCCGTCGATCGGTCGAGCAGGGTAATGTTTTGCCGCGATTCCTCGACCACCTCGATCAAGTACACGGCAAACCCGGCCTCGATCAAACCCTGCCGCAGCTTGCGCCCCACCGCCCCGCCGACAAACCCCACGATCGCGCTGTCGATGCCCAACGCCTGCAACGCGCGCGAGACGTTCATCCCCTTGCCGGCCAAATCCTGCCGCAGCACCTGGGCGCGGTTGAGTTCACCCAGCCGCAGGCGCGGAACGCAGAGAGTTCGATCAAGCGATGGGTTGAGACTGACGGTATAAATCATCCAACATCCTCAATGCGCGTGGCGGTGATGAATATCCGGCGCGTGCTGGTGCGCGTGCTCAAACGGCTCGTGGCGATGCCAATGAGAGTGATACCCGCGCGCGGGCGTACCCCCTGGCGCATGCGCATGCTCGTGATGCGCATCATCGTGCCGATGGCGATGCTCGTGAAACGCGCGCAAATGCCGGTGCCGGTGCGCGTGCGCTTCGCCCAACAAGAAAAACGCGCCGACGACCATCAACAAAAAAGCGGCCACGAAAAACAGGTCGGGCGTCTCGCCAAAAATGACCAGCGACAACAAGGCGCCGATAAAAGGCGCCGCGCCAAACAACGCGCTGGTTCGCGCCGCGCCCAGACCACGCAGCGCCAAAATAAAAAGCACAATGCTCACTCCGTAACACAAGCCTCCCACCAACATGGCATAAACTATGCTGCGCAGCGACGGCAGCGCATTTCCGGCAACGACGCCCAACAGCAGTGAACAGGCACCCGCGCCGATCCCCTTGATGGCGACAATCGACAACGGATTCTTGGCCGAGATTTGGCGGGTCAAATTGTTATCGACGCCCCACAAAAAGCACGCGCCCAACACGCCCAACGCGCCCAACGAGACACCCCACTCGTTGCCGGCGTCTGCCCAGGACAACAATACGCCGGACAATGAAACGAGCGCAACGGCCAGCCACACGCGACGCCCAACCTGCTCACCGAAAACCCAGGCCGCGATCAATGTGGTCGCAATGCCTTCGAAATTCAACAACAAAGACGCGGTCGAAGCCGGGGTGGCCTGCAAACTGAACATCAAGACAATGGGCGCCGCCACCCCGCCGACGACAAGCGCACCCGCCAACCAGGGCCAATCCGCCCGTCGAATCCCGGCCTCGCCTTGCGCCTCACCGCGCCTCCCGCGCCATGCGCCCGTCGCCAGCAGCAACAGCCACGCGCTCAACCCGCTGCCCAGGTAAAGAAACGCCGCCAACAAAATCGGTTCGATGTCGCTCAACAGAACCTGGGACAACGGCGCGCTCAGACCAAACAACGCCGCCGCCAACAAAGCCTGGAGCATCGCATAACGCTTGCTCATCTCGCCACCCACCGATCCGATTTGCTTGCATACCGGTAATATTTTGGGTAATCCTTGATCAACAAATACAGCGGCGACTCGTCCTCGTCGATCTCGGGAAAACGGCCCACCGGTTCGTAAAAGCGATTGTCGCGCCGGTCGTCATTGACCACCGAGACCTCACCGACCAAGACCCGCGCATCGGCGCCCCAAAACTTGTGGTACAATCGCTGCGGCAGGGTGATGCTTTGCCCCGGTTCGAGTTCAACAATGCCGCCGGCCGCGATCGTATGGCGCACCCCGTCCATACTCACCGTCACCTCTGCGTCATCCAGCCCTTCGTCCGGCGTCGAGTTGTACAATTGCACGATCAACCGCCCGCCGCCGCGATTGATAATGTCCTCGGCTTTGTGCCAGTGAAAGTGCAGCGGCGTGACCTGATCGACGCCGGTGATCAACAATTTCTCGGCGTAAATCTTGCCCCGCATCGCCTTCAAATTACCGGCGGCGCCGTTGCGCAGGGTGAACAAGAACAAACCCGTCTTTTTATAATCGCCCAAACCAAAGTCGGTAATGTCCCAGCCCATATCGTTTTCGACAATCTCGCGCACTTGCGGGCCCTTGCCGCGCCAATCGTCTGGCGTCCAGTAGGCAAAAGGCGGAAGGTAAAAACCGCGCGAGCGGATAAACTCGTCGGCGTCGCGCATAACAGCATTGATTTCAGAACGTTTCATCATCTTCTCCTGCATTCCAGGGCAACTCGTGCATGGGTGTGTCTCACTCTGCTCCTGCCGGATCTGGCGATCCGGCAGCCGAACAAGCTAAATGCGACCAGCCTCGCCTCGCCGTTTTTGGCCTGGATTTGGCAATCCAGGCCGAGCGCAATCGGATAAAATCAATCCGCGGACGCCGAGATTACCTCACGTTTGCGAATATCCACGGTGCTACTCGATGTTTTATTCCTTGGCGATCTCGGCATTCTCTGCGGTTGCCAGGTGTACCAGGTGGTTTTTCAGTGGCCTCCAGGATTACACCGACTCGTCCCAGTCCGTAATAAACTGGAACAACGTCTTGAACAAATTGTCAAAAACCGACAGCCGGGCGACCTCATAACCGTGGCTGTTTTCGCGCACGTGCCCCAGGCAGGCCACGCGATGCGCGCCGCCGGAAGCATAGACCATCCCGGCGTCGCTCGCCGCGCCGTCAAAAACCACCGGCTGCAATTCCGTGCCCGCACGCTCGGCCGCCCGACACAGCACTTTGACCAACCGCTGATCGTAATGCGCAAGACTGTCCTTGCTCCACACACCCGGCCGCCCGTCGAGTTGCAGCGGCACACCCGGCGGCATCGGGCAGCCATCGACGGAAATGAAAATCTGGGTTCGTTCGCTGTGCGCGAGCGCCTTGGCGCCATGCCCGCCGCCCTCCTCATGCACCGTAAAAGCGACAATAGTCGGGTGATACGGCCTGACCCCCTCCTCCTTGATCGCCTTCAACATACGCATCAGCGCCACGCAGCCCATCCGGTCATCGAACGTCCAGGCGCCGACCAGCGGATCGGCCTGGTCGCCAAAAAGCACCGGCCCACGCACCTGGCGGACCGGCACCGCCGATGACCCCGGCCTGATCCCGGCAGCGCGCAATTGCGCCGGGGTCAGACCGGTCAAAATACGCACATCGTCCCAGGTCACGACCTTGCTGCCTGCCTGGGGCGAATGTGTCGATCCCATCGAAAAAACGCCGACCAGCGCCTGCTCGCCGTCGCCCACGATCTCGACCGGCCCTTCGCCGAGCTTACACGGGTACAACCCGCCCGATCGAGCCACCCGCAACGAGCCATCGGCCTCGATGCGGGTGACGACCATCCCGATCTCGTCGGTATGCGCCGCCAGACAGCACAACGGCGCATCCGGGCGACGGCCGTCCAGCCGCACCAACACGTTGCCAGCACCGTCGATCTCGGGCGTGTAACCCCAGCGCCCCAGCCTTTCAAAAATCAATTTCGCCACCTGCTCCTCTCGCCCCGAAGGCGATGGCGCCGACAACAATTCGGTGAACAATTCGAGCGCCGGATGCGCCGTGACTTTGGGGTACATTATCTCCTCCCAATTCGCCGCTTCGGAGCAGGGACGAACATCAACCACTTGGGCACTGAGCAACTTTGTGATAACACACCCAGGTTATGGTTGACTTTCACGCTCATTTTGGCGGCCCTTTAGCCCAGCAGCAGATACGGCTGCTCGACCAACTGCCCGATCCGCTGCAAAAACCGCGCCGCCGGCGCGCCATCGACCAGGCGATGATCAAAAGCCAGACTGAGCGTCATCATTTGCCGGACGACGACCTGCCCCTCTCTGACCACCGGCCTGGCGACGATCCGCCCCACGCCCAAGATCGCCGCTTCGGGCAGATTGATGATCGGTGTAAAGGCATCGACGCCGTACATACCCAGATTGGTGATCGTGAACGTGCCGCCGGCAAAATCGTCGGGCAGCGATTTGCCCGCCCGCGCCCGCTCGACCAGAGTGCGAAACTCGGCGCCAAAGGCCTGCAACCCCAGCCGGTCGGCGTCGTGGATCACCGGCACCAATAAACCGCGCCCGGTATCGACGGCCATCCCCACGTTGACATTCTCTAATTGCTCTATAACATCACCGTTTACTCGGGCGTTCATATACGGGAACTCGCGCAGCGCACGGGCGACAATCAACCCCAGCAAATCGTTATAGCCGGGCGCAAAGCCCCACGCAGCAGCGACGCTGTTCTTGAGCTGCGTGCGCACCTCGACAAACGCCGTAGCATCGACATCACTGAACAAAGTCACGTGCGCCGTGGTTCGCGCGCTGGTCGCCATCCGCTCGGCAATGATCCCGCGCAGGCCGGTCATCGGCTGCGTGGTCGCCACCCCGGCGGCGGGCAGTTGCGCCGGCGAAAGCGGCCTGGGAGTAGAAATCGTCGCCGGTTTGAGCACCGGCGGCGCAGCGATCAGCGCCGCTTTTTGCGCCGCGACCTGCACATCCTCCCCAAGCACCTTGCCGCCCACGCCGGTGCCGGTCACGCTGCCCAGATCGACACCCAATTCCCGAGCCATCTTGATTGCCACCGGCGTCGCCTTGGGCTGGCGTTCGAGATATGCCAGCACATCCTTTTCCACGACCCGCCCGTTGGGGCCGGAACCGCTCACCGCGCCCAGATCGACGCCCAGTTCTTTGGCCCGCATCCGCGCGCGCGGCGAGGCGAACACACGCCCGGCCGGCGCAGCCGCAACCTGAACGTCCCCGGCGGCAGATCGAGCCGTCTGGCCCTCTTGAACGTCGCTTTCAACCTGTCCCTCGCCGCCATCAACCGGGGCCAGGGATGCGGAAATGTCCTCATCGAGCGTGCGGGCGATCACCGCCACCGGCGTCAGCACCGGCGTCGACACCCCGGCGGGCACCAAAATCTTGCGCAAATACCCCCGCGCCGGCGCCTCCGATTCCAACGTCGCCTTGTCCGATTCGACGGCAAACAACGCCTCGCCGCGTTTGACCGCGTCGCCTTCCTGCTTGAACCACTCGACGATCACGCCCTCTTCCATCGTTTGACCCAATTTGGGTAAAATAACCAACTTTGCCATAAAAACTCCTTAAAAATTGCAAATAGGCAAACTGCAATTTGCTATTTACAGGAGGTACGCGGTCAGGTTCTAGACTAGAACGAGACTTGGGTAATCTGTGTCATTCTGAG
>CAYZYE010000030.1:14092-26339 GCA_964481205.1 uncultured Anaerolineae bacterium | reverse complement strand
GTGGCGGCGGAATCCCCATTCCACTGCCCCCTGACCTCCAAATTGCAAAGCTCCCAACGCCTTAGCGCGATAATTTGGTCGCCTCGACCCAGCCCACGCCTTCCGGCGACTCGACGTAATACCACCAGACGGCGGTCGCTGCTTCCCACGACAGGCGGGTGGCTTTGACCGGGTGTCCGGCCTCGAGTTCGACGGTGGTTTCGCTTTCTGCTGTCGGCGAGACGCGCAGGGTGGTTTTTTCGGCGATTTTCAGGTCGTCATAGGCGTCGATCCAGACGGGCGGCCCGTCCACCGTTTTTTCCGGCGCGTGGCGTGAAATGGATTGGCCGTTGGTCCAGCCATTAAAGCCGTTGATGCCGATCCAATACCACCATTCTTGCAAATCGGGCACCCAGAACGCATCGACGAGGCGCGCCTGGACGCCGGCCGGAAAGTGGGTTTGCTCCTCGCTAAAGGGCGGGTCGTAATACAGCGTGATCGACGCCTCGCCCGGTGACGAGATGGTCCACACGCTGCCTTTGTACAAGAGCGGCTTTTCGGCGGGCGGGGTGGGTACCGGGCCATAGAGGCCGAGCCGGGCGTCGCGGGCTTGTTTTTCTGCTGCCTTGATCTCGGTGCGATACAGCACGTCCGGTTCGTAAAAGAGGACGCGCGCCAGACCCATGCGTACCAGTTCGGCGTTGACCAATACGTCATCGACCCAGATGTAGCGCAGCAGGCGGCCATAGATGTCGGTCTCGGAAATGTCGCGTTGCAGGACGATCGTCGCGCCGACGGGAACCAGTTTTCGATTGGCGGCGCTGGCCTCGAAACCCCAATAGTCGGCGCCGTCGGTGGGGTGGTGGGTTTCCGGCGTGTCGATGCCGATATAGCGCACGCGATATTGTTTGCCTTTCATTTCGACGACGATCGTGTCGCCATCGACCACGCGCAGCACCTGGGCTGTTTGCCTCTCGCCGGGCACCAGGGTTGGCGTCGGCGTTGGTGGGAGTGGCGTGGGGGTCTCGGTTGGCGTCGAGGTCGGTGGAACGGGCGTCGGTGTGGGGGGGACAGGCGTCGGTGTCGGTGGAATGGGGGTTTGTGTTGGCGTCGATGTGGGCCGAGGTGTGTATGTCTGGGTGCTTGTCGTCGGCTGGGGGGTGGCGGTTGGCGAGGGCGTCGAGCATGAATTGAATGTCAGGACGGATAATATGGTAATAATGACGATAATCAAATATGGTCTGGTATTCATAACAAGCCCTTGCTGATTTTTGGTTGGTGATGGCGCGATGGCATAAAAGAGCGGATTGCGGGTTGACCCGCAATCCGCTGCTGGATTTGTGAACGGGTAGGTTTATTGACCACCCTTGCGCTTAAAGGCTTCGGTGGCGAGTTTGGCTGCCTCGTCGAGCGTGGCCTGCACGTCTTCGCCATTGATGATCTTGAGATAGGCGTCTTCGAGGATGTCGCGGACGGCCTGCTGGCCGGCCAGCTGTGGCTCGATCACGCCGATGCCAAGGTACTGGACGGCTTCGCCGTAGCGAGGATGTTTTTCGATGTAGGCCAGGAACTCGGGGTCCTGGAGCATCGAGCGTTGCAGCGGCATATAGCTAGAGCCGCGAATCTCGTCGGTGCCGATGACCCACTTTTTCACGACATCATAGCTGGTCCAGTACTTGATGAACAGCCACTTGGCCAGGTCACGTGCAAAGTCATCTTCTTTGACGGCCATAATGTTTGCGCCGTAGACGGTGCTGGCCGGCGCGGCGTTGGCCGCGTGCGGAATGGGGATCACTTGCCAGTCGATGGCATAGCTGCCGTCTTCGTTCTTGGGGAAATAGCTCAAGCCAGAGCTGGACCCGGTGGTAAAGGCGGCGTTGCCGGCGACCATTTCATCATCGCCAGAGTAGCGTTCCGCTTCGGGACGGGCCATACCTTCGTTGACCATCTTTTGGACAAACTTGAACCATTCGACGAACGTGGGATCATTGATCGCGCTGGTCAGGTACTGCGGGTCGGCCTGCGGGTACACGCCTACGCTGGCCATAAAGCCGTCGACGTCGGAGGCATCGATGTGGATCGACCAGCAGTTTTCGGCTTCGGTGTTGTCCATCACGGCCTTGCAGGCGTCATAGAACTCGTCCCAGGTTTCGGGCATCTTGTCTACGCCGGCTTCTTTGAGCAGGGTGACGTTGGCGTACATGACCAACATGCTTTTGTGAAAGGGGAAGGACAGAATTTGGTTGCCGTAGGCCGGATAGGTGTTGTCTTCGATGTATACCGGGAAAATGTCGTCGAATTCCTCTTTGGTCAGACCATAGGTCTTGTCAAAGATGTACGGTTTGAGGTCCAGCGGTGCGCCGGCTTCCATGTATTCGGCGACCATGCTGGGGTAGGCGACGACCAGGTCGGGCACTTCGCCGATGGCCAGACCGGCAACGGTTTCCTTAAAGATCGCGTCATAGCTGCCCTCGATGCTGCTGGGCACAACGGTGATGTTGTAAGGGTTGGTGGCGTTGAAATCGGCGACGATCTCGTTGAGCAGTTCTTCTTTGGAACGGGTTTTGGTGTGCCACAGGGTCAGTTCGACCGGCTCTGGGGTGGCCGTCACTTGGACTTCTTTTTCCTTTTCGACGATTTTGGTGACTTCTTTTTCCTTTTCGACAATCTTGGTCACTTCTTTTTCTTTTTCGACGATTTTGGTCACTTCGGTTTGGACCTGGACCGTTTCTTTGACGATGACGGTTTTGGGCTGGCAGGCGCTCAACACCAAGCTGGCGATGAGCAAGAGGCCAAACCCAACGTTGAATACAAATTTCTTGCGGGACATTGTTCTTCTCCTTCAGAGTTGAATTGTTTATTTTTGATGATCTGGAATTACTTTTTTGACCGTTATGTTGATTTGTTGTTCGTCTAGCACCTCCTTTCCGGTCATGTGGACCCGGTAGGTTTTGCGATACGCCCACGTGGGGCTATGGTACAGGCGTCCTGTAGTCTAGGAGCGTGTTGAAAAACCACCCAGTACACCTGCCAACCGCAGAGAGTGCCGAGAGCGCAAAGAAATAAAGCATCGAGTAACAACGTGAATATTTGCAAATATAAAATGCTCTCTGCGTCCTTGGTTAATCTGGGGTTTTTCAGTGGCCTCCTGGCCTTGCGCCCGTTGGTCGATAAAGCGCCCGCCCTGGGTTTTAGCCTTTGAGGCCAGATGTAGCAACGCTTTCGATAAAGGTTCGTTGCGCCAAAAAGTATAGGATGGCAACGGGCAGAACGCTGAATGTGGCGGCGGCCATGACCAGCTGTACATCGGTGCCGCCTTCGCTGCTAAAGCCCGACATGCCGACCTGGATCATTTGGTGGGCTTCTTTGACCATAATCAACGGCCATTGGAACGAATTCCACGTGCCCTGAAAGGTGAACAGTGTGACCACCGCCAGCGGCGAGGTGGACATTGGGATGACGACATGCCGCAGGTAGCCCAGGTGTCCGGCTCCATCCAGCCGCGCTGCGTCGTAATAGTCGGTGGGGATGCTCAGAAAGAATTGGCGCAGTAAAAAAATGTTGAACACGCTGACCATAAAGGGAACGGTCAACGCTTTGAACGTGTCGTGCCAGCGCAGCACGCCGGCGACGGTGATATAGTTGGGGATCAAGACTGCTTCTCGCGGGATCATCATGGTCGAGAGCAGCAGGACAAACAGGAAATCTTTGCCATAAAAGTCGATCTGGGCAAAGGCATACGCGGCCAGGATGGAGGTGAGCAGGACGGCGGGCACGTTGATCAATGCCACCCAGATGGTGTTGAGCACGAATCCTTGCCGCGCTTTGCCTTCGCCGGCCCGCGGGATCAGGCGCAAAAACCGCCACAATGTGATCGGTTTGGCCGGCATCAATTCTCGCTCTGCTTCCCCGGAGGTCAAATAGCCATCCGGCGGTTGGTAGGTCCAGTTGTGGTCAAAGCCCAAGAGTTGGAGGACATTGATCTTGCCTTCGGCTTTGGCCGGGTCGTCCGGCGTGATCGGCAAATAGCCGTCGCGTGATTCGATGCGGCATGGCGCGCCCCAGATGAACAGCCCCAGGCTCGGCGCCAGGAGCGCAACGGCGATTGGGAGCAACCATTTCGACCGGGTTGGGAATTTTTTTGCCAGAATGGACAGCGCCACGCCGGCGATGAGCAAATTGGTCAGGGCGAAAAAGACGGCCCAAAATTCGATGTAAATGTTGCAAATTCTGTCGCACACCCCCTCGACGTTTTCCAGTTCGATCATTGGGCCAAAAGAGACCGTGCTCCAGGCGACGCTATAGTTGAGCGCGCGCCATTTGGCCGGGATCCACACCGGAGGCCAGGCGGTGGCCTCGTATACCGAGTTGAATGATTTGAGGATCATAAAAACAAAAGGAAAGATACACAACAACGATCCAACAATCAAGATGGCGTGAATCGCGATTCTGCTTGGGCGCGGAAAACGAAATTGCTTTTGAGGCATTGCACTGGCTCCCATACGTTTCTCCTCGTCTTCCCTGGTTCTGATGTCGATGGCGGGTCTCGACCCGTATCGACCGTTCTTGGCCGTTGGGGCTAACCGTAAAATACCTGTTTGCTGGCGATGCGTTGCTGGATCATTGTGATGATCAAAATGATCACAAAGAGGATCAGCGCCAGCGCCGATCCATAACCAAAATAGTGGTCTCGCCAAAACTGGTTGAAAATGTAAATGACCAGGGTTTGCGTGGTGTCTAGCGGCCCGCCGGGGCCAGAGCCGGCCGACGCGCGGATGGAGAGCTGGTAGACGGTGTCGAATGAACGCAGCGACCCGATCGACGAGATCAGGGTGACATAGTACAGCGTGGGACTGAGCAGTGGGACGGTGATGCGGCGAAAACTTTGCCATGCGTTTGCGCCGTCGATTTGTGCGGCTTCGTACAGTGCCGGGGCAATGTTAGACAGGCCGGCCAGCAGGATCACGACGCTGAAACCAAAATATTTCCACACCGAGTACATCATGATCACCACCAACGCCTGGCTGGGTCCCCACTTGATCAGCCCCCCGCTGAGGATGTCGAAAATGCTGCGCGACTCCATCAACCAACCCTGGCGGGCGATGCCCAAGGTCTCCAAAATGTTATTGATCAACCCCACGTCGCCACGGCTAAAGAGGACGACCCACACTTGCGCCAGAGCGATCGTCGCCGTGACATAGGGGAGGAAAAATGAAGTGCGGTAAAAGTCAACGCCGCGCATTTTGCGAAACAAGAGGACGGCAATGCCCAACGCCAACGCAATTTGAAAAGGGATCGAGCCGATGGTCAGCCACAGCGTGGTGCTGAGCGATTTCCAAAATTCGTCGCGCCGGCTGCCCTCTTTGATCATCGCTTCCACATAGTTGCCCAGGCCGATAAATTCTGGCACCTTGCGCCGCGCCACCTCGCCAAGGCCAAAGTGATGTACGCTGACATAAAGGGCGTAGATGATGGCGACAAAGGTGAAAACGGTGGTAATGATCACCACAGGAGACAACATTAGATAGGCCGTCAGTGTATTGCGCCAATAACGTTGTTCGCGGCCGGTGGTGAGCAAACGCAAGGCGATGACGCTGATCAAAATGCTCAACAACAAGACAGCGCTTCCCAAGATCAAAGCGCCGATCATACCCTGATAATTGTAAAGCGGGCCGCCTTTGCCTCCTAGAAACCCTTTTTTCCCTCCCAGGACGCCGTTCCAAGAGGCCAGGCCGATCAAAATGGCGAAAAGCAGTCCTGGCCCAACCAGAAGCAGACCCTTGAAAAATGTGGGACGCTCAAAGGTTTCTTGAGCAAGAGGTTGGGGACGATTGCCGGGATGTGAAACGAGACCAGACCGAGTTGTCATCTCTCCTCCTTTGGCAAAATGGTACATGTGGACATACCACTTGCGATTATAGCAGAAACTAGATGTACGGTCAAGCATTGCTTTGCCGTATTCGCTATGGTATAATGCTGCTGGGGGCGGTTGGTATTTTTTTCAGCGGACTCGTGTTGGTGTGTAGCGGAAGGGTCTCGAGATGGTCTATTGGCTTTTTTTACCCCTCGTCTTTGCGGTCGGCTTGTTGGTCCATGTGTATGTGATCGATCCCCACGAACGCAGCAATCGTCTATTTTCCCTGTTGGCGCTTTGCGTGGCTTTGAGCGCGGCTGCCGCGCTGATCGTTTCGACGACGCCTGGCGCGGCTGTGGCGCGGTGGGCAAGTTTGTCGCGCGCGCTGACCAGTTTCGTCTTGCTCGGCGTTGTCTTGTGGCTGCTGTCGCTGGAGCTGGTCTGGGGGCCTGCGCCTCGCCCCGGCTGGGTCAAGGGGTACACGGCGCTGGTCGTGGTGCTCGCGGCATTTGCCGGCATTGCCATTTTGTCCGATCATTTTGGAACAAGGACGATTTTTTACAGTGCGGATGATCGATGGCATGTCGAGTTGGAATTCTTGCGCGCGGTCCCGGCCTGGGGCGCGCTGGGCGTCCTGGTGTGGCGATTTTTCCGGGCCGATGCGCAGTGGCGCGTCTCGCTGTCGCCGGCGCTGCTGGTCGTGTTGGCGATGCCGTTCATCAGACCGGTTGTGCAGGGCGCTGTGCGGCGATCGTTTCCGGGCATCGATCTGTTGGCCGAGTTTTTGCTCGTGTTGGCATTGGGGTACGCGGCCAACCGGCGTCTTTTTACCCCGCTCGACATCGCTATGCACAAATTGATCGACAGTATGACCGATGGGGTGGTGGTGCTAAACGTCGATCGGCAGGTGTTGCGGATCAGCGACGTGGCCGCGCAGTTGTTGGCTGCGCCCCGGCAGTCCAGTTTGCACCAACCTGGTGAGCAATTGTTCATACCCTGGCGGAACCAGGGGGGCGATACGGCATCGCTGGATTCGCTGGTGCAGAAAATTCAGGCCGAACCGGAAACGCGCTACGATCGCGAGATCGAGATTGGGCGCGGCGAGACGTACCGGCGCGTTCGCATCCGCGTCAACCCGATTTATCATGACCGGGGATGGCTGTTGGGACAAATGATCCTGCTGACAGATGTGACCGAGATGCGCAACCGGCAACGACGTCTGGAGCGGGCATTGGCCGAGCAGAGCAAATTGGCCGCGGCCATGGCCGAACTGTCCAGCCCGGTGCTGCCGGTGATGCCGCACACCATCGTCATGCCGGTGGTCGGCAATGTCGATGTGAAACGTTCCGGCTTGATCGCAAACGTGCTGCTAGAGGGCGTCAAGACGCACCGCGTGCAGGTGGCGATCATTGACTTGACCGGCGTGCAATATATCTCGCCCGATGCGGCGCTGGTGCTTGCCGAATCGTTGGACGCGGCGCGCTTGTTGGGCGCCGAGCCGGTGCTGGTTGGCATCCGGCCGGGCGTCGCCGAAACGTTGAGCGACCTCGAGCTGGACATCGGCGCATTGATGGTACAAGCCGACCTGCAAGCCGGGATCCAATACGCGACTCGCGCTCTGTCTGCCCGGCGGACATAAATGCCAGGTTTGCGCCATCGTAAACGGACTGCGTTGGAAGCATGCTGAAAAACCCAGGATTAACCAAGGACGCTTTGGATAAAGTCAATCCGCGAACGCCGATTTCCCAGAAAGGAAACCACATCTATGGCTCACACGAAACGCTCTGCTGTGCTCATCGGCCTGGGACATCGCACCCGGCTCTATGGCGCCTATGCCATTCAATATCCAGACGAACTCGAGATCGTTGGTCTGGCCGACCCGGACGCCGACCGTCTGGCGCGCGCGGCCTCGGTGTTCGACATCCCGCCGGAGCGATGCTTTGACTCGGCCGAGGCGTTGGCCGTGCGGCCCGCTTTTGCCGACGCCGCGATCAATGGCACGATGGATCGCCTGCACGTACCCACCACCCTGCCCTTGCTGCGGGCTGGGTATCACGTGCTGCTCGAAAAGCCGATCGCCCCCAGCCGGGCCGAGTTGTTACAGCTGCTGGCGACGGCGCGCGAGACGCAGCGCACATTGATGATCTGCCACGTGCTGCGTTACGCCCCGTTTTACATGGCGATCCGCCAGCGCGTACTCGACGGCGAGATCGGAGAAATAATCAACATCCAGAGCAGCGAACGGGTCAGCTATCACCACATGGCCACCGCTTTTGTGCGCGGCAAATGGCGGCGGCGCGACGAGTCGAACCCAATCTTGCTCGCCAAGTGCTGCCATGATCTTGACCTGATCTCGTGGTTCAAAAGCGGCGTCCGCCCGCTGCGCGTGTCCAGCCACGGCAGTCTCACCTATTTTCGCCCCGAAAAGGCCCCACCCGGCGCCGGCACGCGCTGCCTGGTCGATTGCGAGATCGAGCCAACCTGCCCCTATTCGGCCAAAAAGCACTATATCGAGCAAGGTCTATGGCGATTTTACGCCTGGGAATCGCTGGAAAGCCGGGGCAACCTCACCCTGGAAATCAAGTTGGAATCGCTGCGCACCGACAACCCCTATGGTCGCTGCGTGTGGCGCTGCGACAATGATGTGGTCGATCACCAGTCCGTGATCGCTGAATTTGCCGACGGCGCCGTCGCTGCGCACACGATGACCTGCGGCACAGCGCGCCCCGCCCGCACGATCCACCTGGTGGGCACGCACGGCGAGATCGAAGGCGCAATGGAGGACGGCGTCTTTGTCGTTCGTCACCCCGACGCGCGCGCCGGGCACATTTACAGCGAGGAGCACGTGGACGTAAACGTCTCCAACGATATGCACGGCGGCGGCGACATGCGTCTGGTGCAAGACTTTGTCTCGGTGCTGCGCGGCGAACCGGCCTCAATCTCGACGACGACGATCGCGGACTCGATCTATGGTCATCTCATCGCCTATGCCGCCGACGAGTCTATGCGCCAACATCGCGTCGTCGAGATTGCCGAGATCGAGGCCGGATGATCGCTGCTTGAAAGAATTCCAGAATTTGAACTGGGTGTGTGTCAAATGGTTTGGGCGGCTGTAGCATCGCCCCTTGTGGGCGTCTATTTCAAACGAGCGTTTTGGCTAACTGGCCCGTATTGGCTTTGACTCTGACCACTGCAAGCTGAACAAATTGGCAAATCCCAGCCAGGCGATCACCACATACGCCACCGTCTTGGGCATCATCAACATCCCCAACACCGGTACCTGGCGGGCAAACAAGATCACCGGGATGTAAAAGGCATACGACACCAAAATCATGTACCCCACCCACTGAAAGGTACGGTCTTGGGCGGCCAAGGCGTCGCGTAAAATCAACCCGGCCACGCCCAACCCTTGCAAGATCAGCAGCGCATTGCGTCCCAGCGACCAACTTGTGGGTGCAACGCCATTGGCCCAGTGATTTTGCGGAAAAGCCATCACCGCCAGCCGCACCACCCCGGCAGCAAGCAGCAGCAAACCAAACCAGCCCAACGGTTTGTCAAAACGCTTTTGCCAGATCAACAGCGCCAACATGTAAAAAACCGTCACCGTCACCGCCGTCGCCAGCGACCCCAGGCCGATCAACCTGAACGACGCGCCCCATAGCGCAACCTGGGTGTCCAACCCGCCGCGCGCATAGGCCCACACGCGAAACCCCACATGCCCCGTGTCGCCCAAGGCCAGCAGGACAAAAGCCCACATGAACAGACGCGCGACAGAACGCGCCTGGGGCTGCACAGACGCTCGCCGCTGCCACATGGCGATCACAAAACCCCACACCACAACCAAATAGCTGACATCAAAAACGATCTCGATCCACATCCGTAGTGCTTGACTCATCATTCCTCCTTGATACCTAGATTATATTCGATTTTTTCAAAAATACGTTTCAATTGATTCTTTTCCGACTCGTCCAACCCGGCAAAGACCAGGGTCTCGAAATCGGCCCATACCTTTTTCACCTGCGCCTGGACGCCAATGCCGCTTTCGGTGAGATAAACCCGCGACAGGCGCTGGTCCGACGGATCGGGACGGCGTTCGACCAGCCCCGCTTTTTCCAGACGGTGAATCATGTTGGTCACGGTTGGAGGGCGCACACACAACCGCCCGGCCAACTCGGCGTGCGTCTGCCCATCTTGGGCCGACAGCACCTTGAGCGCCAACGTCTGCCCGCGATGCAACCCCGTTTGCCCGGCCAGCATGTGCATACGTGCGTGGGTCAATTGGCAAATTCTCGACAGCAAATGTCCCAATGGTTCAGATGCGCTCATCAAAAAACTCCTTAGCTTGATAACGTTATCTGGCTAATTATATCCCATTTGCCGATTTTGTCAAACGGACTTTTTGTACCCGAGTGTGCGGAAAAACCCAGGCGCACCTGCCAACCGTCGTAAACATCCGCGCAAGTCAGTTGAAACACAGCCATTCCAAAAAGGCAGGGCTGTTCAATTCTACAATCCAGCGGTTGAAACCGCGCCTGGCGAGCCGTTTGCTGGTCGTCCCCCTACGGCGACGAGTCCACGCCAGTGATGGCGTCCACGCAGGTAGGACGCCCGGCTTTAGCCCGCCAGCAGTGACTTTAGTCACAAATTAGAATTGAACAGCCATTCCAAAAAGGCGGGTTGACAAATGGGGCGTTTGGGCGGATAATAAAAATCAAAAATAACGTTCGACCATACTCGAGGAGCAAAAATGTTATATCCACAACAAAACGACAAACGCAACAAACTCGACCTGTCCGGGTTTTGGGACTTTGAACTCGACCCCGATCAGGTAGGCGAAAGCGAAGGCTGGGTCAATGGACTGCCATCGCCGCGCGTCATCGCCGTTCCGGCCAGCTGGAACGAGTTGTACCAGGACACGCGCGACTATCTCGATCTGGCCTGGTACGCGCGCGAGTTTTACGCGCCGGAGAGCTGGCAAGACCAGGATGTGTTCTTGCGCGTCGGCTCGGCCAACTATGCGGCCCAAGTGTGGGTCAACGGGCAGCGAGTCGGCGAGCACGCAGGCGGACACCTGCCTTTTGCTTTTAACGTGACCGGCCAGATCGTTTGGGGCCGGGCCAACACCGTGGCCATCCAGGTAGAGGGGCGACTCGAACCAACGCGCGTGCCACCGGGCAATGCCGGCCGCGGCGGCATGGGCGCTTTTATGTCCGGCTATCCCAACACCAGTTTCGATTTTTTCCCCTATACCGGCCTTCAGCGCCCGGTGATCCTCTATGCCGTGCCCAAAACCCGCATCGAGGATGTGACTGTGACCACCGAGATCGACGGCGCCAATGGCGTGGTCCGGGTTCAGGTCGAGCAAGCGGGCGGCAACACGGCGGGGCAAGTCGCGCTGCGCGGCGAAAACGTTCACCTGCAAGCGCCACTGACCTTTGTCGACGGCCGGGCCTCGGCCACGCTCACCGTACAAGACGCGCGCCTGTGGTGCCCCGACGATCCATATCTATACCAACTGACCATCACCTTGACTGACACCGACGCCATCATTGACCGCTACACCCTCGACGTGGGCATCCGCACCATTGCCGTCGACGGCGCGCAAATCCTGCTCAACGGCCGGCCGATCTTTCTCACCGGCTTTGGCCGCCACGAAGATTTTCCCATTCACGGGCGCGGTTTGAATATGCCTTTGATCATCAAGGACTATTCTTTGCTCAAATGGATCGGCGCCAACTCGTACCGCACCTCGCACTATCCCTACTCGGAAGAGCAAATGATCATCGCCGACCGTGAGGGCATCCTGGTCATCGACGAGATACCGGCGGTGGGATTGATCTTTGAAGACGGCGCAGAAAACATTGACGCGCGGCTCCAAATGTGCAAACAACAAATGACCGAGCTGATCGCCCGCGACAAAAACCACCCCAGCGTGATCATGTGGAGCGTCGCCAACGAGCCGATGCCGCCGGATATGATCCGCCGCCTTGTAGGCGGTGACGGTGGCGATGATGACGAGGACGATGCGAAACTGGCCGCGGGCACGGCCTTTTTCAAAGAACTGTTCGACCTGACCCGCGCGCTCGATCCCTCACGTCTGGCGACATTGGTGGGGATCATGGGCTGCCCGGTGGAATGGCTGGCCCTGTCCGACGTGGCGTGCATCAACCGCTACTGGGGCTGGTACACGCAGAGCGGTCAAATCGACGCCGGCGCGGCGCTGCTGGCCCGGGAACTCGATGGGCTGAACGCGCAGCTGGGGCGGCCGATCGTGATCACCGAGTTTGGCGCGGACACGATCGCCGGAATGCACAGCGACCCGCCAGAAATGTGGAGCGAAGAATACCAAACCGAGTTTTTGCGCGCCTACCTCGATGTAGCCGCCGAGCGCCCCTTTGTCGCCGGGCTGCACGT
>CAYZYE010000030.1:0-14082 GCA_964481205.1 uncultured Anaerolineae bacterium | reverse complement strand
TGCACGTCTGGAATTTTGCCGATTTCAAAACCGGTCAGGGCACGCGCCGCGCCGGTGGGCTGAACCTCAAAGGCGTGTTCACCCGCGATCGTCGCCCCAAGATGGCGGCGCACATGCTGCGCGAGCGGTGGCAGCGGCACGGGGAGGAGCAATCGTGATGACCGGCGCCGCTCTGAACGAACCACGTTTCCGCCCCTTCCCACTGGGCAGCATTCGCCCCGGCGGCTGGCTGGCGCGCCAACTGCGCATCCAGGCCGACGGGATCAGCGGCCACCTCGACGAGTTTTGGCCCGACGTGCGCGACAGTCGCTGGTTTGGCGGCGACGCCGAAGCGTGGGAACGCGCGCCTTACTGGCTCGACGGCATCATCCCCCTGGCCTACACCCTCGATGACGCTGTTCTAAAAGACAAAGTGACGCGCTACATGGACTATATCCTCACCCATCAAGCCGAGGACGGCTGGCTGGGGCCGCGCACAATGATCGCCGCATCGGGGCAGCCGGCCAGCGCGCACTATGACATCTGGGCGCAACTGTTGGCGACCAAAGTGCTGGTACAGTACATCGACGCCAGCGGCGACGAACGCGCCCTGACGGCGCTGGAGAAAAATCTGCGCATGCTCGATCGGCGCATCGACCGCGCGCCCTTGTTCAATTGGGGGCAGTTCCGCTGGTTCGAGGCCCTGATCGCCATCCATTGGCTGTACGAGAAAAACGGCGAAACCTGGCTGCTCGACCTGGCCGCCAAACTAGACGCCCAGGGGTTCGACTGGGCGCACTTTTTTACGCGCTGGCCGCTCACCGCCCCCACACCTCAAGGACGTTGGAACTATATGGGGCACGTCGTCAACAATGCGATGATGCTCAAGGCCCACGCTTTGTGGTGGCGACAAAGCAGCGATATTCGAGATCGTGCTGCGGTGTACGGCATGCTCGATCAACTCGATCGCTGGCACGGCATGGTCACAGGCGTGTTCAGCGGCGACGAATGTCTGGCCGGCCGGCGGCCCACGCACGGCGTCGAACTGTGCGCCGTCGTCGAATATGCCTTTTCATTGGAAATGCTGCTCTCGCTGCTCGGCGACCCGGCCTTTGGCGACCGCCTGGAAAAGATCGTCTTTAACGCCCTGCCCGCAACCTTTGCGCCCGACATGTGGTCGCACCAATACGACCAGCAGGTCAACCAGGTTCAGTGCAGCGTGCAGGCGGAAAATTGGGTCTGGAACACCAACGGCCCCGCCTCGAACCTGTTTGGCGTCGAACCAAACTATGGCTGCTGCACCGCCAACCTCAGCCAGGGCTGGCCCAAATTCGCCGCGCACCTGTGGATGCAGCCCGGCAACGGCCTCGCCGCCGTCGCCTATGCGCCGAGCCGGCTCAAGACCACGATCAAAGACACCCCCGTCGAGGCCCGTCTGGACACCGAATACCCCTTTGGCGACACGCTGCGCTTTACGATCGTCGCCCAACACCCGGTCGAATTTCCGCTGCTGCTGCGCATCCCCGCCTGGGCCAAAGGCGCAGCCGTTCACATCGACGGCCAGACGCGCCCCGCGCAGGCCGGGACCTTTTTCCGGATCGACCGCCGCTGGCAAGGCGCGACCGAAATCACCCTCACTCTGCCAATGCGCCCCACGCTTTCGCGCCGCTACCACAATGCCGCCGCGATCGAGCGCGGGCCGCTGGTCTACAGCCTCAAAATCGGCGAGGCATGGCGGCGGATCAAGCATCGCGCTGCCGACGACGAACCAGCCGGAGCGGAACAAGAAAAAACCGCGAAAAACACCCAAGACGACTTTTACCGCGAACTGCTCCACGCCGACTGGCAAGTCTATCCAACCACCCCCTGGAACTATGCCCTCGACATCGACGAAACAACGCTGGCCGACGACCTGGAATTTACCGGGCGTCCCCCCGGCGAAATGCCGTTCTCGCCGGATGGCGCGCCGGTCTCGGCGACGGTGCGTGGCCGGCGTCTGGCCGCCTGGTCGATGGAAAATGGCGTCGCCGCCGACACGCCGTCCAGCCCGGTGACATCCGACCAACCGCTGGAAACGCTCACCCTGATTCCCTACGGTTGCACCAACCTGCGCGTCACCGAATTTCCGACGCTCAAACGCCCGTCCCCGCAACAACCCTGGCCCACAGGAGCAAAAAAGTGACTCGAAAACCCAACATTCTCTTTTTCTTCACCGACGATCAACGCTTTGACACCATTCACGCGCTAAACAACCCGCAAATCATCACCCCTACCTTTGACGCCCTCGTGCAGCGCGGCGTCACCTTTACCAACGCCTACATTATGGGCGGCTCGTCAGGCGCGGTGTGTATGCCCAGCCGGGCGATGCTGATGACCGGGCGGACGCTCTATCACCTGCAAGCGCAAGGGCAAGGCATTCCCCAAGAACATGTGCTGCTTGGAGAAACGCTGCAACAGGCCGGTTACACCACCTTTGGCGTGGGCAAATGGCACAACGGGCCATCGTCTTATGCGCGCAGTTTTAGCGCCGGCGCCGAGATTTTCTTTGGCGGCATGAACGATCACTGGAACGTCCCCGCTTGCGATTTTGACCCGACCGGCCAATACAACCAGACCCATCCTTTTATCCGCGATCCGTTCGGCTCGAATGATGTGCGGACGCGCCGCTGCGATCACATCACTCTGGGCAAGCATTCCAGCGAGCTGTTTGGCGACGCCGCGATCGACTTTATACGGCGCTATGACGCCGACGCCCCTTTTTTCGCCTACATTTCGTTCATGGCACCGCACGATCCGCGCACGATGCCCAAACAGTATCTCGATCTGTACGACCCTGCCGAGATCGAGTTGCCGCCCAACCTGGCGCCCAGGCACCCTTTTGACAACGGCGCGCTGTACATCCGCGATGAAAAACTGGCCGCGTTTCCGCGCACAGCGCAAGAAATTCGCCGCCACATTGCCGAATATTATGCAATGATCACCCACCTCGATGCCCAGATCGGGCGCGTACTCGAGGCGCTGCAAAAAAGCGGGCAGGCCGAGAACACGATCGTCGTCCTCGCCGGTGACAATGGCCTGGCCATCGGCAGGCACGGCCTGATGGGCAAACAAAACATGTATGACCACAGCCTGCACGTGCCGCTGATCTTGAGCGGCCCCGGCCTTCCACAGGGCAAACAAAGTGCCGCATATTGCTATTTATTGGATATTTACCCAACGTTGTGTGACCTGATCGGGATACCCGTTCCCGCCACCGTCGAAGGGAAAAGCCTCGCGCCGGCGATCCATCGAGACGCCTGCCCCCGCAACACGCTGCTTTTTGCCTACACTCAATTTCAGCGCGCCGTCCAGGACGATGGTTTCAAATTGATCGAATATGTCGTTGACGGGCAGCGCACCACGCAGCTCTACGACCTCGAGGCCGATCCGTGGGAAATGCACAACCTGGCCGGGCAGCCTCGCTATGCCGGACGCCTCGCCGCGCTGCGCCGGGAACTGTTGCGCTGGCGCGACGAATTGGACGACAACCAACCCTACCAGGGCGAACCATTCTGGCAGGGCTATGGCTCGGGATGAGCCGCCTGAAAGGATTTCGACTATGAAGATCATCGTTCTCAACGGCAGCCCCAAAGGCGATCTCAGCGTGACGATGCAGTACGTTCACTTGCTGGCTGGGTATTTCCCCCAGCACACCTTTGACATCATTCACGTGGCGCAGCACCTCCCCAAGATCGAGCGAGAGGAAGCGCTGCACGGCGAGATCATTGAGCGCATCCGCGCCGCCGACGGCGTGCTGTGGGCCTTTCCGCTCTACTATATGCTCGTCCATGGCAACTATAAGCGCTTTATCGAGCTGATTTGGGAACGCGGCGTGCAAGATGCCTTTGCCGGCAAATACACCGCCTCACTGTCCACCTCGATCCACTTTTACGACCACACGGCGCACAATTATGTACAGGCGGTTTGCGACGACCTCGACATGCGCTATGTGGGCGCCTTTTCCGCCGAAATGCAAGACATGCTCGATGCGCGTGGCCGGGATCAACTGCGCGTCTTTGCCCGTACCTTTATCTCGGCCATCGAAAACAAGGCGCCAACGCTCAAAACCTATGCGCCGCTCACCGGCTCAACCATCGACTATACGCCGGACGCGCCTCGCCCACCCATCGACGCGCACGGCAAAAAAATCGTCCTCCTCACCGACGCGGAGCCGCACCAAACCAACCTGCTGCGTATGATCGATCGCTTTGCGGCGTCCCTGGCGCAAGAGATCGAGACGATCAATTTGCGCGACCTGGAAATCAAAGGCGGCTGCCTGGGCTGCCTTCGATGCGGCTATGACAACCGGTGTGTGTACCAGGGGCGGGACGACTATATCGACTTTTTCAACACCCGGCTCAAAACGGCCGAGGTGATCGTTTTTGCCGGGGCGATCCGCGACCGGTATCTGTCGGCGATGTGGAAGACGTTCTTTGACCGCTCCTTTTTCAACACCCACACGCCGTCGCTGCGGGGCAAACAGTTTGGACTGATCATCTCTGGGCCGTTGAGCCAGATTCCCAACCTGCGCCAGGTGCTCCGCGCCTGGATCGAAATTCAGCAATCCAACCTGGCCGGCATTGTCACCGATGAATCGGGACACACCGACGATCTGATCCATGCATTGGCCGCGAACCTGATCCACTATGCCGGGCTGGGTTATGTCCAGCCGCATACCTTTTTGGGACTGGGCGGCAGAAAAATCTTTCGCGACGACATCTGGGGACGATTGCGTATCGTCTTTTATGCCGATCACCGCGCCTACAAACGGCTGGGCATCTATGATTTCCCGCAGCGCGACTGGCGAACCAGAATCATGAACGCGCTGATCCCCCCTCTGCTCAAAATACCCCGCTTCCGCCAGGAATTTACCCGCCGCATCAAACGCGGCATGATCCAGCCTTATCAAAAAATCTTGTCGGCCAACGCAGAGAAGTAGAGAGCGTGTTTCCTTTGCTTGGCGTCCGTAGCATAGCCTCTTGCAGGCGGGTAGAGTAGCTGCTTCCGCCGGATCGTCAGATCCGGCGGCTGAACAAGCTGAACACGACCGGGGTTGCCATTTTGGGTCTCGATTTGGCAATCCAGGCCGAGCGCAAAGCGAGCGCCGGTATGTTGTGATGCAATTGTCCTGGCCTTGTGCCCGTCAATTGCGAACCACGCGAGGTTTTGTTATAATGGGCGCATTGTCGCAACCCAGAACCGGCGCCTGGAGAACATGACCCCACATCGACTGCCCAACAAACTGTACCACGGCTATGTGTTCGACCTTGACGGCACCGTCTACCTCGGCGACGCGCTGCTGCCGGGCGCAAAACGCGCCATCGAAACGCTGCGCCGCGCCGGACGCAAGATGGTGTTCGTCTCCAACAAGCCCACCGAGCCGCGCCGCGTCTATGCCGACAAACTGACCCGGCTGGGCCTGCCCACGCCGGTCGAGCAGGTGATCAATTCGTCGTATGTCACCGTACACTATTTGCGCCGGAACGCGCCTCACGCCAGGCTCTTTGCCATCGGCGAGCAACCGCTGCTGGACGAGCTGACCGCGGCCGGGTTCCGCCTGTCGGAAACGCCGGGCGAGATCGACGTCGTGATCGCCAGCTTTGACCGCACCTTTGTCTACCGCAAGCTGCAAATCGCCTTTGACGCCATCCGCGCCGGCGCGCAGTTTATCGCCACCAACGCCGACCCTTACTGCCCCGTGCCCGGCGGCGGCGAACCGGACGCGGCATGCATCATTGCCGCCATCGAGGCCTGCACCGATCACAAAGTCGAGCAAGTGGTCGGCAAACCGTCGTCGATCATGGCCCGCGCCGCGCTCGACGTGCTGGGGCTGCCGCCGGAAGCATGCCTCATGGTCGGCGACCGGGTGCGAACCGATGTGCGCATGGGCAAACAGGCCGGCATGGCCACCGCCCTGCCGCTCACCGGCGCGACAACCCTGGCCGCGCTTGCCGGCAGCCCCTGGCAGCCGGATTTTGTACTGGAACGACTTGACCAACTTTTACGATAAAGGGCAAATTTGTATGAATTCATTACTGGACGGACTCAACCCGGCGCAGCAACTCGCCGTAACCACCACCCAAGGCCCCGTGCTTGTTTTGGCCGGTCCTGGTTCGGGCAAGACGCGCGTGCTCACCCATCGCGTCGCCTACCTGATCCGGGAAAAACGGGTGCGCCCGTGGCAAATCATGGCCGTGACCTTTACCAACAAGGCGGCCAACGAAATGAAAGAGCGACTGGGCGAGCTGATCGGCAACGCCGACTTGAGCCGGTTGACCATTGGCACTTTTCACGCCATTTGCGTGCGCCTGCTGCGCCGCGAGACGGACACACTGGGCATCGCCCCCAACTTTGTGATCTATGACGACAGCGATCAGCAAGCATTGATCCGCCGCGCGCTCAAAGAACTGGACATCGACGACAAGCGATTCAGGCCGCGCGCGATGCACAACATCATTTCGCGCGCCAAGACCAACATGCTCACCCCCAAAACCTTTGAGCCGCACACATATCCCGAAGAAGTGGCGCGTCGCATCTATGTGCGCTACCAGCAGCTCTTGGACGAAAGCAACGCCCTCGACTTTGACGACCTGCTGCTCAAAGTGGTGCTCGCGTTCCGTGAACACCTGTCGCTGCTGCAAAAATACCAGCAACGCTACCGTTACGTGCTGGTCGATGAGTTTCAAGATACAAACACGGTACAATACGAACTGGTACGCCAGTTTTCTGGCGGCGAAGGCAACCTGTTTGGCGTCGGCGACGAGGATCAATCGATCTATGCCTTTCGCGGCGCCGATTTTCGCAACGTGCTCCGTTTTGAACAGGACTATGGCGACGCGAAAAAAATCTTGCTGGAACAAAATTATCGTTCCACGCAAAATGTGCTGCGCGTTGCCAACGCCGTGATCGCGCCCAACATCCAACGCACGGCCAAGACGCTGTTTACCGAACGCGACCAGGGCACGCCGGCCTTTGTACACGAGGCATATGACGAAAACGAAGAAGCGCGCTGGGTCGTCGACCGCATCCGCCAACTTGGGCAACAAGGGATCGCCCCCGGCGCTTGCGCGATCATGTATCGCACCAACGCCCAGTCGCGCGCGCTCGAAGACGCTTTTCTGGTCGCCGGCATGCCCTACAAACTCGTCGGCGCGACGCGGTTTTACGCCCGGCGCGAGATCAAAGACCTGATCGCCTATCTGCGCATCATCCACAACCCCAGCGACAGTGTCAGCCTGGGGCGAGTCATCAACACACCCGCGCGCAAGATCGGCGCCAAAACGTTGGGCAGCCTCAACCGTTGGGCGGCGAGCAAAGGACTCTCGATCTATGAGGCGCTAAAATCGATCTTGGACGGGGAGACGGCGCCGATCGGCGCCGCAGGACGCCGGGCGCTGCTCCGGTTCTTTGTCATGTGGAACGGTTGGCTGTCGATGCGCGACCAGGTCGCGGCGCTCAAGTTGCTCGATCAGGTGATCGAACAAACCGGCTATGAAAGCCATCTGCGCGACGGCACCGACCGGGGCGAAACGCGCTGGGAAAACGTGCTCGAGCTGCGCGCCGTCGCCGCCCAGTACGAGGACCTCGAAGCGGAACAAAGCCTGAGCGCCCTCCTGGAACAAGTTTCGCTCGTCTCCGACGTCGACAACCTCGACGATTCCGACGCGCCGACGCTGCTCACCCTGCACGCCGCCAAAGGGCTTGAATTCCCGGTGGTGTTTATCGTTGGCCTGAACGACAAACTGATTCCCCACAGCCGCTCTTTTGACGACCCCGACGCGATGGAAGAAGAACGCCGACTGCTCTATGTCGGCGTTACCCGCGCCCAGGACCGCCTGTACCTGCTGCACACCTTCCGGCGGACGGTGTGGGGTAACAGCGAGGTCAGCGATCCATCGCCTTATCTCCGGGACATTCCATCCAGGCTCAAAACCGACCCCGACAAAAAGAAAGGCGCCGGCCGCAGCAAGCGCGCGTCACGCGGCGCGTCGACGCGCCGCCGCGCACGATCCGCGACCACGGCGGGCAACGGGCCGTTCAAAGCGGGCGACAAGGTTCGACACCACGCTTTTGGTCAAGGAACGGTGCTTCACGTTAAATCACGGGGCAGCGATTGGGACATTACGGTGGCGTTCAAGGGGCGCGGCCTGAAAACGCTGGCCGCGAGTTTTGCCAATCTGGAGAAATTGTAACCACATGCTCGAAACCCTGCGCGGCATGGTCGAACGAGTGACCTATGCCAACCCGGAAACCGGATACAGCGTGATCCGTCTGGCCGTCAAGGGCAAACTGGATCTGACCACCGTCGTCGGCAACCTGGCCGATGTGAACGCCGGTGAAACGCTGGAATTGGAAGGGCTGTGGACGCGACATGCGCAATACGGACGCCAGTTCAAGGTCGTCAACTATCGCACCGTCTTGCCGGCGACCGCGCAAGGGATCCAAAAATACCTCGGCTCTGGGCTGATCAAAGGCATCGGCCCGGTGATGGCCGAGCGCATTGTCAACAAGTTTGGCGTCGATACCCTCGACGTGATCGAACACGAGCCGAAACGGCTGCTCGATGTGCTGGGCATTGGCCGCAAGCGCGTGCGCCAGATCGGCGCGGCCTGGGACGAGCAAAAGCAGATCCGCGAGGTGATGATCTTTTTGCAGGGGCACGGTGTGCGCCCCTCGTGGGCGGTGAAAATCTACAAGACGTTCGGCGACGCCTCGGTTCAGGTTGTGCGAGACGATCCCTACCGGCTGGCGCGCGAGATCAAGGGCATCGGGTTCAAGACCGCCGACCAGATCGCCCAAAACCTGGGTTTGCCGGCCGACTCGCCTAAACGCATCGCCGCCGGCGTGGCCTATGCGCTCGGCGAAATGGCCGACCAGGGGCATGTCTATGCCCCGCAAGGTCAACTGATCGCCAAAGCGGCCAAAATGCTCGAGGTGCCGGTCAGGTTGACGCAGGCCAGTCTGGAGACGCTGGAGCAAGAGGCGCAAATTCACCGCGAAACGCTGCAATACACCGTCCAGAGCGATCGCGTTCCCAATGCCCCTCCGCCCGAGATTCGAGAAGAGCAAGCCGTGTACCTGACGCCGTTCTACTATGGCGAGATCGGCGTCGCCGGGCGGCTGCGCAAAATGCTGACTCTGCCGCGCAGCCGCCTCAACATCGAACAAGAGGTCATGTGGCGGCTGTTGTTGGGCGACGACCGGGGGCGCGTGCGCCTCTCGGAACGGCAAAAAGAGGCGGTGCGCACCGCGTTGAGCGCCAAGGTGTCGGTGCTGACCGGCGGGCCGGGCACGGGTAAAACCACCACCGTGCGCACGATCATCGATCTGCTGTCCAAATTTGCGCGCCGCTACAACCTCGCCTCGCCCACCGGGCGCGCCGCCAAGCGTTTGGCCGAGGCGACCGGCCACCCCGCCCAGACCATCCACCGTATGCTGGGTTTCAGGCCCGGCCAGGGGTTCAAACACAACGAGGAGAATCTGCTCGATACCGACATGCTCATCGTCGACGAGGCGAGCATGCTCGACTTGCTGTTGACCAACCATTTGCTCAAGGCGCTCGATCCGGCCACCCATCTGCTGCTTGTCGGCGATGTGGACCAACTGCCCAGCGTCGGCGCGGGCGACGTGCTGCGCGACATCATTGACTCTGGCGAGCTGCCGGTTGTGCGCCTCGACCTGATCTTTCGGCAGGCGCAAAACAGCCGGATCGTCGCCAACGCGCACCTCATCAACCGGGGACAAATGCCGGCCCTCGACAACAAGGCCAACGATTTTTTTCTCTTTGGGCAGGACGACCCCGATCGTGCCGCCGAATTGATCGTCGATATTGTCAAAAATCGCATTCCGCGCAAATTTGGCTACGATCCGCTGGACGAGATTCAGGTGCTTTGCCCAATGTATCGCGGCGCGGTGGGCGTGAGCAACCTCAATGCCAGGCTGCAAGCGGCGCTCAACCCGCCGTCGCCGAAAAAGGCCGAGCGCCGGCTCGGAGGGCGCGGGTTTCGCGTGGGCGACCGCGTGATTCAACTGCGCAACAATTACGACCTTGACGTGTACAATGGCGACCTGGGGCGCATCGTCGCCATCGACGCCGTCAACCAGACGCTGCGCGTCAAGATCGACGACCGCGTGGTGGAATACGATTGGAGCAGCGCCGACGAATTGGCGCTGGCCTACGCGATCAGCGTACACAAGGCGCAGGGCAGCGAGTACCCGGCCGTGGTCATGCCGGTGATGATGACCCATTATATGATGCTCAAGCGCCCGCTGCTTTACACCGGCGTGACCAGGGCCAGGAAATTGGTCGTTCTGGTTGGCACGCGCAAGGCGATCTCGATCGCCGTGCGGAACAACCAGGTCGCGCAGCGATACACCGCCCTCGATGTCCGGTTGGGGTCATAAGCCCGCCGCGACGGAATCCCCATTCCGCCGCCACAGAACGGTGACTCTGCTGCTGCCCTGCGCCGCTCCCTTGATACAATGTGATGCCATCGCGCACGAGGTACACGCGCCGGCGCAGCCGCCCGTGGTGTGTTCGAGATAGCCGCGCGCGGTCAACTCTTGGAGCATCATTTCAACCAGACGCGGGGTGATCTGTAACGCCTCGGCCAAAGACTCGACCGTCCACGCGCCGCCTTGGGCAATGCGATCCAACAATTGTGTCAACATGTCACACTCCAATCTGCAACAACAGTGCGCCCTGGTAGATGAGGATACCGACGAACAGCGAGACGAACAAAAGCAATCCAACGCTAAACACCGTCCATTTCCACGAGTTTGTTTCCTGCTTGATTGCAGCGACGGTGGCGACGCAGGGGATGAACAAAACCTGGGTCGATAAAAAGGACAATGCCGCAGCGGGGGTGAGCACGCCGGCCAGTATGTCGGTCAACGCCTGCCCGTGCGCTTCGGCGCCATAGATGACGCCCAGTGTGGCGATGGTGTTCTCTTTGGCGATGAAACTGGTGAGTAGCGCGACCAGCATCGGCCATTCCAGCCCCATCAACTGACCGAGCGGGGCGAGGGCGCGCCCGATATGGCCGATCAGGCTGTTCTCGATCCCCGGTCCCGGAAAAGTCGAAAGCGCCCAAATGACGATCGCCATCACCAGGATCACCGACCCGGCCTTTTTCACAAAGGCGGCAATGTTTTGCCACACGGAAATGGCAATAGTGCGCCCGTTGGGAACATGATAGAGCGGCAGTTCCATGATGAATGCGACCGGTTCGTCTTTGAGCACCAGGCGGTTGATCAGTACGCCCAGCACAACCAGCATCAACAGGCTCAACCCCAGCAGTCCCCAGGTGACCAGAAACGCACCCCGGCCAAAAAAGGCCGGCGCCAAGACCGCAATCACCGACATGCGCGCCGTACACGGGATCAAGGGCGAGAGCAAGATCGTCAGCAGCCGCGCGCGCGGCGACTCGATGATCCGGCTGCCCATCACCGAAGGTACGTTGCAGCCAAAGCCGAGGCAGAGAGGCATAAAGCTCTTGCCGTGCAGACCGATCAAGTGCATGAACCGGTCCATCACATACGCGCCGCGCGCCATATAACCGCTGTCTTCCAGCACGGCCAGAGCGACAAAAAAGATGGTCAGGATGGGCAAAAAGGTGATCATTAGCCCCGCGCCGGAGAGCAACCCATCGGCGATCAAGCTGCCGACCCACACCGGCGCGCCGGCGAGGACGCTGCGCAGCCACGTCGCCAGGGCTTGAATGACATAGCTATTCAGCCACTCTTGCATCGGCGCGCCCAGCGTATAGGTCAGCCAAAAGACCATCCCCAGCACGCTCAACAACACGACCAGTCCCCAAAACGGGTGGGTGGCGATGCGGTCCAGGCGCTCTGTCACCGTCACTTGCCCGGCGCGCGGCCGGACCAGCGCCGCGCGCACCATCCGCCCGATCCACTCATAGCGCGCGCCGGCCACATCGAGGATGGCGTCTTCGTGCTGGTGCAAGATGGCGTGAACGTGCCGCCACCGCTCCGGCGACAGGCTGTTCTGTATCATCTGCATAACCTGGGCATCGCCTTCCAATAGTTTGACGGCGACCCAGGAAGGGGGATACGGGGCGGGGACATAATTCTGGATCGTCGCCTGGATTTCGTCCAGGATGGCCCGGTGATCGGCGCGGATCGTGGGCACGTTGGGGGCATAGTCCAACTCGCCGTGCGCCAGCGCGACCACTGCCGACGAGAGTTGGTCTATGCCCCGGACCTTGGCTGCGTTCATCGGCACTACCGGAATGCCCAGCGCGGCCTCGAGCACCACCGGTTCGATTTTGACGCCTTCTTGCTCGGCCACATCGACCATGTTGAGCGCCAGGACCACCGGCGCCGGCAGGGCCAAGAGTTCGGCCAACAAGTAGAGGCTGCGTTCCAAAATGGCCGCGTTGACCACGGCGACGACCACATCGGGGTGTTCGCCAATGATATATTCGCGGGCAATGCGCTCTTCTTCCGAGTTGGCGGTCAGGCTGTAGGTGCCGGGCAGATCGACCAGATTGATCACTGTGTCGCCCTGACGATATTGACCGACTTTGTTCTCGACGGTTTTGCCCGGCCAGTTGCCAACGTGCTGGTTCATTCCTGTTAGCATGTTGAAAATCGTCGATTTTCCCACGTTGGGCTGACCGGCCAGGGCAACGGTCAACGGGCGGGTGGGCATGTCCAGAATCGACATCTTGGTTGGTGAGTCTGGTAATGGTCTAGTCATGATTGCCCCTCGTGACAATGATTTTGGCCGCCTCTCCCCGCCCCAGAGCGATGCGGGCGTCTCGTACCAGGACGATCAACGGCCCGTGGCCGTAATTTTGAACCATCGTCAACGGCGCGCCGGGCGTGAACCCCAGGGTGGCCAGTCGAGAGACAAAGCCGGCCCCTCCTCTCAGGCGCAGCATGGTGCCTTTTTCGCGCGTCGCCAGTTTGGTCAAAGGGATAGATTGATTGGTCATTCGGTGTCTCCTGTTGTGGTTTGATGAATGGCGCTTTGCTCATCCACGATCTGATTCACGTAAATTGTCGAAGCGACTTGATAGCCAATAACGTGTTGCGTGCTGTTGACCTGGATCGTCAACGGCCCATCAAATGGAGCGACTGCTTGGACCATGACCTGCGTGTCTGGGAGCAGGCCCAACGTATCGAGATAACGCAGCAGTTGGGGTTCTTCGCGGGCAATATAGGCCACGGTTGCCGTTTGATCGGCTTGCAGGGAAGAGAGGGGAAACGCTTCCGGCTGCGCGATCGGCTGGCAGCCGGGTTGAGGCATCGGTTTTCCATGCGGGCATCGACCGGGGTGCTGCAACAAGTCCGCCAGCCGTTCGGTGACGAGATCGGAAGCAGCGTGTTCCAGGCGGCACGCCTCTTCATGCACCAAATCCCACGACAGGCCGAGCAAGTCGGTGAGAAAACGCTCCCAGAGCCGGTGACGGCGCAGGATGGCAAGCGCCTTGCACAAGCCCTCTGGCCCAAGCTGCACGCCTTTGTAGGGCATATAATGCACCAACGCTTGCTCTTCTAATCGCCGCACCATCTCGTTGACCGATGCGGCGGACAAGTTGAGACACTCGGCCAGAAGCGAAAGATGCACCGGCGATTGTTGGCCGCCCAGTCTATAGATCGCCTCCAGGTATTCTTCGGCATGTGGGGTGAGCATATCGACTCCTATTTTCAGGGTATCCAGAAAATAATATTATGGACATCCTGTCAAATAAGATTATATCTGTTTTTTTCCGGCTTGTCAAGTGACAAACCAGGTCTTGTTGACTTTTGCGCTCAGTTGCATTATACTCGCCCCTTGGTAAAGAATATCAACCAGCCGCCCTGCACGCGCAAGTCCTTGTGCTAGGATCAAAACGAAACAGACCTCAGTGGCATTGATGAAACGGTTGGGTGGTTGGATAAAGTCAGTCAGGCAGTTCCAGAGAATAAAATAAGCAAATTTATGGAACTGCCCAAACTTTTCCAGTTCGTTTCAAAGGCAACTTTATGTCGACAGGTTCCAGGTTTTGGGACATTTTGAAAACTGGAAAAGCCCTAGATTGGAAAATCAATGATCAG